>NZ_BTRL01000001.1:0-433905 GCF_054771475.1 Bacillus sp. MN7755
TTTTGTCGTTTTCTGCGTTTCCGCATCAGCGACGGTTATTAATATATCATGCAGAAAAATGAAATGCAACACCTTTTGAAAACTTTTTTAAATTAACTACATTTCTTTTTTAATATCATATACTTAAACGAAATATCTCTTTCATGTATGAGCAATTCCTACATATATTCTATATAAAGTTACTCTATCAAAAAGCGTTTCTTTCTATAATAAACGTTTTATTCATATACCATATCATACAAGGAGGAATACATATGGACTATACCGATTTATTAATCAAACTAGGTCTCTCGGCAATTTTAGGATTTGCCATCGGTTTAGAGCGCGAATTAAAACGGAAACCACTTGGTTTAAAAACTTGTTTAGTTATTTCTATTATTAGTTGCCTCCTGACGATTGTTTCTATTAAAGCAGCTTACAATTTACCACATACCGACCATATGAATATGGATCCTCTTCGACTTGCCGCTCAAATTGTATCTGGAATTGGTTTTTTAGGTGCCGGTGTTATTTTACGTAGAGGAAACGATAGTATTGCAGGATTAACAACTGCTGCTATGATTTGGGGTGCTTCCGGTATCGGTATTGCCGTTGGGGCCGGATTCTATATCGAAGCCATTTTCGGGATGTGTTTCCTTATGATTAGTGTAGAACTTATACCATTAACAATGAAATTTGTAGGACCTAGATCATTTCGCCAACGTGATATCGTAGTGAAACTTGTTGTGCGAAATATGGACAATATCCCGGTTGTAATTGAAGAAATAAAAGAAATGGATATAAAAGTGAAGAATATGAAGCTTAAAACGTTAGAAAATGGCTCTCACTATTTACATCTTAAATTATGTATCGATCAAAAAAGACATACTGCCGATGTTTACTACGCTCTCCAACATCTTGAAAGTGTCCAACAAACTGAAGTGGAAAGTATGTAACAGAAAACAAACTCTCTTTATAAATTAGAGAGTTTTTCTTTTTTCTATAATGGTAACAATGAATGTAGTCCTGCAAAGTAAGGAGGAATGGGCAATTGAAATCCCGTCCAAATTTAGTAGATACATTTCGTGATTCCATTATTTTTCGTTTAATTTGCTTTATTGTTGTACTTACTGCTTTTTCCGGCTTTCTTATACATAGATTAGAACCATCGCACTTCACCACATGGTTTGATGGAATTTGGTGGTCAATCGTTACAATTTTCACTGTTGGCTATGGTGACTTTGCCCCACATACACTAATAGGCAAACTTATCGGTATGGGTATTATTTTATTTGGAACCGGTTTTTGTTCTTATTATATGGTTCTATTCGCCACTGATATGATTAATAAACAATATATGAAAGTTAAAGGAGAAGAAGCTGCGACTTCTAACGGTCATATGATTATTGTCGGCTGGAACGAACGGGCAAAACATGTTGTAAAACAAATGCACATCTTACAACCGAACCTTGATATCGTTTTAATTGATGAAACACTTTCTTTACTTCCAAAACCATTTCATCATTTAGAATTTATAAAGGGATGCGCCCATCACGATCAAACGTTATTAAAAGCTAATATTACAACGGCTCACACTATATTAATAACAGCTGATAAAGAAAAAAACGAAAGCTTAGCTGATACACAGTCCATTTTAAATATTTTAACTGCAAAAGGTCTCAATCCAAACATTCACTGCATCGCAGAACTTCTTACTTCTGAACAAATACAAAATGCAACGAGAGCTGGTGTATCAGAAATTATAGAAGGAAATAAATTAACGAGCTATGTTTTTACCGCTTCTCTTTTATTCCCTTCTATTTCAGGTGTACTATTTTCACTTTACGATGAAATCTCTGATAACAAATTACAACTGATGGAGCTTCCCCCATCCTGCACCGGACAAACTTTTGCAAATTGCAGCTATACTCTTTTAAAGCAAAACATTCTCTTATTAGGTATAAAGCGCGACGAACAATATATGATTAATCCAGTCCATTCCTTTGTTCTCATTGAAAGCGACATACTCATTGTTATTCACCATTAATAAAATGACGCTCTAGTTCTTGTACAAGCACTTTCCCAATATTGATATATTTTCTTTTCACATCTCCATCTGGATCTTTCGGCTCAGCAAATTGATCCATCCCACTCGTTCCAGCTGTTAAAGTATTCACATGCTCATCTAGTTCGTCTTGATATACGTGCGAAAGAATATACGGCGTTTCAAGGCGGACTACTACACCAGGTACATCTAATTCTCCATCAATGGCTGTAAATGGCACTCGCAGAAATTGATAGCCATCTTCTTCATCGATTTTATAATCAAAGCATCCTTTATCATAATCCCAATTGCCACCAATGCTATATCCAAGTGGCTTCATTATTTCTTCTAACTTATATAACGCATATGTACGTCCTTCTAAATTTGATTGAATCGGAATCAAGCCCATCCCTCCTAGACTTTTTCTTTAGCATACCCACTCTAGTTTGAATATATTGATGGACTTTTCGATGAAATAATAAAAAGCGGCCGGATTCCGGCCGCTTTTTATTATTTTAAACGCTCTTCTAATTCTGCTTTTAATTCTTCAAATCCTGGTTTACCAAGTAAAGCAAACATGTTTTTCTTGTATGCTTCTACTCCTGGTTGGTCAAATGGATTTACGCCTAATAAGTAGCCGCTCATCGCACACGCTTTTTCGAAGAAGTATACAAGGTAACCGAATGTGTACTCATTTAATTCAGGAATATTTACGATTAAGTTTGGTACTCCGCCATCGCTATGTGCAAGTAATGTACCTTCGTATGCTTTTGTGTTTACGAAGTCTACAGTTTCACCAGCAAGGTAGTTTAATCCATCTAAATCGTTTTCTTCTGCTTCAATTGTCAGTTCATGTGTAGATTTACCTACTTTAAGAACTGTTTCAAATAAGTCACGACGACCTTCTTGAACGTATTGACCTAATGAGTGTAAGTCAGTTGAGAAGTTTGCTGAAGATGGGAAAATACCTTTTTGATCTTTTCCTTCACTTTCACCAAATAACTGTTTCCACCACTCAGCGAAGTATTGAAGTGCTGGCTCATAGTTAACAAGCATTTCAATTGTTTTTCCTTTATTGTATAGAGCGTTACGAACTACCGCGTATTGGTAAGCTGGGTTTTCTTCTAGTTCTGATGTTCCGAAGTCATCATGACCAGCAGCTGCACCTTTCATCATCTCTTCAATATTTAAGCCGCTTACTGCGATTGGTAATAAACCAACTGGCGTTAATACAGAGAAACGTCCTCCAACATCATCCGGAATAACAAATGTTTCGTAACCTTCGTTATCAGCTAATGTTTTTAATGCACCACGCGCTTTATCTGTAGTTGCATAAATACGTTTGCGAGCTTCTTCTTTTCCATACTTTTCTTCTAATAACTTACGGAAAATACGGAATGCTAGTGCTGGCTCTGTTGTTGTACCTGATTTGGAAATAACGTTAATAGAGAAGTCTTTACCTTCTAATACGTCCATTAAATCTTTCATGTAAGTGGAGCTAATGTTTTGTCCAACAAATAGCACTTGTGGAGTTTTACGTTGTTCTTTAGAAAGCGTGTTGTAGAAAGAATGGTTTAACATTTCGATTGCTGCACGTGCTCCTAGGTAAGAACCACCGATACCGACAACAAGTAAAATGTCAGAGTCATTTTTAATTTTTTCTGCGCATTTTTGAATGCGAGTAAATTCTTCTTTGTCATATTGAAGCGGAAGGTCTACCCACCCAAGGAAATCGTTCCCAGCTCCAGTTTTTTCGTGGATTGCGTGATGTGTTACTTTCACTGCATCACGTAAATAAGTGATTTCATGTTCACCGATGAAGGATAACGCTTTAGAATAGTCGAACGTTACATGTGTACTCATCTTTTTCCCTCCAATTATGGATATGTATTTCTGTATTCACTTTAGCGAAACTGAAGTTGTAAATCAAGCGATTCACCCATTGTAAACGTAACCAATATATATTTTTTAGAAAAAGTTCATTTTTTGCATAAAAATTCGCATTTTTCGGTATAGATGTATATACATCCTATTTCAAACATTTTTTATGTATAAAAACAACATAACTACCCCATTCTATAAAAGAGTTAATTAACTCATCGCTTGCTCATGCTTCACAACTAAGGGGGGGCTTTTTCATGAGTACTCTGCAACGTATCGCATTAGTTTTCACTGTAATTGGCGCTGTGAACTGGGGACTAATCGGGTTCTTCCAGTTTGACTTAGTGGCAGCCATTTTCGGTGGACAAAACTCAGCTCTTTCACGTATTATTTACGGCATCGTTGGTCTTTCTGGGCTTATCAATCTTGGTTTACTCTTTAAACCATCAGAAAATCTTGGCACTCACCCAGAAACGAACGAAATTCGCTAGTCAGTATGTCTTTACTTCACCTCCGACATACGAATATGATTGCATGCAATCATATTTGCAAATATATATCATAAGATAAAGTAAAAGAGGAACGCTCATATGCGCTCCTCTTTTACTTTGTTAACTCGGACTCTTCAATCCATTCTGTTAGCTTTTCTCGCAGCGTATTAAATCCGTTCTCAGATGGATTCGGTATAAGAATCCGTCCTTGTTTTCTTTTCGCCGCTTTTAACGATAAACTCATTTTTCTGTGTTCTTCATCAATTGAAAGTACTTTTACTTCTACTGTATCGCCGACTTTTAAAAAGTCATGAATATCCTTTACATATCCATTTGTAATTTCAGATATATGCACAAGTCCTTGCGTTTCTGCATCTAACGCTACAAATGCACCGTAATCTTGAATCCCAGTCACTTTCCCTGTTACAACCACTCCTGTTGTATATTGTTCTGACATATGAAACACTCCCATACGTTTACCATTTTCTCTACAATTGTAGATAGCAAAGCAGATGATTTATTGTTAAATATCCGATTAGTTAGTACGTACCCTAAGTAAAGCTACTCAGGATACGTATACCTTATATTAGTAAATTATACCACTATGACAGAACGCATTCAAAATTCATGAAAAAATTTCCTTAAGTAAGTATAATTCTCCAATATTAGGATAGAATACTAACACATGGCTTTCTAGTATTCCCCCCCTTTTATGGACAAAACGTATTGTGTTTTGTCCTTTTTTTATTCTCTACGAACCGTTCCATTCTCTTCATTGCTTCCATTAGTTGTTCAAGCGATGTTGCATACGAGCAACGAATAAATCCTTCACCACTTTCGCCAAATACACTTCCAGGTACAACAGCCACTTTTTCTTCTAATAATAACTGTTCTGCAAATTCCGCCGAAGATAGTCCAGTTGAAGAAATAGAAGGAAAGACATAAAATGCTCCGCCAGGCACATGACATGTTAATCCCATTTCATTGAAAGATGTCGTCATAAAATTACGGCGTTTCTTATAACTATCTCTCATCCGAATTACTTCATCATTCCCCGCGCGTAACGCTTCAAGTGCTGCGAACTGAGACATCGTCGGTGCACACATCATGGAATATTGGTGAATTTTGAGCATTAATTCTGAAAAATGAACAGGAGCTGCAATCATACCAAGGCGCCATCCTGTCATCGCAAATCCTTTTGAAAATCCTGAAATTAAAATCGTATGGTCACGCATATTTTTAATACTCGCGAAACTTGTATATACTTCGTCGTATACGAGCTCTGCGTAAATTTCATCAGATAATACGATTAAATTGTACTTCTCAACAATCACTGCTATTTCTTCAAGCTCGGACTTATTTAACATTGCACCTGTTGGGTTATTTGGTGAACAAAGTAAAATTGCTTTTGTTTTCGCTGTAATAGCTGCTTCGATCTGCTGTGGTTGTACTTTAAACTCATTTTCTAAAGTAGTCGCCACAGGAACCGGAACTCCTCCAGCTAATGTCACAAGCGGGGCATAAGAAACGAAACTTGGTTCAATAATGAGTACTTCATCATCAGGATTTATAATCGTGCGCATCGCTACATCTAACGCCTGACTCGCTCCAACTGTAACAATGATTTCATCGTTTGGATCATAAGATACTTCAAATTGTTTTTTTAGATACTTTGCTATTTCTTGACGGAGCTCCAATAATCCTGCATTTGCTGTATATGATGTATATCCTTGTTCTAAAGAACGAATACATGCTTGCCTTACATTCCACGGCGTAACGAAATCTGGTTCTCCTACTCCAAGTGAAATAACACCTTTCATATTTGCTGCTAAATCGAAAAACTTCCGAATACCAGATGGTTGTAAAGATTCTGCTGCTCTAGATAGTTCAAATTGCTTCATGGCGTCACCACAATTCGCTTATCATCATCGTTTTTATCATAAATAATTCCCTCATGTTTATACTTCTTCAAAATGAAATGCGTTGTTGTAGAAACGACAGATTCAATTGTTGCTAATTTCTCAGAAACAAACATCGCTACTTCTCCCATTGTCTTTCCTTCTAATGTAATAGACAGATCATATGTCCCAGACATTAAATACACAGATTTCACTTCTGAATAACGATAAATTTGTTCAGCAACCGCATCGAATCCAACGCCGTGCTTTGGCGTAACTTTCACATCGATCATTGCCGTTAAACCTGTATGTTCTTTCACCTTCGTCCAATCGATATGTGTTACATAATCCACAATAATCTTTTCTGCTTCTAATTTCTCAACCATTTTCTTTACTTCTTCTACTTCTATATTTAACAGCTTTGCTAATGTATCTACAGATAATCGACTACTTTTTTCAAGACAAGCTAATAATTCTAATTCTTTTTCTGTCACCATATAAATCATCCTTCCTTTTCGTTTGTGTCTAAATTATACAAATACACTTTCCAGTTTGAAAAGAAGATTTTTTTAGTGAATTATGTCAAAATAAAGTGAAACTTTAATCCATGGAAAGGTTCACTCCATGGATTATTAGCCCACACCAATCGGGCTTTTACGAGCAGTTAATCTCCCACCTCACTTCTTTGCCTCAACCGTCTTTTTAGGTGGGAGTCTTACTGCTCGTTAAAGCGGGGTAAAGTGAAACTTTAATCAGTGGAAAAATGCGTGATAAAGCGAAAGGGGATGGAACCGTGAAACCAAAAGTTTATATTGCTGAACCAGTTCCAACATTTGTAGAAAACTATTTATCAGAACACTGTGATTATGAAAAATGGGAGCAAAATGAGAAGGTACCTCGTGATGTTCTATTGGAGAAAATACAAGATAAAGATGGTTTATTAAATTTTGGATCTGCTATTAATGAAGAATTATTGGAGGCGGCTCCTAACTTAAAAGTAGTGAGCAACATTTCTGTCGGTTACGATAATTTTGATTTACAAGCGATGGCAAATCGAAATGTAATCGGAACAAATACACCATACGTACTAGATGATACAGTAGCTGACCTCGTTTTCGCTCTTATGCTATCTGCTGGTCGCCGTGTTTGTGAACTCGACTCTTACGTAAAAAATGGTGAATGGAATGCCGAAATTGGAAAAGAGCACTTCGGACTGGATGTACACCATAGTACGATCGGTATTATCGGTATGGGCCGAATTGGAGAAGCCGTTGCAAAACGAGCGAGATTCGGATTTGATATGAATGTTCTTTATTACAACCGTCGCCGTAAAGAAGAAGCTGAACAAAAATTCGATGCTACCTATTGTGATTTACAGACGATACTAAAACAGTCTGACTTTATCGTTCTTCTTACTCCATTAACAGATGAAACGTATCATCTTATCGGAGAAAAGGAATTTTCATTAATGAAAGAAACAGCTATCTTCATTAATGCTTCTCGCGGGAAAACAGTAGATGAAGAAGCATTAATCCATGCATTAGCAGAAAAGAAAATCTTTACAGCAGGCATCGATACTTTTACACAAGAGCCAATTCAAAAAGATAATCCGCTCTTATCATTACAAAATGTTGTGACTTTACCGCACATCGGATCTGCAACGTTAAAAACTAGGCAGCAAATGGCTATGACAGCCGCTGAAAATTTAGTTGCAGGCTTACAAGGAAAAACACCGCCTAATGTTGTTCGCGGGTAATGATAAATAAACGAAAGGCAAGATGACATCGTCATCTTGCCTTTTTTTGTTAACATATTTTCTTTTCTCTTGGAGATGATATGAACAAAAATCAATGGAGTGACAAAAAATGAATCACGAATATACTTGTCCTTATTTCACTTTTTCCACTCGCGGCACTACTATTCATTACGAATTGTATGAACATGATAATAAAACGGAACGTCCTACTTTTGTGCTCGTTCACGGATTTTTATCTTCCTCATTCAGTTACCGCCGTCTCATTCCTTTACTATCGAAAGAAGGAACAGTCATTGCTCTTGATTTACCACCGTTCGGAAAAAGTGATAAGTCTCATCTGTTTAAGTATTCTTATCACAATTTAGCAACGATTATTATTGATTTAATCGAACACTTATCTCTCTCAAACATTGTGTTAGTTGGGCATTCTATGGGTGGGCAAATTTCTCTTTATGTAAACCGTATACGTCCTGAATTAATTTCAAAGACGATTTTATTATGCAGCTCGAGTTATTTAGCACGCGCAAACTTACCTTTAATGTATTCTTCTTATTTGCCGTTCTTTCATTTATACGTAAAGAACTGGATTATACGCCGCGGCATTGTTCATAACTTAATGAATGTCGTTCATGATCATTCATTAATTGACGATGAAATGAAGGAAGGTTACTCCGCTCCTTTTTATGACAACCGTATATTCCCCGCTTTAACTCGTATGATACGAGATCGTGAAGGTGACTTATCTTCAATTGAATTAAAAAAAATCGAAACACCTATACTGCTCATTTGGGGTGAAAAAGATCGCGTCGTCCCTGTACATGTAGGTCATCGTCTACACAAAGATTTACCGAATTCGAAATTTATTTCTTACGAAAATACAGGGCATTTACTACCTGAGGAAAAACCTGAACATGTTTATGAAGAAATTATCGCGTTTTCCGCGCAATAATATAAAAAAGGCTGTCGGAATTTCCGACAGCCTACAATGAACAACTTCCGCCTTCTTTTATTACAAGTAATTCCACAGCTAACTTCTCACATTTTTCAAGCGCAGGTACTTCCTCAAAAGACATAAAGTATATATGTTGAATCTTCTTTGCGATGTATTTTGGATCATCAAACACACTTGCGACGTTCACAGCATCGCTCGCTTCTGTTTCATAAAACTCCGGTCCCATTTGAAACGGATCCCAATTCTTCACAACCTCTATCATCTTTTCATATGTACCCATTCGCTTCCCGCCTTTTCACTTTTTAATACTTTTCTTTATCCTATCACATCAGCTATTCTATAAGAAGAGAGAGAACTTTCATAACTTAACGGTTTTACAGAAGAAGGGGGCAAACTTATGCAACTATTTCATAAAACAGTCAATCGACGTGGAACTCATAGTATAAAATGGGATACATATAAAAACGAAGAACTTATCCACGCTTGGATTGCTGATATGGATTTTGAAGTACCACAACCAATTCAAACTGCTTTAAAGAAACGTATCGAGCATCCTATTTTCGGCTATACACTTCCTCCCGAAAATATTGGCGATATTATTTGTAACTGGACAAAAAAACAGTACAACTGGGATATTCAAAAAGAATGGATTGTCTTTAGCGCTGGGATTGTTCCAGCTCTTAGTACGAGCATACAGGCCTTCACAAAAGAATACGAATCCGTTCTCGTACAACCACCTATTTATCCCCCATTTTTCGAAATGGTCACAACAAACAACAGACAATTATGCGTAAGTCCATTACAGAAACAAAATGATACATATACGATAGACTTCGAGCATTTAGAAAAACAATTTCAACAAGGCGTCAAACTCATGCTTCTTTGTAGTCCTCACAATCCGATCGGACGTGTTTGGTCAAAAGAGGAACTTACACAACTTGGCGCGTTATGTACAAAATATAATGTAATCGTTGTAGCAGACGAAATTCATTCTGATATTATTTATGCAGATCATACACATACACCGTTCGCTTCCTTATCCGAAGAATTAGCAGCGCGCACGATTACTTGTATGGCTCCGAGTAAAACATTTAATATTGCTGGATTACAATCATCGATTATTATCATTCCAAATGAAAAACTCCGTCAAGCCTTTACATCTATCCAATATAGACAAGGCTTCCACGGATTAAATATATTCGCCTATACAGCGATGCAAAGTGCCTATACAGAATGTAACGATTGGCTAAATGAAATTCGATTATATATAGAAGATAACGCTCAATTCGCTTGTAAATATATTAAAGATCACATACCTACTCTTTCCGTAACGAAGCCAGAAGGTAGCTTTTTATTATGGATTGATTGCTCCCGCCTACAACTTTCTCAAAGTGAGCGCACCACATTGCTTGAGGAAAAAGGGAAAATTATCGTTGAACCTGGTGAGAAATACGGATTAGGCGGCGAAGAACATATTCGAATTAACATCGGCTGTCCAAGATCTGTTTTAGAAGAAATTTTAAATAGACTGCGCCATACGTTTTCATAATAAGAAAGGAGGCTATTTAGGACAGCCTCCTTTGTCATATTTTGTCGGTAAGTCGATATATTTTAAAAATCGCTGATATATTTCGAGTTGCGGTCGATATATTCCAATAATCGCTGATATAATTTGAGTTACAGTCGATATATTCCAATAATCGCTGATATATTTTCACTTACACTACACAAAAAAGCTACCATGCACGGTAGCTTTTACTTTTTCTTCATATCCGATGCTTTTTTTACAATGACGCCACAAGCAATTCGATCACCGGATTTACCTGTCGGTTGTGTCATGCCATCATCAGCGTTTTCTGTAATAATAATAGACGCTCCATCTTTTCTATGAATCGTCGTTTTTCCTTCTTCAAGTGTTATATGCGGCGCATCGATTTCTGCTTTAATTTTTCCAGAACCGTCTGCGATTACGTTCGGTAAATCACCGTTTTCTGCACCCTTCGGATTAAGAAGTCCATGTTTTTTATTATCAGGATTAAAATGATTCCCAGATGACTCAAAACGTGGTGCTTTACACTCGCCAATTTCGTGTACATGTATACCGTGCGGGCCAGGTGCAAAACCTTCTCCTTTAATCGTAATTTTCACTCCGCTTGTTTGCTGTACTACTTTCGCAGTCCCTACTTCATCACCTGAAGCATTATGTAATTTTACGTCAATTTCTTTCGGCTTTCCTTGGTCACAACCCGCCATCAGAAATAATAAACAACAACTGAAAAAAAGCCGTTTTTTCATTCAATTCCCTCCAAAATGTATTCTGCCCTTAGATTGTCCGAGCATAGAGGGAAACATACAAAAATGAATTACTGTTTCTTTTCTGCTAACAATTTTTCTTCAACCTTCTGCAATCGGTCTGCTTCTCGTTTTGATACACGAATGAACATACGCCACGTGGCAACAGCACCAATGATAAATAGAACGCAAACAATCCCTGGAATAATATATTCTGTTTTATCTTCCGGAAAATATAAAGGCATCATATGAAACACTCCTTATTATAGGATTTGCAAACCATCAGAATTTTCTGTTATATTATTTTAAATTATAGTTGAACCGATTCATATTCTCAAGGGGTGTTCCGAAAGCGAATGATTTCTTTGACTCCTTCTCCTACTTTCCTTACTATAAACTTGAGGTGAAAAATATGAGAGAAACATTTGAAATTGGTGAAATCGTTACTGGTATTTATAAAACGGGAAAATACATCGGCGAAGTTACAAATAGCCGTCCTGGCAGTTACGTCGTAAAAGTATTAGCTGTTTTAAAACATCCGGTGCAAGGTGACTTACATAACGTAAAACAAGCTGACGTACCATTTTTCCATGAAAGACGCGCTTTAGCTTTCCGTGAACAGACGAACATTCCAGAGCAAATGGTGAAGAAATATGAAGGAGAAATTCCAGATTATACAGATTCACTCAAATTAGCATTAGAAACTCAAATGAATTCATTTTCTGAAGATGATTCACCTTTTGCGGTTCGTAGTCTAGAAACATTAGAGCAATTAAAAAAAGACTACAAACTTTAAAAAAACAAAACGACCAAATTACATACTGTGCAATTTGGTCGTTACTGTGTACTCACTTTCTTTAACACTTTTGAAAAATCAACAAGTTCTCCCAACGTTGGAGGTGCCGGTTTCACTAAATACTCTTTATCTTTTTCTACTAACTTAAAAATATTATACGTCGTCATCGCATCATCTAGCGCACAATGATGCTTACCCGTCCCTACTTTTCCATACGCCTCAATTGCTTTCCACAATCCTGTTTGATTTCTCTCCCCAAAAAACTTCTTATACTCAAGCGATAAATCACGGCACTGTCCTAAGAATGGAAAGTCGACTCCCGCCATTTCACAATTATGCTTCAACACTTTCATATCCATATTTCCCCACGTAACAATGGTCGGTTTACATCTCTTTTCATATTCTGCAAGTTTTTCAACGAGTTCTGGAAACGAAATTCCTTTATCTACGGCTTCTTGTTTAATCCCTAAAAATTTCTTACATCGATCTGTTAAAGAAGGAAAAGTTTTCGGCCTAACATGAGCTGAATACGTGTCTTCTACCTTACAGCCAACAACCGAAACGAGTCCTACCTCAATAATCTCCGGGAAAAATCCTTTTGGTTTTTTTCTGTGCTGGGGCATCGTAAACTCAAAATCCAAAAATAAAAATCGTTGTTCATCCATACGATCCCTTCCTTATCATCTTTGTCATTCCTTTCTATTTGACACTCCTACACGAACAAGCTCGAATGCTAATTCCATTTTAAATATTCAGATTGGATGTATCTTATATATATGTCAAATGCCCACAAATATTTTTAAAAATAAGAAAAAGTAACCGTTGCAGAAAATATAACAAAATACGCCCTTTCATTTACATCCTCCATTTTTCTACTTTATAATGACTTTATGTGTGTTTCTTTGAGAACATTTTTGACACACTAAGAAAAGTGAATGAAAGGAGATGAGAGTTTTGCACGAAACAACGCAAGAGCTCGCAAACTGGCAGTATTATTTTGCTATCGCAGTCTTTTTAATTACATATGCCATTATTATTTCTGAAAAAATTAATCGTGCTGTCATCGCACTTCTTGGTGCAGCACTCATGGTAATTATGGGGGTCGTTGATTTACACAACGCCTTTACGAAACATATTGAATGGGGGACGATTACGCTACTCATCGGTATGATGATTCTGGTGAATATTACGAGTAAATCGGGTGTCTTCCAATACGTTGCCATTAAAGCAGCAAAAGGGGCACAAGGAAATCCAATTAAAATTTTAATTTCACTTTCCTTACTTACTGCGCTTGGTTCCGCATTTTTAGATAACGTTACAACTGTACTTCTTGTTGTTCCAGTTACTTTATCTATTACGCGCATACTGCAAGTAAATCCTGTTCCTTATTTACTTTCTGAAATTATTTTTTCAAACATTGGAGGAACAGCAACATTAATTGGTGATCCACCAAATATTATGATTGGTTCTGCAAACAAGCATTTAGACTTCAATGCATTCTTGCTAAACTTAGCACCAATCGTAATTATTATTATTGCAGTTACAGCAGTAATACTTTACTTCATGTACCGTAAACAATTAATTGCTGATCCTGTACAAGTTAAGAAATTAATGAGCCTTGATGAAAAACAATACATTAAAGATCCAGTATTAATGAAAAAATCTTTAACAGTACTTGGACTTACAATCGTAGGTTTCATGACTCATTCAATCTTCCACGTTGATGCAGCTATCATTGCTTTAACTGGTGCTACTGTTCTTATGCTAATTGGTGTGAAAGAGCATGAAATTGAAGAGGTATTCGCAAGTGTAGAGTGGGTAACAATCTTCTTCTTCGCAGGACTATTCGTACTCGTTGGAGGACTTATCGATATCGGTCTTATCAAAATGTTAGCTCAAAAAGTAATTGGAATAACGGGCGGAGATATTTCTCAAGCATCTATCCTTATTTTATGGGTATCTGGTATCGCCTCGGCAACAATTGATAACATTCCATTCGTTGCAACAATGATCCCACTTATTAACGATATGGCAGTTGGGCTAGGTTTATCACCTTCTGACGCACAAATCGACGTATTATGGTGGGCATTAGCATTAGGTGCTTGTCTAGGTGGAAACGGAACATTAATCGGAGCTTCTGCTAACGTAATCGTTGCAGGTATCGCAAGCCGCGAAGGACATAAATTTAGCTACATGGACTTCCTAAAAGTCGGTTTCCCAATTATGATCGTTTCATTAATCATTTCTCATATTTATATTTATTTACGCTACCTAATGTAGTAGAAAAAGCGCCCAAATAAACAGGGCGCTTTTTTCATTACACATATTTAAAATACATCAATTTATTAACAAAAAATAACAAATCTACTCGTTATACCTCACCGGCTCATTTCGAATAATGAACAAGTGAATCGGCAAGAAAACTGAAAATGTAATGGTATGAATAATCGTAAATAATATAGAGTTCGTTCCGTATCTATCTAAAATTGCGTAGATAAGATAAATAGACAGCACAATCGATACAGCTGTTGCTATTAAATATAGAATTGGTACGAAATTAAAAATGAAACATGCGACATATATACCGAATACTTTCCATCCCGCTTCTTCTTTCAAGAAATCTGGTAATTTGTCTTTCGCTAAATCACCCCATATCTTACTATTTAAAAAAGGAATAAATGCAAGAGCACCATCGGTTGCACCATCATTTTTCGCCATCGTATACAGTGCAAAAGCCGTTAACAAATATGCAATAACTGCCCAAATCAATATAACAAGAATAAACGCAAAACTAAGAGCAAAGAAACCTGCTAGTAAACCCTGATCTTCCATCTTATCCTCTCCTCTCTACTCTCAACATATTTCATTCCATTGCAAGTTATGTTTTAAAATTTATCCAAACTCTCTGTATAATAATAAGAGCAAGATAATAAGAGAGGAGAACAACTGATGCATCCATTTGTAAAAGCATTACAAGAGCATTTCATAGCTCACAAAAATCCGGAAAAAGCAGAACCGATGGCACGTTATATGAAAAATCACTTCCCGTTTCTCGGCATTCAAACTCCCGAGAGAAGACAGTTATTAAAAGACGTCATCCAAATACATACTCTCCCAGATCAAAAAGACTTCCAAATCATCGTGCGTGAGCTTTGGGACTTACCAGAACGTGAATTTCAAGCAGCTGCTCTTGATATTATGCAAAAATATAAAAAGCATATAAACGAAACACATATCCCCTTCTTCGAAGAACTAATTGTCACGAAATCTTGGTGGGATTCTGTTGATAGCATCGTTCCTACTTTTTTAGGTAATATCTTTTTAAAACATCCGGAATTGATTTCTGCCTATATTCCAAAATGGATTGCATCAGATAACATATGGTTACAACGCGCAGCTATTTTATTCCAGCTGAAATATAAACAAAAGATGGATGAAGAACTTCTTTTCTGGATTATTGGACAGCTACATTCTTCAAAAGAATTTTTCATTCAAAAAGCGATTGGATGGGTCCTTCGCGAGTATGCAAAAACAAAGCCCGATGTCGTTTGGGATTACGTGCAAAATAACGAGCTTGCCCCGCTCAGTAAACGTGAAGCAATTAAGCACATTAAACAAAATTACGGAATAAATAACGAAAAAATAGGCGAGACTCTATCATAGATAGACGCGTTCCTCTATTGAGATTTAAAAAAGAACGTGTTAGAATATGTTCATTATTATTAATATAAGTAGCGATGACGGACTTATAAGTACTTGCACAAAAAGCGATTCAGGGATAGTGAAAGCCTGAAGCCGCAAGGAAACGGCAGTCTCGAGCAATACGTGATAAAGTGGATGCACCTTTTGTGTATCAACTAGGGTGGAACCGCGGGCAAACGCTCGTCCCTAGGCAATTAAGCCTTGGGATGAGCGTTTTTTTATGTTTTTCAAAGCATATACTGCTCGTTTCACAAGTTACCTGAGCACGTCATCGCCAATACGTTAACTTTCAAAAGGAGGATTTTATTATGTATTCAATGGAACAAGTAGTAAACTTAGCGAAACATCGCGGTTTCGTTTTCCCTGGTTCTGAAATTTACGGTGGTCTTGCAAACACTTGGGATTACGGTCCACTTGGAATCGAATTAAAAAATAACGTTAAAAAAGCTTGGTGGAAAAAATTCATTCAAGAATCTCCATACAACGTTGGTTTAGACGCAGCTATTTTAATGAATCCAAAAACTTGGATCGCTTCTGGTCACGTTGGTAACTTCAACGATCCAATGATCGACTGTAAAAAATGTAAAGCGCGTCACCGTGCTGACAAATTAATTGAAGATGCATTAGATGCAAAAGGCATCGAAATGGTTGTTGACGGTCTTACTTTCGACCAAATGGCTGACCTAATGAAAGAACATGAAGTAAAATGTCCTGATTGCGGTAGTGAAGAATTCACTGAAATCCGTCAGTTCAACTTAATGTTCAAAACATTCCAAGGTGTTACAGAGTCTAGCACAAACGAAATCTTCCTTCGTCCTGAAACAGCACAAGGTATTTTCGTAAACTTCAAAAACGTACAACGCTCTATGCGTAAAAAGCTTCCATTTGGTATTGGCCAAATCGGTAAGAGCTTCCGTAACGAAATCACGCCTGGTAACTTCACATTCCGTACACGTGAATTCGAACAAATGGAACTTGAATTCTTCTGTAAGCCTGGTGAAGATTTAGAGTGGTTCGCATTCTGGCGTGAAACTTGTAAGAACTGGTTACTTTCACTTGGTATGACTGAAGAAAGCATGCGTCTTCGTGACCACGGTGAAGAAGAGTTATCTCACTACAGTAACGCAACAACTGATATTGAATTCAGATTCCCATTCGGTTGGGGCGAACTATGGGGCGTAGCATCTCGTACAGACTTCGACTTAAAACGTCACATGGAACACTCTAACGAAGACTTTAACTATATCGATCCACAAACGAATGAGCGTTACGTACCGTACTGCATCGAGCCATCTTTAGGTGCTGACCGCGTAACATTAGCATTCTTATGTGATGCATATGAAGAAGAACAATTAGAAAACGATTCTCGTACAGTTCTTCGTTTCCACCCTGCTTTAGCACCATACAAAGCAGCTATCTTACCATTATCTAAAAAGCTATCTGAAGGTGCTACTGAAGTATTCGCAGAACTAGCTAAAGACTTTATGGTAGACTTTGACGAAACTGGTTCTATCGGTAAACGTTACCGTCGTCAAGACGAAATCGGTACACCATTCTGTATCACTTACGACTTCGACTCAGTTGAAGACAAAGCTGTTACAGTACGTGACCGTGACACAATGGAACAAGTTCGTATGCCAATTAGCGAACTAAAAGGTTTCTTAGAGAAGAAAATCCAGTTCTAATTATAAGAAAAAGAGGTTGCTCTAATGAGCAGCCTCTTTTTACTTTTCACGTTTTTCTTTAATTGCTACTGTACATCTTGATATACATAGTAAGTCATCATTCTCATCAATGATACGCACATCCCAAACCATCGTTGAATGTCCTCTATGTATCGGTGTTCCGATCGCTGTTACAATCCCATCTTTCTTTGAGCGAATGTGATTTGCATTAATTTCTAGACCGAAACAAATACATTTCTCTTGATCAATTAAATTGTATGAACCGACGCTTGCTACTGTTTCCGCTAATGCAAGAGATGCACCACCGTGTAAAAAACCAAACGGCTGATGTGTACGCTCATCAACAGGCATCGTAGCAACCACCTTATCTTCTGTCATCTCTAACAACTCAATTCCAAGTGAATCCATTAAAGTTTTTGCCATATCGTTTCCCCCTTCTCTTACTTTAATTAAATGTATAATTTTACCTATTTATTTTCAAACTACTTATAACACTTAAATAAGGAGGTTTCACCTAAATGAAACAGAAATTTTGTATATTACTGCTTATGTTCTCCTTGCTGACTATTGTACCAAATTGTGTACTAGCAGCCAAAGCATCCAACCTGACAATCGATGTTCAGACTGTAACACAAAAAGGTAAGAAACCTTATATAGAATATCAAATTAACAGACCTTCGTTTCACAATTTTTCCGATTCTAAATTTCAAAATAAGCTCAATTTCTATTACAAAAAGTCTACTGACAAATTTAAAACCAAATTAGAAAAAGACGCAAAAAAATATTATAAAGAAACAGAAGGATCCAGTACACCATTTCATCCGTACGTGGCGAATGTTGATTATAAAGTTTCCTTAAATAAACCACCTTTCCTCAGCCTATATTTGAATTACTATCAATATACAGGCGGAGCACACGGTCTTTATACGTGGAAGGCAAATACATTTGATTTAAAAGAAAAAAAGTTACTACACTTAGACGATTTATTTCAAGAAGAAGATAAATATAAAGAGGTAATCCGTGCTGAAATTGTAAGACAAATTAAACAAAATGAAAGCATTTATTTTCCCGATGCAACCGAAAAGGTCATGAGCACAAAAAAGTTCCACTTCTTTTTAGAACCGGACAATCTCGTCATTTATTTCCCATTATATGAAATTGCGCCTTATTCAAGCGGAATTCCACAATTTCGTATTCCGTATACGTTGCTAAGAGAGTATTTGAAGCCTTCTTATCAAAATATTTTGATTGACAACAAGTAAATATTTTCGCTACGATAATGTTAACCTAAAAACAACAGGAGGTTAACATTATGAGAAGATTTCATGTTTTAGATTTAGCATTAGCTGCCATGTTCGTCGCTCTTATGGCTATTGGTGCAAATATTGTATCTTGGGCACCATTCCTGCAAGTAGCAGGTATCCCCTTATCTATGCAACCATTTTTCGCAATTTTAGCAGGGCTTCTTCTTGGAAGTAGACTTGGTGCATTATCAATGACTGTTTACATGCTCGTTGGAGTAGCAGGTGCACCAATCTTCGCTAACTTCAAAGCTGGATTTGGAGCACTTTTAGATCCTACTGGTGGTTTTATTATCGCATTTATTATCGTTGCTTACGTATCAGGAAAACTAGTAGAACAAAAGGAAAAACCAACATTTAGTACATTTGCAATCGCTTCGTTCACAGGAATCATTTTAACTTATATTATCGGTACTACTTACATGTACGGGGCAGTCAATCTCTTCATGGGTGGTAATATGAGCTATAAAACAGCTTGGATGATTATGATGTGGTTTGCAGTAAAAGATATTGTATTTACAATTATCGGTGCCATTATCGCACCTCGTATATATTATGCTGTACGTCGTTCCGCTTATCAGCATTCTCATTCGACGATTTCCTAATAAAAAAGAGTTATTTCAGCGTACTGAAATAACTCTTTTTTATTAAGACTCTTGATTTGTATGTTCTTCTAAAATTCTCTTCATCATTGTAACCATGTCACCACTTAATTCTGGGTGTTGCAGGGCCATTTCGATTGTCGTTTGAACGAATCCTAACTTTTCACCTACGTCGTAGCGCTTTCCTTCGAAATCGTAAGCGAATACACGTTGAATTTCGTTTAAGCTTTGGATAGCATCTGTTAACTGAATTTCACCACCAGCACCAACATGTTGCTGTTCTAAGAACATGAAGATTTCAGGTGTTAAAACGTAACGTCCCATAATTGCTAAGTTTGAAGGTGCTGTACCTGCTGCTGGTTTCTCAACGAAATTGCGAACTTGGTAACGACGTCCTTCCTGCTCTAACGGATCAATAATTCCGTAGCGATGTGTTTCATCTTCTGGAACCGTTTGTACACCAATAACAGAAGAAAGCGTTTTATCATATTCTTCAATTAATTGACGTAAACATGGTTTTTCAGCTTGAACGATATCATCACCTAATAAAACAGCGAATGGCTCATCACCGATGAACTTACGTGCACACCAAACAGCGTGACCTAATCCTTTTGGTTCTTTTTGACGGATATAATGAATATCTACCATTTTTGAAGAAGCCTGTACTTTTTCAAGTAACTCATACTTTTTCTTTTCTAATAAGTTTTGCTCTAACTCAAATGCATTATCAAAATGATCTTCAATAGAGCGCTTTGTTTTACCAGTAACGATAATAATATCTTCGATTCCTGATTTTATTGCTTCTTCTACAATGTATTGGATAGTTGGTTTATCTACTATCGGTAACATTTCTTTTGGCATTGCTTTTGTAGCTGGTAAAAAACGTGTTCCTAATCCAGCTGCTGGGATTATCGCTTTTCTTACTCTTTTCATCACAAAATACCCTCTCTTCTGTCAGAATAAATAACGATTATTTCCTTACATAGAATAAAAGGGAGGTTTCACTCCCTTTTATTCCCTACTACTTAAAATTACTTTATATTATAAACGATTCATAATATCTTCTTTAATAGTAAGTAACTTTTGTTCACTATTTTGTAAAGAATTATCTTGAACACCGAAGTAGAACTTAATCTTCGGTTCAGTTCCAGATGGACGTAGGCAGAACCAAGAACCATCTTCTAATTGATATTTTAACACATTTGATTTCGGTAAGTGAATCTCTTCTTTATGTCCATCTTGTAAAGATGTAACGATGCTCGCTTTATAGTCTTCAACTGCTACAACTGTTAAGCCCGCTACTTCTTTCGGAGGATTTTTACGGAATGTTGCCATCATTTCTTGGATTTGTTCCGCTCCATCTTTTCCTTTTAGTGTTAACGATACAAGATCTTCACGGAAGAAACCGTACTTCTCAAATACTTCTAATAGACCATCGTATAACGTTTTACCTTGTGATTTGTAGTATGCAGCTACTTCACATGCAAATAGAACAGATTGTACTGCATCTTTATCACGGCAGAATGGACGAATTAAATAACCATAGCTTTCCTCATAACCGAATTGGAATTCGTATTGTCCACTTTCTTCATACTGTTTAATTTTCTCACCAATAAATTTAAATCCAGTTAACGTATCAACTGTATCTAAACCGTATGCTTTCGCGATTGTACGGCCAATTTCAGACGTTACGATTGTTTTTAATACAACACCGTTCTCTGGAAGCGTTCCGTTTTCTTTCTTTTGAGATAATAAGTAATCAAGCATTAATGCACCTGTTTGGTTACCAGTTAATACTTGGAACTCACCATCGTGATTACGAACTGCTACGCCAAGGCGGTCTGCGTCAGGATCTGTTGCGATTAACACATCTGCGCCTACCTTCTCACCGTCACGAATTGCATACTCAAACGCTGCATGCTCTTCTGGGTTTGGTGATTTCACTGTAGAGAAGTTCGGATCTGGTAACTCTTGCTCTTTTACAACTGTTACATCTGTAAATCCAACTTCTTCTAAACCACGGCGTACAGAAATATTTGATGTTCCGTGTAGTGGTGTAAAGACGATCTTTAAGTCTTTCCCAACCTTTTGTACCATTTCTTTATTAATAATGACATTGTTCAATTCTGCTGCATACGCATCATCTACTTCTTGTCCAATAATATGTAATAAACCGTCAGCTTTTAATTGCTCCACATCAGCAACCTCAACTGTTAATTCATCTTCTACTTCGTTTACGTAGCTAATTAATTCATCAGCTTCTTTTGGAGGCAACTGCCCACCATCTTCACCGTATACTTTATAACCGTTATACTCAGGCGGATTATGGCTTGCCGTAAGAACGATTCCACTCACTGTATGTAAATGACGAACTGCGAAAGAAAGCACTGGCGTTGGACGTAAGCTTTCAAACACATATGTTGTAATACCATGCGCACCAAGTGTAGCAGCTACTTCCATTGCGAACTCAGGTGATTTATGACGAGAATCATACGCTACAACAACACCACGCTTCTTCGCTTCTTCACCTAATTTTTCAATAAACTTCGCTAATCCTTGCGTTGCTTTACGAACTGTATATACGTTTAAACGGTTCGTACCAGCACCAAGTTCACCACGCATACCACCTGTACCGAATTCTAGATTTTTATAAAAACTGTCCTCGATTTTCTTCTCATCTTGCTTCATGTTTTCTAACTGTTCTTTTAGTTCTGCGTCTAACTCTGCATATGAAAGCCAGCGACTAAATTCTTGTTTCCAGTTCATCCTTCTATCTCCCCTCGCTTGTCATACCTTTATTATATGAAAAAAACAACCTGTATCTCAATATTTTTTACAATCTAACAGGATTTTACTAGGAATATTTGTATACACTATGGTTAAATACTCCACTAAAGGGAATGAGGGTTATGCAGGAATGGGGCTTGTCAGAAGAACTTAAAATACAAACAAAGCAAATGATTGAAATTGCCGAAAAAGAATTATCAATTATGAGGCAAGCAATTGATAAAGAAGATGAATGTATTTTGTGTAAGATGGAAGATATTCATCATATGTTAGCAAATGTACAAACACTGGCAGCTACATACTATATTCAAGCGTATTTATCACCTTATACGGAAAGCTCACAGTTCATTACAACAGCTGTCCAACATTTAAGCGCCAGAAAACACGGTGCTCTTATTGTTGTGGAACGAAACGAGACACTTGAATCTTGTATTCAAACTGGAACAACGTTAAACGCTCATTTAACCGCACCACTGCTCGAATCAATTTTTTATCCAGGTAACCCTCTTCATGACGGAGCCGTTCTCGTTAAAAATAATCATATTGTTTCAGCTGCTAATATTCTTCCACTAACAAAAAGTACAGAAGTTGATCCAGAGCTAGGAACACGTCACAGAGCTGCAATTGGGTTATCAGAAAAAAGCGATGCACTTATTTTAGTTGTCTCTGAAGAAACGGGTCGCACTTCATTTGCTTTAAACGGTACTTTATATACAATTTCTTTATAAAGTGAAACTATAGTTTACGGGCAGTTCATGTGGGATAAGACATCCATAGTCATACCAATAAAAAAGGCTGTTCCAAAATGTAGGAACAGCCTTCTCTTATTATCTTATTCTTCTCCGAAACGTTCAACAAGTGTTGCAAGTGTACGTACCATTGCACCTGTTGCTCCAGCTGGTCCTAAATCATGCGCTCCTGATGTTTCAGATGTTCCAGCGATGTCTAGGTGTACCCAAGGTGTGTCTTCAGCGAATTCACCTAGGAATGTACCTGCCATAACCGCATGTCCTTCACGGCCTGGTGAGTTATTTAAATCAGCAAACTTACTGTTTCTCACGCGTTCTTTATCACGATCAAAAATTGGTAATTGCCAAATTGATTCATCTGTTTCCATAGATGCCTCTAGCACTTGCTCAAACAACTCTTCATTGTTTGTCATTGCGCCTGTCGTATGATTTCCAAGTGCAACAATTACACCGCCTGTTAATGTCGCAACATCAACAAGGTAGTTTGCACCTAATTTTTTCGCATACGTAATACCGTCAGCTAATGCTAAGCGACCTTCTGCATCTGTATTTAATACTTCAATTGTTTTTCCGCTCATAGATGTGATTACATCGTCTGGCTTAAATGCTGTACCACTTACAACGTTATCCGTTGATGGAATAACAGCGATCACATTTTGCTCAGGGCGAAGTTCACCGATAATTTCCATCGCACCTAATACAGCAGCTGCACCGCCCATATCACCTTTCATACCGACCATGCCTTCACGTGGTTTTAAAGAATACCCGCCTGTATCGTATGTGATTCCTTTTCCAACGAATCCAATAACATCTGTCCACTCTTCTTTTCCTTTATAAATAAGAGCGATCATTTTTGGTGGCTCTACACTACCTTGGTTTACTGCAAGCAATGCACCCATACCAAGCTCTTCCATCTCTTCTTTCTCAAGAACTTTATAATCCATATCATACTTCTCCGCTAACTCAACAGCATACTCAGCAAGCTTTGTCGCTGTTAATACGTTTGGCGGCATATTTACAAGTGTACGAGCTGAATTTGTTGCACGTCCATGTACGTAGCCAACTGTTAATGCAGCTTCAATTTCCTGTGCATCTTCCGCTGTAATAGCCGTAAACTTCTCTAACTCTACACGATCCTTTTTATCTGATTTATACGTTTGTAATTCATATGTACCAAGGCCTTGTACTTCTGCTGCAATATGAGCTACATCAATCGCATCTAACTTCTCTGTTACGAAAGAATCAAGTAAGATTGCTGCATCTTGTACTTTTGCTACTTGTAACGTTTTAAACGCCTTACCAAGGGCCACACGTAATGTTTCTGTTGTATAAGATTCCTTCTTACCTAAACCAACGAAATAATAACGTTTCACATTTGTTTTTCCTAAACTATGTACTTTTGAAATAGCTTTCTTCTTAGTAGAAAGTTCTTTCTCTTCTAATAAAACTTGTAATTGTCCTTCAAACGCTTTGTCCAATTCTTGTACAAAACTACTCGTTTTCTCTTCTTCAAATAAGGCAACAATCACCGCTTCATGGCTTGCTAATTCTTTTTGTACTTGAAACATGTTCAGACCCCCTAAATTTCTCTATTCTTCCTTTATTATAACTTTATTTTCGATAAAATGCGACAATTCTAACTTCTGTCATATCCTATATACTCCATATTTCTTCTAATATAAAATAAAAAAGTCTAGCGTAATTACCACTAGACTATCTTTGTTTTAAATATTGGCCGCGAAACACTTGCATCGTTTCGTCTTGATTTAACATCGTTAACTCTTCTTCTGTAAACTTACCATTACCTACCTTAACTACATACACATTTACTTTTTTCTTACCCCATTGGCTATAAACATCTTTCACCGTATCATAATACAGATCAAGACGGTTTCCTTTTATTGCACCGCCCTTATCAGCCACTACACCATACCCATAACCTGGTACGAATAGAATTGTTCCAATTGGGAATACGCGTAAGTCCGCAGCAATCGTGGAATATAAATCCCTTTTCACCTTAACACCTGAATATGTAATACCATACTCCGGATGTCCCGGCCTCTTACCCGTCGACTCAATCCCCGACGTATAACCTGTTGCAGTCATTTCAATTGAACGATATTTAGACCAGTCGTTTGCCTGCTCTAAAGCATTTATCACTTCTTTACTCGGAGCAACATTTCTCTTAACTTCTGCTGCATGTACTTCTTTTGCACTCGTTCCCTCATATTTCTTTACAATCTCTACTAAAGAAACTCCTGTGAAAGCATTCCATGTTATGCATAATGCGGATACAAGTAAACAAGTCATCATAATGCGAATACAATATCGTTTTAACATTTTTATATTCCACACTCCTTCATCGTTAATCATTCCCTATACAATGAAGGAATATGCAAAAAAATAATCTCCAAATGAATTGGAGATTAAAACATTTGATATCCGCTTTTTCGAAGTTTCTTAATTACGATTCCTGCCAAAGCAGCACCTACTAACCCAGTAGATAAAATAAACACATCTGCTTGTCCTAAATGCGATACACTTGTCCCAAATGAAGAGAATGTTTCTTTTGGCTTTGAAAAGTAATCCCACACACTCGCCTTATTAATAATAAGTATACAAACAATCGGATACACAATAACCATTACCCATGTCGCTCGCAATATCATGTTGAGTAAAAATCCAATTCCAAAAAACAAAATAAAAAATAACATCATTGAAATAAGTAGTACCGGTATACTCACTCTTTCTCCCTCTCCTTCTCATGCGCCGTAAATACGTGATAGGCCGTATAACCAAATTGCTCTCCAGGATTTAATGTTTTGTCCATTTCAAGATGGAATTCTGATTTTCTTTCTAACAAATATGTAATAAGTACAGACGTATTTGGATCGTCTGCAATCGTATCTGGATGTAGAAACGCTACGTCAGACAATTCCTTCTCCTGTACAATAATATTTTCTCCTTCAGGTTCCAAAAGGAAAATAATCATATTATCACTAATTTCATTGCGAATCACGCCCGATCGAACGCCAATGATTCCCTTCACATGAGCGACAATGCCTGTCTCTTCTAACACTTCACGTTTCACAGCTTCATCAACCGTCTCACCTTCATTTACAAAACCAGCCGGTAAAGACCATTTCCCCTTTAAACCACTGTATTTCTTCTTAACAAATAGCCACCTGCCATCTTTTGTAGCTACTAGGCCACTAACAGCTAACCATACTTTCCCTCGCTTCTCCATGATGTAATACCCTCCTCTACTAGAACGGACAGAATATTCTTTCTTTTTTTATATATATTATACTATATTTTTAAAATGAAAAAAGCAGAAACAGCTCTTAGCCGTTTCTGCTTTTCTCTACTATATATTAAAAGAACTTTAATTTACCTTTTTTAAGAACTAATAAAGGTCCACCTAATAAGAATAGGTAACGGTTATCGATAACTTTCTTCATGAAAGAAGCTTTCCAACCTGTTAACTTTTTGCCCATAACAACGCCCATTGCATCGTCATGACCTAAAGAACATACAGATCCTTTATTATCGAATGCGAATGTTTTCATTTCGCCTTTGCCACGAACTAACACAGTTAAGTTGTGTGCAATATTGTAACCTTGTTGAATTGCGATTTGTGCTGTTGGTGGGTATGGACGGTTAATTTCTTCGTTAATGATTAACGCTGCGTCACCAACCATGAATACATCTTCGTATCCTGGAGCGTGCATGTACTCATCAACTTTTACACGTCCGCGCATTGCTTCAAAGCCAGACTCTTCCACAATACCGTTACCACGAACACCTGCAGCCCAAACTACTGTTTCAGACTTAATTAATTCAGTATCATCGCCATTTGCAACGATAATACCTTCTTCAGTTGCTTCTTTAATTGCTGTACCGATGCGGAATTCTACGCCTTTTTTCTCAAGTTGTTTTACAGCGTATTCTACTAATGCTGGATCGAAACCTGGAAGTGCTGTTGGAGCAGCTTCTACACAGATGATACGTGCTTTTTCACGTGGTACATTGTACTGTTTGCAAAGTTCAGGAACACGGTTTGCAAGCTCACCTACGTATTCGATACCAGTAAATCCAGCACCACCAACAACGATTGTTATTAACTCATCGCGTTGTTCAGTTGCATATTTAGCGAAACTAGCTTCCATATGCTCACGAATTTGACGAGTTGCATTAATGTTAGCGATTGAGAATGCGTGCTCTTTTAATCCTGTAATACCGAATGTTTCTGATTCGAAACCAAGACCGATTACTAAGTAGTCATACTCTAACTCGCCGTCTTTTAAGATAATGCGTTTTTCAGCAGCTTTAATTTCTACTACTGTATCTTGTACAAAGTTCACTTTATTTGTATCGATAACGTCTTGAATATCTAGACAGATTTTTTCATCTTGTAATGTACCAGCTGCGCTCTCATGTAACCAAGTCGCTTGGTAGTGATAGCTGTTGTTGTTTACTAACGTAATTTCAGCTTCATTTACAGATAATGCTTTTTGCAGACGAACAGTCGTAATCATCCCGCCATAACCTGCACCTAAAACTACGATTTTTGGAGTCTTCACCAAATCACAACCCTTTTCTTTATATAATAGTAATGAAAAATAATACCAAGTACTAAAAACTCTATTTGTCAAGAATGTGGAATTTATCACATTCTATATCATAACAAAACGCAGTCAAAAAATCGTACGAATTTTGTCATAGAAATTTAACATAATACTTCCCTATATTAGTCGGTTTTATTCCAGAATTCAAGCGTCTGGAGAATTATCAATATTTTAAAATAACATAGCGTTTTCAAGGGTTTTTCAGCCTTTTTTTCATGTATTTTCCTTTCTCCATATTTTATACAATTTAAAAAGCATCTATGCGAAAACTTACACACAATTCAGTCGTTTTCAGAAGTATTCTGAACTCAAATATGCTATCATTTATTTGAAAGTGGCATCATTTGCAGGATTTTCATGTACATATGAACAATATATGAAATCAATATCAAAATTCCATCTATAGGGGGAATGAAAGTGGCAGAAAATCAAAAAGTTTATGACATAACAATTATTGGTGGTGGTCCAACAGGGCTGTTCACAGCATTTTATGGCGGTATGAGACAAGCTAGTGTAAAAATCATTGAAAGCTTACCTCAGCTTGGAGGACAATTATCCGCACTCTACCCTGAAAAATACATTTATGATGTAGCTGGATTTCCAAAAGTGCGCGCACAAGAATTAGTTGATAACTTAAAAGAGCAAATGAAGAAATTCGACCCAACCGTTTGTTTAGAAGAAGCTGTTGATACGCTTGAGAAACAAGCTGACGGTATATTTAAACTTGTTACGAATAAGCAAACTCACTATTCTAAATCAGTTATTATTACTGCTGGCAATGGTGCTTTCCAACCACGTCGCTTAGAATTAGAATGTACAGCTAAGTATGAAAAGAAAAACTTACATTATTTCGTTGATGATATGAATAAATTTGCTGGTAAGCGCGTCGTAGTATTTGGCGGCGGCGACTCAGCGGTTGATTGGACAATGATGTTAGAGCCAATCGCTGACAAAGTTACCATCGTTCATCGCCGTGATAAATTCCGTGCGCATGAACATAGCGTAGAAAGCTTAATGAATTCTCGTGCAGAAGTAAGCACACCGTACGTTCCAGTAGAACTCATTGGTGATGACAAAATTGAACAAGTCGTTCTTCAGCATGTAAAAACAGAAGAAAAAATTATCATCGATGTTGATGACGTAATTGTAAACTACGGCTTCGTTTCCTCTCTTGGTCCAATTAAAAACTGGGGCTTAGATATACAAAAAAACAGCATTCTCGTGAACTCGAAAATGGAAACAAATATTCCCGGCATTTACGCTGCTGGTGACATTTGTACATATGAAGGAAAAGTAAAACTCATTGCTTGCGGCTTCGGTGAAGCACCGACAGCAGTAAACAATGCAAAAGCTTACTTCGATCCAAACGCAAAACTTCAACCGATGCATAGCTCTAGTATGTTTTAATATAGAAATGAAAAGAACTCCTTTTACGTAAAAGGAGTTCTTTTTTATTGTGATACCGTTTTCTTCCAAAATATGTTACAATAAACAAGAACAAACGTTCTATTTAATAAGGGGGATATTTTAAAATGAAAGAACCTATTATCGTAAAAAAAGAAGCTTTCCAAGCAATCGGCGTTTCGATTACGACGACAAATGAAATAGAGGCATCTATTGAAGGAAAAATTCCACAACTTTGGAACCGCTACTTCCAAGAACAAATCATGCACCACATTCCAAATCAACAAACGAAAGAAACATTCGCTTTCTACTCAAACTACGAATCAGATGAAACGGGTACATATACCTTTACGATTGGCATGCCTGTTTCCTCATTAGAAGACGTTCCTGAAAATATGACAACTTTAACCATACCTGCTGCTACGTATGCGGTATTTACAACGAGAAAGGGACCAGTTGCTGAAGTTGTTTGCGAAGCTTGGGAATATATTTGGAAATGGTCAAAGGAAAACAAACGTGCTTTTACAACAGACTTTGAGCTTTATGATGAAAGAGCTTTAGATCCAACCAACGTACAATTGGATATTTATATTGCATTAGCCTGAACGACAAAAAAGAAGATACCCTTTGGTATCTTCTTTTTTGTCGTTAAATAGCCACTGTGCAAATTCATTATTATTGTCTACAATGAGAAAGTGCAGTATAGAAATATTAGAAACTGTATAAAACGATTGTTAACAGGTTTTTTAGTTTAAATTTGTCACATAGAAAGGAAGCAATATGGAGGAACTACAACAAAATAAATCTGCTTTAGAAGGAAGCGGAAAACCGTTATTAAAAAATACGAATTTCCTTTTTCTTTGGGCAGCTACTCTTTTTTCAAGTTTTGCTTTAGCCTTTTTTACTTTTTCACAAACGTGGTACATAGCAAAAACATTAAACCTTGAAGCTTCACTCGGTGTTGTTTTCGTAGCTCTTAGTGTTCCAAGGCTTATTTTTATGATTATCGGCGGCGCTGTAGCTGATAAATTCCCGAAAAAAAATATTATGTTTTATTCTAATATTATTCGCGCTATTCTCGTTGCAACCATTCTCACATGGTTCATCGTAGGTGATGTAACACTATATACATTTGCTTTATTCGCCTTATTCTTTGGACTTGCTGATGCTTTTTTCTGGTCAGCTGACGGATCTATCTTACCTGAACTTGTAGAAAAAAACCGTTTAACACAAGCAAACTCACTTACACAAATGACAAACCAAGCATCGGTCATCTTAGGCCCTGTACTTGGCGGCATTCTTATCAAATTTACGAACTATGAAACGATCTTTTCGATCACAATTTTATTACTAATCATCGCAGCCATACTCGTTCAAAAAATACAATTTACGATGCCAGAGCAGCAAAATACAGACAAAGGCATGTTTACTTCTATTAAAGAAGGAATTTTATACGTAAAGGAATCACCATTCCTTTCAACTTTCCTTCTTTGTAGCGCCTTTTTAAATTTATTTTTAATCGGTCCGATGCAAGTCGGTTTCCCGCTTTTCGTTAAAAATGTTCTGCACGGTGATTCGCTTCAGTTTAGTTACTTAGAAGCATCTGTCGGCGGCGGAATGGCAATAGGCGCTGTCATTGTCGGTTTAAAAAATATTAATCGTAGACGCGGTCTATTTTGCATTATTATGATGCTGTTGTCTGGTGTATTCTTCTTATCCATCAACTTTAGCACCGTACTTTGGCAAGCATTATTAGCTGGCATGTTTTACGGTATTACAATTGCAATGGCTATCGTTCCGCTTATGGCAATGATTCAATCGACAGTAAAAGAAGAGATGATGGGACGCGTAATGAGTCTACTTATGCTATCATCAATGGGCTTTATCCCGCTTTCTTATGCATTCACATCTATCGCACTTGCAATAGGAATTCCAATCGTAACCGTTATGAAAAGCGGTGCAATCGCCGTTATCGTCTTCGTACTATTTGTAGCGATTCGTGTTCCAGTTGTAAGAAAGTTTGATTAACTACTTGGTGTAGCTTTTGAAAAAAGTCTGATTATTTATAATAAAGATCGATAATTTATAATAAAGTTTGATTAAAAATCCTGTGTTGATATGCAGGATTTTTTCTTGTTCCACAAACGAGCCATTTTCTTGAGTAACACTTTAATGAAAATAATTATGGAGCAAAAAAATTGTGAAGATTTTCCCTTAAACTAAAGGGTTGTAAAGGGGGAAATCTAAATGGTTGAAAATGCTCAAACAAACAGTAATTCGGTAATTTCTTTAAACCTTGGTATTATTTAGATCCTAATACCATTTATCGGTTTTTTTTGGTGGTTTAGGAGTTGTAGTTGCTAGAAAAGCGACAAAAGAAATTTTAGAAAAAAACCAAAGTGGTAGTGGATTAGCTACTTCCGGTTTAATTTGTAGTGTGGTGGGAATTATCATTCAAATCTTTTTAGTACTCAGTATTCTCGTTTTCTATTCTTTAAGAATTGTAGGATATCTTATTAAACTAAAGGGCCAGTCCTGCCATGGTTTGGGCGTTCAAAGCGTCGCAAACCATGAATAGGATTTGCTTACTATGGGGAGTAGTTTAATGTTTTATTAATAATTCCTATTTTTTGCCACATGAAGAAATTCCTTAACCGCAGGAGAAGCATTTGCAATTGATTGACAGGCAAGTGCTACTTCACGGCTGTTTTCAATATTTAGTTTGCTGATTTTTATGTTTTGCTGTGTCTTTAAAAATAATTCTGGACCTATCGTAACGCCAAGTCCTTCCTGTACCATATTAGCGATGGTTGTACAGTCGTGTACTTCAAAAAGAATAGATGGTTTAATTTGCGCTTCTGCAAATAATTCCTCAACATGTGATTGGTACATCCCTGTTGGCATAATAAAGGATTCATACATTAAATCATTCATTTCTACTATTTCTTTAGAATGAAATTGATGATCAGGGTGATAAGCGACTACCATCTTGTCTTTAATCAAAGGAACCAAATCGAAATTTGGGTTTGATTTTCCTTTTACTACAAATCCAATGTCAATAATGCCTGAACCTAACCATTCCGTAATCTCTTCATAGGTTCCTTCGTAAAATTTAAATTCTATTTTAGGATGCTTTTTCCGGAATTTTGCAAGTAATTTAGGCAATAAGCAGGAAGAAGCACTTGCAAAAGTGCCGATACGAATAATACCTGTTTCCAAGCTTGTCATAAGCGCAATTTCTTGATTAATGACTTCCACTCTTTTCAATATTTCTCTAATATGCGGCAGAATTTTTTGTCCTATATCTGTAAGTGTTATTCCTTTTTTTCGATCACGAATTAATAAAGAAACTCCCCATTCAGATTCTAAACTCGCAACTGCATGACTCACGGCAGATTGGGTCATATTTAATGTTTCAGCAGTTTCTGTAAAGCTTCCTAGCTCAACCACTTTTGCAATGATTTCGTAGCGCACAATAGTCATGAGTAATTACTCATCTCCTTTATTAAAAACATCAATTTTACTTATGTTAACATGGAACATAAAATAAAAACAGTAGTTCAAATATAAGGAGATGTACAAATTGAAAAATAATATGAATCAACTAATCATCATACTTTTAGCTTTAGGGGCTTTTGTAACAGGAACAGCAGAGTTTGTTGTTTCTGGAATTTTAGAACTGATTTCTTTTGAATTAGATATTTCAATTTCAATGGCTGGTCAGTTGATTACGATTTATTCTTTATCTTATGCTATTGGAGCTTTGATCTTGGTCATGCTAACGTCTAAATTGGATCGTAAAAAAGTACTTTTATATGCTATCTCTATATTTATTCTAGGGAATCTAGTTGCATTTTTTAGCTATAATTTTGTCTTTCTTATGTTATCTAGAGTCATTATGGCGATGAGTGGAGGGTTATACATTGTTGTTGCCACCAATTATGCTGCGCAAATTGCAGTTCCAGAAAAAAGAGGTAGTGCTATGGCAACAGTCATTACAGGTTTCACTGTTTCATTAGTACTTGGAGTACCTATCGGAACATTTTTAGCTGGACATTTTGATTGGCACTATATTTTCTTAATTATTGCGCTTGGCACAGTTTTTTTAATAATAGGACTTTACAAATTATTACCATCAATAAAAGGAAACCAACCGCTGCCATTTACACAACAGCTACAAATTATGAAAGATAAACGAGTCCTTACTGGTTTAATGACAACGATCTTTTGGATTTTAGGATATACGATGGTGTTCGCCTACATTGCTCCATTATTAAGTCATACTGCTGGTTTTTCTATAGAAATGACAAGTATCGCTTTATTTGTTTTAGGCACTTTTGCTTTTATTGGCTCACGCTTTGGAGGATATGCGGTAGACAGATGGGGACCTAATCGAACGATTTCATTAAGTTTATGTGTTCATATCATCTCTTTATTTGTACTAACATTTACACAGTATAGGGCAGTCGGTGTATTTGTCACACTAGCTTGTTGGGGAGTAGCAACTTGGACAACGACACCAGCAAAGCAGTTTTATCTGATTTCACTAAAACCACAATCCTCTGAAACCGTACTCAGTTTTAATACCGCCTTAATGAATGTTGGAATGATGCTAGGTTCTGCATTAGGAGGAATCATTATTCAGTATACAAATATAGTGAATTTAAGCTGGATTGGAGGATTATTCGGTATACTTGCACTTATTTTTATCAGATATTCTTTCTATTTAAATAGAAATTTTATGAAGAATCACCAATTTTAAGGATAAAAATACTTTCCAATACCAGCATTTCAAAAACTTGTTGAAGGTTTTGAAAGTGGAAATCATCACCCACCTTTGCAGTTGTGAAGGGAGAGGAAATGTATATTAGAACGAACGTACCGAATATCAAGTTCGCTGTGCATTTAACGGCTTTTGTATTGAAGAAGAGAACAAGGAAACTTTCATTAGAGTATGACTAATGAGTATAGGATTTGATAAATATTTTAGTTATTCCATTAAAGTGCGCGATTGTGGAAGATCACAGGCATAAAATAATCAAACTTTTTTATAAAAGATCTATACTAATTCACAAGAGAAGAATCCGTTTTGATCAATCTTTTTTCAAAACGGATTCCTTTTATTTAACGTAAAATACGAGTTTGAAAGGTAATTTTGATCAAACACTATTTTAAAGCCACACTCGGAGTCATGTGTTATACGCATGGCTCCTTTTTAAACGGATCAAATAACGATATCCCCTTACTTCTTCTCACAGCTGCTCCCCATTCTAATCCAACCTCTAAAAATAAATCTCGCACTGTACTATATAAAAGTGCCTTAACATTTTTACGGATTTCCCCGTATTTATACGCTCTCATGACACTCTTCACTCGCCAGATGAAATTTCCATACACTTCTTCATCAGCTAATATTTGCTCCAGTAAAACACCTTGTTCTAATAATCCGCTCTTTTTATACGCAAGTTCCACCTTACTCCAAAATATATTAATCTTCTTCGGATTACTCGTCATCGGCAGAAGTGCGTATATAAAAGGCTTCGGTATATCATGGCGACAATACGTCTCATCAAGCTCGTACGTTACTTTTCTATTCTCTTTTATTTGTGGAATGTTTTTAGAAAGAATTGTTTCCCCCTCATATTTTTGCTCATTTTTACTACAGCCAACTGCACAGTCCCCACTTTCACATGCGGACATTTTCATACGGTCATCCATGCGGTCAATTGCAGATATAAGAAAAACATATAAGTTCGCACTATATCCCCCGCGCTTATGTCTTTCTTTCGTCGCAACACGTTTTATAATTCCTAGTTCCTCTAACTTTGCAATGGAACGGCGTACTGTACGAATACTTTTTCCAATATTCGTCGCAATCGTCTCCATTAACGGACAAGCAACTCCTACTGTTTTCTGTTTCTCATTCACTGCATACTTTCCTAAAAAATGAATAATGGTAGCATCCGTTTTATTTAATTGAAAACGATAATATTTCAAAACTTGCTTTTGATATGTATTAAACTCTTCTTTACTTCGAAATTCACTGTATGGTTTCATTAAGTTATATAAACTTCCCATTTTTATCACCTCACTTATAAATAAGAGGCAGGAAGAGAAATTGGCGTGACATTAAATATTTTTTATTGGAGATGAAAATATGATCGTAATTAGCGCTTGTTTAGGTGGGATCGCTTGCCGGTATGATGGAAATAACAATCTCGTTTCAAAAATAGAGGAGCTTCTGCAACAAGAAGATACAGTCCTCATTTGTCCTGAAGTATTAGGGGGATTACCAACGCCTCGTCCCTCTGCCGAAATTATTGGCGGGAATGGCGATGACGTTTTAGACGGAAAAGCAAAGGTAATGACAAAAGATGGTAAGGATGTCACAGAAGCTTTCGTAAACGGTGCTTATAAAGCATTAGAACAAATCAAAAATTTACACCCAGAATATATTATTTTAAAGGAACGTAGCCCATCTTGTGGTAGTTCTACAATTTACACCGGAGAATTTAACGGCAATAAACAAACTGGTTATGGGGTAACAACTGCTTTATTTAAAAGACATGGCTTTAAAGTCATTTCAGAAGAGGATTTTGAGAATCAAAAAAGGAATTGACCCTGTTCGTCAATTCCTTTTTAACTGTCTTATTTCACACTTAACTTTTCTTTCACTTTCGCAGGAAGCTCGTCTTTCTTCACTTCTTCCCAAGCTGTTACACCTTTTTTATCTGAATTGTATATACGTAAGAATGCATCTTTACGAAGATTTTTTTGAGCTGTGAATTCTAATTCTTTTTCTTTTTCTTTTCCGTCTTTATCGAATCCTTTTAATTTATACTCGAAATATTTATGTGGCTCTCCGTTATCAAACTTCTCATTTTTTTCAATTCCATCAGCTGTAACTTGAACGTAATACTCATCTTTTCCTAAACGATTAATATCACAACCAACTAAAAGGCTTGCGAATACAACTAAAATACTAAACAGTGCAATATATCTTTTCATTTCCTTCACCTCATGTTTTTTTCTTATATTGTTATCTTAATGCCCAGAGCTTAAAGAAGAAATTCAAAAACATGACATGAACATTACACTTTTGTAAGATAATAATTATTTCTTCACTTTAGAAATCGTCATCCCGTCACCAATTAGAATAAGTACAGATTCTAAATTTGGATGAGTTGCTACTACTCCGGCAAACTTCTTCATACACATAAACCAACTTCTAATTATGTAAAAGACAGAAATTAGAAGAAAAATAATAATTCCTTATTCAACTAACGGTTTCATTTTCAATATGTAAAAAGGGATTTCTAAATGATGAAGTGAATATGTATTTATTATTTTCTAACTTTTGAGCGAAAGTGTTTTTACATAAGTTTCGCTATGTCCTAATTTAAAGTTTTCGAGGGGAGAAATAATATGAATCCTATTTTATTAGATGTTCCGTTACAAATAGAAACAGATAGACTCATTCTTCGAGCGCCACTTGAAGCTGGTGAAGGGAATGTAGTACATGAAGCTATTAAAGATTCAATTCGTGAATTAAAGCAGTGGTTGTCTTTATTCCAGTCCATTCCTACTGTTGAAGAAACAGAAATTCTCTTGAGAAATGCGCATATAGATTTTTTGAAAAGAGAAAGCTTTCGCTACCTTATCTACCATAAGGAGACGAATGATTTTATTGGGACTGCAAGCCTTCACCGAATTGATTGGAATATTTCTAAATGTGAAATTGGATACTGGATTAACACGCAATTCAGTGGCAGTGGATATATGACAGAAACAGTAAGTGCATTAACAAACCTTGGATTTCAGTTATTTAAATTTAGAAGGATTGAAATACGATGTGAATGTAATAACACGAAAAGTCGTGCGATCCCTGAAAAATTAGGTTTTGAGCTTGAAGGGGTATTACGTAATGAAGATTTTTCAGCTGACGGCAAACAACTAACTGATACTTGCATCTATGCAAAGATAAAGTAAAACTTTAATCAACCCTTACTAATTGGACTTTTATGGAAAAAGAAAAGACCTCCCTAACGATTATATTCCATCGCTAAAAAGGTCTTTTTCTATTTCGGCTAAAAACTTAGCACTCTTCTGGCTTACCAGCATTCGATGCTGTACGGAAAGATGATCCACATCCGCATGATGCGATTGCGTTTGGATTATCAATTGTGAATCCGCCGCCAAGCATAGATTGTTTATAGTCAACTTTTACTCCTTTAACAATCGGAGCACTTTCTTTATCGATAACAAATTCAACACCGAAAAATTCAAGAACTGTGTCGTCTTCTTTTGGTTCTACTTCAAATCCTAAGCCGTAAGAAAGACCACTACATCCGCCGCCGTGTACAGCAAGGCGCACGTACTTCTCTCCATCTTCAGCATCTTTTAACATATCTTTAATTTGAAAAGCTGCTTGTTCTGTTACTTCAATCATGAAATACACCATCCTTTCTGTTCTCATTCTATTATACATCTTTACGCTTCTATCTTGTACTCATACACTCCGCGGCAAATTACTTCTGCTGGTCCTTTCATTAACACATTGCCTTCTTCTGTCCATGCAATCATTAAATCGCCGCCAGCTAAATGAACTGTAATTTCCTTACCACGTTCCATCTTTCCATTTAAAATAGAGGCTACAACCGCAGCACACGCTCCTGTTCCACAAGCTTGTGTTACACCAGATCCTCGTTCCCAAACGCGGAAGTTCATCTCTTCTTCATTCAAAATCTCGATGAATTCAACATTTACTCGTTCTGGGAACATTTCATGTGTCTCAAGAACTGGTCCAAGTGTTGTAAGAGGTGCTTGTTCTACATCATCAACAAAAATAACTGCATGCGGATTCCCCATTGAAACGGCTGTAAATGCATAACGATGATTATTGTATAAGAAGTTTTCACGAATAAATGGCGTTTCACTTTCGCCAAGCATCGGTATTTCTGCACGTGTTAAACGCGGTGCTCCCATATCGATTTTCGCTAACGTAACTTTCCCTTCTTCTACCGTTACTTCCGCCGTTACAATGCCAGCTAACGTTTCAATTGTGAAAACTGTATCTTCTACTAGTTTATGCTCATACGCATATTTCGCTACGCAGCGTAAACCGTTACCACAGCTCTTTCCTTCTGACCCATCATTATTAAACATGCGCATTTTCACCGGCGCTACGTCAGATGGACCAATTAAAATCATTCCATCTGCCCCAATACCAGTATTAATATTTGAAACCTTTTCCGCCACAAGAGCTAAATCTTCTTCAGGAATTTGTTCTTCAAACATATTTACATATATATAACTATTGCCAAGACCATGCATTTTTGTAAAAGAAAATTGGCTCATTTGCATTCACTCCAAAAATAATTTGTTATTTTAAGTATAAAATGCACGCTTTTAGAACACAATATGAATGTCCCCCGTTTCTCATATTTGACAACATTTGGCGATGAGCCATTCTTGCGCAAATTGTGTAAGAAACAAGCCCTTCTAAAAGGGCCTTTTTTTATTTATATACAATTTTATCTTCCCCTGCGGAATAAAATTTTATCTAATGGAAAAAGAAAAAGGTGCTGCTGATTGCAACACCTTAAAACATTGGATTTTCATCCAAATACTCATATACATTATTAACAAGTTCTTCTACTGTAGCACCTTGTACGACTTCACCATTTACAAGAGCAAATGGTCCTTCAAAACAAATACCACAATATCCTAAACAACCATACTCCATTACATCTAAATTCGGATCTTTTTCTAATTTCTCTAAAGCTGCTTGTGAACCACTCGCAAGGTTACCTACACAAAATTCAATTAATGGTTTAATCAAAATTCTCCCCCCTGTACTACAAAACAAATTACTTTCTGACTTTATCTATAAGAAGAAAACTAAGTTTTCTCTTGTTGTTTTCGTTATACATTCTAAACTATTTAGTTACTTCACTATTTCACTTCAAAGTAGATGGTTTTATTTTATATAACATGCTATTCATAATGAAATAGTAACTAAAAAATGAAAACAGTTTACTTTACTTTTCTTCTTATTGTACAACAGAGTATTCATTCATGCATTGTTATTTGTTCACAAATTCGATATAATTTGATTGAGTAAAGTCGAAATATTTTATTAATATAAAATTGTGTGATTAGGGGATATTTCAACAGAAAAGGGGTAATCCATCATGAAACACCTCGTAATACTAGGTGGCGGCTACGGTGGAATGAGAATTCTGCAAAGGCTACTTCCAAGCAACCAACTTCCGGATGATGTACAAGTGACATTAATCGACAAAGTACCATACCATTGTTTCAAAACTGAATATTATGCATTAGTAGCGGGTACAATTTCAGAAACGCATATTCGCATACCGTTTCCTGAGCATCCACGCCTTAATATTCAATACGGCACAATAACAAATATTGATCTCGAAGAAAAAGCTGTTCATCTTGATGGCGGCGAAGCAATCCAATATGATGATTTAATTATCGGACTTGGCTGTGAAGATAAATATCATAATGTTCCTGGAGCAAAGGAATATACACATAGCCTACAATCGATTGAACAAACACGTAAGACATATGAACAATTAAATAGCCTAGAACCAAATGCAACAGTTGCTGTTGTTGGTGCTGGCTTAAGTGGCGTTGAAGTAGCAAGCGAACTTCGTGAAAGCCGTTCTGATTTAAAAATCTATTTATTTGATCGAAAAGATAGAATTTTATTCCCATATCCAGAGAAATTAAGTAGATATGTAGAAGAATGGTTTGTAAAGCATAAAGTTAATATTATACGAAACTCTAACATTACAAAAGTAGAACCAAATATTGTGTACAACCACGATGAGCCACTTGAATGTGATGCAATCGTCTGGACAGCTGGTATTCAAGCAAATGAAGTTGTTCGAAACCTTCCAGTTGAACAAGATGGTAGCGGACGGGTTGTTTTAACAAAATATCACAATATTCCAAATAACGAGCACGTTTACGTTGTAGGAGATTGCGCAGCACTTCCACATGCACCATCTGCACAACTTGCTGAAGGCCAAGGAGAACAAATTGTCCAAATATTATTAAAACGTTGGAATAATGAACCACTTCCTGACGAACTACCTGTAATTAAATTAAAAGGTGTTCTCGGTTCTCTTGGTAAGAAGCATGGCTTTGGTTTACTCGCAAACCAACCATTAATGGGACGTGTACCGAGATTATTAAAATCTGGTCTTCTTTGGATGTACAAATATCATAAGGGTTAATACTTAAAAGGCTGTCTACTAATTAGACAGCTTCTTTTATTAGTTAAAATATAATTATCAGACACATCTTTCTCAATATGGATCATGATTTATTTTTCATTTTTATATTAAAAACTATTGATGAACAGTGTATGCTATTTATAAGTTGCTTTATTTCCTTTAAGACCGAAGTCATTCGGTCTTATTTTTTTATGTTGTAAATACTTTTACAGGAGGTATTCCATTTCACTTATGAACTTAACGAAACTAAACAATCGAATAGAAGTAAAGAAGAAAGAATTGATCTATCTCGTTGAAAAGTACGGATTCACTCATGATAAAGTGATTTCTTTCAGCCAAGAATTAGATCGTTTACTTAACTTGTTAATAAAACTCAAGACGAAGAAAAAACGTTGCTCTTTATAACCGTTTTGCAATCTTTTTTGATACGATATAACTAGAATCAGAAAGGAGCCATCTATGTTTATATTAAAAGACGTTACATATAAAGATATACTACACATCCCTTATTTACAGATTCAAAAAGAAAAAATCACATGTATTATTGGTGAGAGTGGGAGCGGAAAAAGTACATTGCTTCGCATGCTAAATGATTTACAATCTCCAACATCCGGTACAATTGAATACAACGGAAAGCTGATTTCTGATTATCCTCCTATTCAATTACGACGTGACGTAGTCATGCTTGGGCAAACCCCACCTATTTTTGATGGAACGATTAAAGACAATCTATTAATGGGACTTCGTCTTTCTGAAAAACCATTTCCAAATGATGATGCCTTGCGAAGCGCATTAACGACTGTTAGCTTAGAAAAAAATTTAGAAGACAACGCTGATTCATTATCAGGCGGGGAAAAACAACGACTTGCTTTTGCACGTATCGTACTTATGGATCCACCTGTTTATTTATTAGATGAACCAACCTCGGCACTAGATAGCGATACAGAACGCCGCGTTATGAAACAATTTACTATACTAGCAAAAGAAAAGAAAAAAACAGTTATCTTCATCACACACTCACAACAACTTCCAGAAGAAATTGCGGACGATATTATTGAGATTAGTAAAGCAAACGGTGCAACTAGAAAGGAAGTGCTCTCAGTTGAAGGGCGTTATTGAACTCCAAATTTGGCAACTTGCCGCTGCATATATTTTTATTCTTATATTAATCGGGCTTGTGAAATTAAAAGGAATACCTCGCGAAAAACAAATCGCGCTCGCAACATTCCGTATGACCATTCAGCTCGTACTTGTTGCATATGTCCTTACATACGTATTTGAAAACAGTAATCCATTTTATACAATTGCTCTCATTACTTCTATTACTACCTTTGCAATTTTTAATATTTATAAACGAGTTAACATCCCTATGTCCAAAGAATTAAAACGAGTAGCCGCCCTTTCCATGGTTGCCGGATCAATTGGGCCACTTCTACTATTTATCTTTGTTATTATCGGACATAATCCTTGGTATGCGCCGCAATATATCGTTCCGATTACAGGAATGTTAGTTGGGAATGCCATGACTGGTGTTTCTCTCGGTGCAAATACGTTCTTAAACAATATGAAATCACAAAGAGGTCAAATTGAAGGGGCACTTATGCTTGGTGCAACACCGAAAGAAGCAACTGCTCCGCTCATACGCGACGCTTTTGACTCTGCCATTTTACCAACGATCAATTCTATGGTCGGAATGGGGATTATAAGCTTACCGGGCATGATGACCGGTCAAATCTTAGCTGGTGTATCACCATTTACAGCCATTCAATATCAAATCGCAATTATACTCGGTATTTCAGGAAGTACCGCTTTCGCTGTCATTCTCTTCTTACAGCTTGGATATAAGACCTTCTTTAATAAGCGGTGTCAGTTGAAAGAGGTTGACTATAGTGCGAAGTGAATCGTAACTCTCGCTTGGTAAATGATGCACCTTTCTCGGTGAGTGAAATTATATCGACGATTTTTCGAATATATCTATCATAACTCAAAATATATCAACGATTTTTGAAATATATCGACGATTCGAAAAGGAATATCGACTTACCGACAAAAAATGACATAATAAAAAGAGGAGGCCTATTCGCCTCCTCTTTTACTTACGCCTTCTTAACGAATTGTGATTTTAACTTCATAGCTCCGAAACCGTCGATTTTGCAATCAATATCGTGATCGCCATCAACTAGACGGATACTCTTTACTTTCGTACCGATCTTCACAACTGAAGAAGTTCCTTTTACTTTTAAATCTTTAATGACAGTAACAGCATCGCCGTCTTGAAGAACGTTTCCGTTCGCATCTTTTACAACTTTTGCACCATCATTATTTTCAGCTTCTGCTTCTTGGCCCCACTCATGAGCACATTCTGGACATACGAAAAGAACGCCATCCTCATACGTATATTCTGAATTACATTTTGGACAATTTGGTAAAGTAGCCATAAATTCATTTCCTCCGTTCATTATTTATACGTAAAAATCAAAATTGATGTTTACATCTCGATAAATAAAATTTGTATAGCATTTCTTTATACTGCCATAGTCTCACGTTATTGACAAGCCTACCTGGAATTCTCATTTTTTATTTTATTTTACAAAATTTCAATTCGTATGGTGTTTCTAAGTAAAAAAGAAGAACCTTCACAAGGTTCTCCTTTTCAAAATGAACGAGTTCTGACTAGAATCCCCAACCATTTTCTTCAATGTAAAATTGATACTCTTCTAACTCATCTTCGCTTAACTTCTTATTATTCTCATATACTTCTTGCCATTCAAAATAGTCTTCACTGAAATAAACAGCAAATTTAATTTTCACGTTTTTCTTCTCTGTATAATCATAACCAGTAAACTCTACTACATCATAATCTTGTTCTTTCTTCACAAACTTCCAAGTTGGATTATCCGTCATAATCTCTAAAGTAATACCTTCACTACTTGAACGAACGACATTTTTAATATTCGGCTCAGTTGGTAAAAGTGAGAGTCCGAACATAGCTCCACCAAATACTATCATCACTATAACCTGTAAACCAATCATGCCAGCAAAACTAGCGTTGCCCTTTGATTGTAAGTAATATGCCTTCTCATGATCAGGCGTACTTCTCCCTTATGTAGAACATGAACAGCATGCTTATAATATAAACGGTTTCCTTGCCATCCAGTAAATATCATCGTTCCTAACTGAAGAACTAAACTACATGTTAAATAAATCCCATCTGGAATATCTATAAAAGGAGTTACAACGATACTAGGTACCGCCAATAACGTAAGTATAATAAACAACTTATACATTTTACGATAAGCTAACCAAAAAGTTGGGAAGAAAAATGCCACCCAATTCCACGTATTCCCTTGCGCTGGATTTTCTACTTTGCCCCATTTAAAGTCATAATAAGCTGTATTCTTTTGAACAACTTTATGTAACTCTTGCGGGGAATTTGTTTCTTGTAAAACAGTTTCCTTCACGTACATCATCCTTTTCTTCTTTCTACATACATGTATTTTATAGAAAGAAAAAGAAGTAATCTAACAAAAAGTACATATATTTCATAAAAATGAACAGAAATCGAATATATTCCTACAATTTCCCGTTTATTATTCCATTTATAAGTATTTCAATATATTAAAATACTTATAAATGATAGGTTTAATACACTAAGTTAAACATTTTGTATATTTGATAATAAAAATGTTTCACATGAAACTATTTATATTTTGTATTACCTTGCCTCTACACAATGCGTGTAAAGCCCTTTCTACTTACTACAAAATAGGAAAGACGCCCTTTTCAAAAAGGCGTCTTTTTACAGTTGAAAATTCAATAATGAATAGAATGAATTGTTTAATACATGAATCCCAATTGGAACGAGTAAATTATTTGTTTTCTTATATGTAACTAATTCCGTGTCCATCATACCCCTCCAGTATAATTAAACCTTTTTAACCATTATATCCCAAATTAAATATAAAAAAAGACAATACAACCAATTGTATTGTCCGTTTTCTTCCCTACCATTTCCCTCTACACGTCTCAATTAAGTGCAGCAAATACCTCTTCGTCATATCTGCCCTTCTCCACCTTGAGAGCATTCGCTTTTCTTTTGGGTTCTGCCGTATTCTCACTACTTCTTTTAATAAAAGCTCCCATTCTTCCGCTGAACGTTCTAACAAATATTGCAATCCTCTATCTTTTGAAACGATTATTTTATGATCTAGTGTATATAAAATACGCCCCATCGTAACGACCGCTGATTCTACCCACTCTTCTATAAAGAATAAATATGGCTGCTTCGCCTTCCCACTCCAGTACTGTTCTACGTTGTATTTCATCGTATTTACTACATCATCCCACCTTATTTGAAACGAAAGGTCTTCTGCTTCTTTCCCGGTAACTGTAATACCTTGATTTTTCAATGTCCACCATGTGACTGCATTAATATCCCAATGTCCTATATTCGCCTTACCATCTGCACAATACACGTACTCATTCATTTCATCGTTGTATTTTCCTAAATCAGCAAGCGGAATATACATACCATCCATTCTTTTACCTAACGTACTACCACTAAGTTTCTTATGTAATTCTACAAGTTGTTGTTTTTCAGCCTCATTCACGGAATCACTTATTACCGTAACAAAATCAACATCGCTCGTTTCTACATGAAATGCACCAAGTGCGATAGACCCGTAAATATATACCCCGACTATTTTTTCATCCAAAAAAATTTCTTTTAATTCTACTGTGTACCGCTCCATTAACTGTTGTACTTCTGTTGGTAACGCATGCTTCACTCCATTTTTCACATCTATCCCTCCAATAAAAAAAGCCTTTGCAAATTCGCAAAGACTTCCTGCTTTATAAATATTTCTCGATTTCTTCGTAAACATCCTTCAAACGAGGATTTCCTTCTCCAACAATTTCTCCATTTACAAGAACGACTGGATAAAATAAATCTTCTTCCACTACTCGCTCTGCGAATGCTTTCTTATCTTCATCTTCTTGTTCTTCTTGAAAATCAATATACTCGAAATTAAATTTATTTTCTTTTCCTTCATATTTACGACCAATCGCCGCTTGTAACCACTCAAACGTTTCTGTTGAAGATGGCATTCCAACGCAGCTCGCACAAATTACTTTCGTCCCATACACTTGCACATTAACCATTTCTTCTCCCCCACTTCTTGTTTCAACAGCATATTCAGATGTCTTAGTACATAAGCACATCATTTTACAAACTTATTCCATACCCCTATACTGAAAAAACACGTTGTAAACATGATAAAAAATTTCGACAATAAAACAAGAACAGAAAAAATAGATTTTCCCCTCTATCTTGATTATAATAAAACTGATGAAAGGAGTCGATAAAAATGGAAAACCCACATATGCAAGAACAAGTACTAGAAGTATTAGATAAATTACGTCCATTCTTACTTCGCGATGGCGGAGACGTTGAGTTAGTAGACATTGAAGAAGGTATCGTAAAATTACGCCTTATGGGTGCATGCGGAAGCTGCCCAAGTTCTACAATCACACTAAAAGCTGGTATCGAGCGCGCGTTACTTGAAGAAGTACCAGGCGTTATCGAAGTAGAACAAGTATTTTAATTTAAAGCGGAAGCGGCTCGTTCAGAACAGGAGGTCATTGGAGCTCCTGACGAAGAGGCGCTTTTTGCCTCACAGGAAGGCGCGAAATGGCCGACTGTTCTAGCCGCTGGAGCTGGATATTAATCTAAAAGTGGAAGCGGCTCGTTCAAAATGTGAGGGGGATGGAGCTTCTGACATAGAGGCGCTTTTTGCCTCGGCGGAAGAAGCGAAGCCACCGAACATTTTAGCCGCTGGAGCTGGATATTATCTAGCGGCTCGTTCAAAGTCACTTGCTAAAGGAGACCAAATTTGGTCTCCTTTTTTTATTCAAATATCACTTATGCGTTAACATCATAAAACAAAATTGGAAATCCTTCTCAAAAAATGCGATAATTGATACTATATAGTGAATCGTTCACACATATAAAGTAAAAAACATAGGGGGACGACACATGCCAAAAATGGGGAACACTTTTTTAACAATTCAAGAACTAGAAAAGAAAAAAGAGTATTTATTAGACCTTTCATCCGTTATACCAACATGGAATGCGAGCTATCAATTTTTATTTAAAGAAATCCAGCAAGAATTATTGAGTAAAGTAAATGAAAAACTCGAAAAGCATCAATTCGTTTTAAATATATGTGCAGATCAACAGGTAGGGGCATAATGTATTACATACAATTGTAGTATAAAAAAAGAGACCTCAATCGGTCTCTTTTTTATTTTAAGACAGCCAATCTAATTTCCTAATCCCGAGCTTATCGACTGGTAAACGAAGTGAGCCATAAAAATGCTTCATAAATTGCTCAGAGCGGTTCACATCGTGTAAAATGGCTTCTAAGCGATCTCTATATATGCTTTTTTGTTCTTCATTTCCAGTTTGGTAATATCGTTCGACTGTTTCAAAATAGTGAAGCGGGAACAAGAGTCTTGCAAATAATAGGCGCCAACCAAATGAGGATAGTGAATAATTTCGTTCATAATCTGTAACAAATTGAACGATTGTTTGCTCCCAGTCTTTCTTTTTTTCTATCATCATATAGCGGATCAATTCTGCCATATCTCGAGTTGGGTGATCATACACCCAGTCAAAAGGAAGTTTGAGACGCTTCGTTTGATGCCATAATAAAGGTGTGAATCGTTCTTGGCAAATTGTTGCTGCATCAGTTAGTTGCGGCGTATCATCCATTTCTGTATCAACAACATATTGAATTGCATTTTCTGCAACTCCTAAGTAATACGGGAAGGATTCAATAAACAATTGATCGAATACGTCTGTAGGGTGGTTCATCACTTGTGATTGCCAAAACTTTTCTAATTGATCGAGCCTTTTTTCCCATAACGCTTTCCATTCACCAATACGGCTTAATTGCTCAACTTCTTCTGGAAAGAATGCACCTCGTTTATGGAATATAGAAAGCTCACTTCCTAATGACGTAGCATGTCGTTCTAACGCACGCATACCTTTTAATAAGCAGTAATTTTGTTCTTCTATCTCGCTTACATAGTAGCCGTGTATAGTCGGAACGAAAGTCGCTACAGTTAAATCCCCTTGCTGGTTCATATAGTCACTGAGCTTTTTCATCTCTACAAGTACTTCTTCCTCCATTTCTCCAATTGGAACAAGTACATAAATTTTGTTGCGAATCCAAAAGCTTTTATAGGGGCCAAGGGGGATTAATTCTTTAACATGCATGTGATAATGCTCATAAATATGATGAATCATCGCAGTCGCCACCTATGGTTTTTCTTTATATATATGAGCTTGTGCTCGCCTTTCATTCCTATGCACATGATAAAGCAACGAAACGTATACAAATACTAAAAAGAAAAAAAGGTGATAAACATGAAAGAATCAAATCAACTACAAGAAAGAGCATTACAACTATTACAAGAACGCGGTGTAACAATTGACGATATTGCTGAGCTTGTTCATTTTCTTCAAAAAAAATATCATCCAAATTTAGAGATGTCAGAATGCCGTTATAACGTTGAGCGTGTATTATCAAAACGTGAAGTACAAAATGCACTGATTACAGGTATCGAACTCGATGTCCTTACTGAAAAAGGAATGTTAAGTCAGCCGTTACAAGATATCGTAAAACGTGATGAAGGCTTATACGGAATTGATGAAGTGATCGCACTTTCTATCGTTAATGTGTACGGTTCTATCGGTTTCACGAACTTTGGATATATCGATAAATTAAAACCTGGTATTTTAGAATACTTAAATGATAAATCATCTGGAAAGGTGCATACATTCCTTGATGATATCGTTGGCGGAATCGCTGCCGCTGCTTCAAGCCGCTTAGCGCACAGAGCTGAGCATTCGGAATAAAATACAAAAGACCGTCAGTGTCATACTGACGGTCTTTTGTATTCCATGAGCATAAATTCTCTCCCGCGGCTTACAAAAATAGGGCCTTGTTGAAAACCTATGTGTTTATAAAGCGTAATCGCTCTTGTATTAAATGTCGCTACACTAAGTCGAAACGTTTTCGGCTTATATTCTTTAACAGCAAAGGCTATCCCAGCTTGAAAAAACATTTTCCCCAGCCCTTTCCCTGTTAACGCTGGCTTCATGCCAAGTCCGATATCAATTACATCTTCTCCACCATATAAATTTGCATCTCTTCCACCGGGCACTTGTGCATTTTCTCCAAAACAAAAATAGCCGATAAACTCCCCATTATCGTTACAACAGCCATAATACGTTCCATCTAATAATTCTTCTATTACTTCTTTCTCACCTGAAAAATCATACAAATTATAAGGTTCTTCGTACGTCCACGTATTTATCTCATTTGCTTCTTCTACCGTTAACTTATGTATATCCATCCTTCTCTCCCCTTATCAAATATTCTATATATACTCATTCATTTTTCGTGCCTCATTTCCCTCTAATTGCAATATGCAGAATTACATACGCACAGCCATTAAACAAGTGGTACAATTTATTTGAATCGCTGTTGCTACACTTCTTGATTAGAGAAAAGGCGTTAACACGGAAATTAGCGTCTTATCAACCTCAAGCAATTGGCACATTTTGTCATCTTAAAAGACACTCGAAAGAGTGTCTTTTTTTCTATATCCAACAAGGACTTACTCATTTCAAAGTATAAATACATAAAATAATGTAAATCATTACACGCATGAATCACTTTCTAAAAGTTATAAAGTAGATTCAAAATAAAAAAGCACTCTTAACTAGAGTGCTTTTTACTTTCAAACAAGGAGGCTACATATATGGATAGTACTCTCGTATTTAACTTCGGCATTGGTATTGTTATCATTTTATTCGTCTTCTTTGTTCTTTGTATGAGCGGGGTATAGCAATCTTTTATGCTGATAACTCCTTTAAAGTATCACTTAATTTAAACTTTCTTAATTGTAATGACGCAATCAATGCTGCCCCTGCTCCAAGCACCACGCTAGCTAGAGCCAGTATGACAACTTGATTATACGGAATGATAATAACCGTTAACTCTAAGCTTGATAACACAATATAGCTAAACAAAATCCCACCAAAAATGCCAATACAACCAGCTATCGCTCCAAGTAAAGTTCCCTCTAATAAAACGATCCGTCTCATTTGCTTCGGGATAGCCCCTACTGCACGAATCATACTAATTTCAGCACGTCTTTCATGTAAACTTGCGACTATCGCATTCATTAATCCTATACCAGAAATAATGAAAACAATTACAACTAACAAGCGAATTAACATCATCATTTGTGATAATAACTGCTCTTGTTCTTTCAATAAATCATAACTGTTTATAACTTCTACATTCTCTTTATTATTTGTAATTTCTTTTACTTGCTTCTTAATCGCTTCAAATGATTGATTAGAATTTGTCATAACTTGAATTGCTTCATATCCTTGCACGTGAAACTTATCGCGAGCCCATTGTTCATTTACAAAAACATCTGATCCTCTTAACCTTAATCCTTGCTCAATAATCGAAACGACTTTAATTGCTTGTTTTTCTTTTCCCTTCCCTTGTACTTCAAATGTATCATTCAACTGAAGTCCTAAATTTTTAGCTACTTCCTTTGTAATGACTCCCTCACCATCTTGTAATGGCTTATTTAAAATTTTTCCTGAAATCACTTTCGCCTTTGTTACTTTCTGGTACGCTACAATATCGTTTCCTACAACTTCCATTGAATCGTAGTTCAAATTGTTTTTTTTCATAAATTCATACCATTCTTGATTCGCTTCTTTAAAGTCATAATTCACAAGCTTCGCTGTAAAGTCAGTAGCATTCCCAACACTCGATTCCACACCATCAACTTTTCTAACCTTCTCCATCCAACTAAACGGTAATGTTTCTATCCCTTGCGACTCTACCGGAATTCTTACTACTAAGTCCGCTGGTAAATGTTTTTGTAATCCTTTTTTCATACCTTCATACATAGAATTTACATACATCGTTCCGACAAGCGCTAACATAAAACCAAATGCTAATATAGCAACTGACACAGCTGCCTTATTCCGATAACGAATTACATTCCGGCTACTAATCGTCGTTTCAATTCGTAATATCATTTGAAGTGGTTTTGCAATTACTGGTGCTATCATACGAATAAATAACGGAATCGCAAATAACAAACCGACCGCAAATAACAGCGCACCTATCGCACTTGGATTAAAACCGATATACTGCTCTAATATGTTACCCGTGAGTCCAATAACAGTACCAATGATTAGAATGCTAAGGCTAAAAGCGCTCCATCTCTTTTCTTTTTTCTCATTACTAGGAAGACCTGGCCGAAGTGCTTGAACTGACGGAATCTTTCTAACCATGAAAGCAGGTATAATGGCCCCTATGATAGACATAACTATCCCTAATAAAAACGTAATGAGTAAAATCTCGCCTGAAATCGAGAATGATGCTTTCCCTGCTTCCTCAATATTCACCCATTTGTTAATGAATGATGCTGCAATTGTTTGCGTACCTGCTCCAAGAATAACTCCTGCTAGCGACCCAATCGCTCCGATGCATAAAGCCTCTAATAAAACGACTAATATAATTTGATTCGGGTTACTACCAAGTGCACGTAATAATGCCCATTGCTTAAATCGACTTCTGACAGATAAGAAGAAACTTCCCATTATTAAAAGGGCTACAACAAATAAGGCAATACCACCTAAACTGAAAATTAACGGCTTCATTACATTTAGTCGTTCAAATGCCTTATCAACATAAGTACGTTGATCCACCTTTATATTTTCTATCTTCTTATTTACATCAAGAGCAATCGCTCTCTTCACATTTACATCGGCTGTTTTCACTTGAACGAGATTGAATTGATTTGGTAGATTTAATTCTTTTTGAATCCACTGGATTGGAAAATAAGCCCCATGCCCCATTGCCGCCATTAACGGCGGATTTAAAATGCCGACGACTTTCACACTCTTTTCTCCATGTTGCGGGAATGGCAACTTAATCGTATCTCCTACCCGTATATTTTCACGATCTGTATATCCTTTTGTCAGTGCTACTTCAGCACCTTCTTTCGGATATCGACCTTCTAATATTTTATAAGAATGCATTTCTGGAGAATCTTGCTCAACACCCCAATAGGAAGGCTTTCCTGATAGTTCTTTATAATTTGGAAAAGGATAAGGTATGAGTACTTTTGATATTTTTTCAGCATTTTCTAAGCCATCTATTCCTTTTAAACTTTCATTATTTAAATACATATCATTTTTTATATAGCCAAATTGTAAATTATAATCTCCATACCGACTTACTACTTGTTCCTTCACACTTTGTTCTACTGATTGATTACCAAGTAATAACATCGTTGCTAACATAACACCTAAAGCTGCACCGAGAGCAATCAACATATTTCGCAGCCAATTTTGTTTCATTGATTTTACCGCGTATTTAATTACCCATCGCATCACCTTTACCTCCTACTTTAAAGTGACGATTCATAATCTCTTGAATGTGAATAACTTGTTGCGGGATATTTCGAAATTTCCATCCTTTACTTTCAGCATGTTCATGAATCACTTCACCATCTAATAAGAAAACAACTTTATCCGCATGGGCCGCTACGAATGGGTCGTGCGTTACAATGACAGCTGTTTGTCCTAGCTCATCACACGCATTGCGAAGTGCTGCGATTATATTTTTGCTATTTTCTGAATCTAATGCCCCTGTTGGCTCATCCGCTAATATAATAGCCGGCTCATTTGCAAAAGCTCTTGCGATCGCAACCCTTTGCTGTTGCCCACCAGATAACTGTGCTGGTAAATGCTTTTCTTTTCCCTTCAATCCAACAAGTTCTAATAAACGAGTTGCTGTCACCGTTGCCTTCTTTTGCGAGACATTATCTAACAGTAACGGCAACCCCACATTCTCCTCTGCACTAAATACTGGAATTAAATTAAACTGCTGAAAAATAAAACCGATTTTATGCCTTCTAAATAAAGCGAGCTCTTTTTCTTTTAATGTTGAAATCTCTGTACCGTCAACTCGAATACTACCTACCGACGGAATATCTAATCCACCTAACAACTGAAGTAAGGTCGTTTTACCCGATCCACTTGCCCCCATAATACAAACGAAATCTCCTTTTTGAATTTGAAGATTAATACCTTTTAATATCTTTACTTTACTATCCCCAATATCAAATGATTTTTCTAACCTTTCAATTTCAATAATATTCATCCCCATATCCCCTTCTCTCTCTATTTACCAATCTATATATTCTATTCGGAAATGCAAAATCCCTACTATTTTGTATTTTTTTGTCACATACTAATATTTCTCATGTCAGAAAAGTTGACTCTCATAATAAAAGTAACCATAATAGTTACACGAATACATAAAAGCTATTCACATATCCACAAATAGGAGGAAGAACAATGAAACATGCAATCGTTTATGCACACCCAAATACAGAAAGCTTCAACCATGCAATTTTAGAAACAGTAAAAAGTGAATTAGAAGAAAAAGGTCATGAAGTACGTGTTCGCGATCTATACGAATTAAACTTCAATCCAGTATTAGGCGCTTCCGATTTCATCTCATTTTCTCAAGGAAACACACCAGAAGATATTAAAGAAGAGCAAGAGCATATCTCTTGGGCTGATAGCATTACATTCATTTACCCAGTTTGGTGGGCGGGACTTCCTGCTATTTTAAAAGGATACGTTGACCGTGTATTTAGCCACGGCTTCGCTTATGCTTACGGTGAGAATGGTATTGAAAAGTTATTAAGCGGTAAAAAAGGCTTATTATTATCGACAATGGGAAATACGAAAGAAGCATACACAGCAGGCGGTATGTTTGACGCAATGAAGAAAACAGCTGATGTTGGTATTTTTGAATTTACAGGAATTGAAACAATTGAGCATACATTCTATACAAGTGTCCCTTCTGTGGATGACAGTGTGCGTAAACAATATCTTGAAGAGGTTAAAGATGTTGTGAATCGTGCTTTTTAATAAAAAAACTCCGGCTTTAACAACCGGAGTTTTTCATTTCATCATTAATTTCGGAATATACCTTTGAAGAATGCTTTCTAATTCATTCATATCTTCCTGTCTAATAAGTAAATTCACATTGTCATTCATTTTTTCTCGCCCGCGATATAAAAATATATTTTCTTTTGGATTTTCCCATGTTGATGTTTTATAGCCCTTCAATTCTTCGTATGAATAAAAGTTTAATCCATCTACTACACCTTTTTCATATATTTGTACACTTTTAATAAGATGGATGGCTATTAAAGTCATAAAACAACTTGCTACAGCATGAATACCTAGCTGAATGAGAAACTGTTCAACTGTATCAATATCGCCACTTACGTATCGAGCATATATATACATACATTGTCCAATGAAATATGCTGGTCCAAGTAATGCAACCCAACGTCTTTTCACCCGAGGATACATTGCAATGAGTTTTCCTGCGCTTTTTTTCATTTCATTTATTATATATATCTTCCATAGAATAAAAAACAAAACACATAATGTAAAAACAAACATAATACATGACATCCAGTACATTCTTATTCTCTCCCCCTTACATCACTACATTTAAATTTTACATTTTATATACTTATAGTACATATGCAATTATGCATAAAAAAAAACAGGTAACCTCTTCCGGTTACCTGCATTTCATTACATCTTCTCAATCCACTCCGTCAAGTTATGCACAACTTGCGTTGGTTGAACTTCATATTCTGTTAACTTCTCCACAGTTGTGACTCCAGTGTGGACAAGAAGCGTATGCATACCAGCATTGATTCCTGCTAAAATATCTGTATCGTAGTTATCCCCAACCATTAAGGCTTCATTCTTTTCTATGCCAAGCACTTTCAAAGCTTGTTCCATAATGATTGATTCTGGTTTTCCGATAAAGATTGGATCCACACCTGTTGATACTGCTACAACTGATGTTAATGAACCGTTACCTGGTAATAATCCGCGCTCAGTCGGAATGGCAATGTCTCCATTTGTGGAAATAAACGTTGCGCCGTTACGCACAGCAAGACAAGCTTTTGCTAACTTTTCATATGTGATGTCACGATCTAAACCGACAACAACGAAATCAGGATTTTCATCCACAAGTTCAAATCCTTTTTCCACAAGTGCATCATGTAAGCCTTCTTCACCAATCATATATACAGTTGCGTCTTGTTTACGTTCGTAAATGAAGTTTGCTGTTGCCATACTCGTTGTGAATACTTGCTCTGCTTTCGCTGGAATATCGAAACGAACAAGCTTTTCTGCCACTTGTTCTGGTTTGCGAGTTGAATTATTCGTAACGAATAAATATGGAATGCCGCGCTCTCCTAATGCTTTTACGAAGTCGCTCGCTTCTTCAATTTGTTCTTCTCCGCGATACATCGTACCGTCTAAGTCAATTAAGTAACCTTTATACATCGATTATGTCTCTCCTTCTATGCTAACGTTCTCACCTTATCATACCACTCTTATATTACCCGCTTTTTGCAAAGAAAAAAACGCTTTACCTTAAAGCGCCCCATAACGTTCATTTTTTCTCTTTTACTTGGTAAGAACAACTACAATCGCCCTCGCACATGTTTGCTAGCGTCTTTACATCTGCTCCTGCAAATAAACGCTTATACATTTCTTTTTCATCTGCACATACTTGCGGGAATCTCTCGGCAATTTCCTTTAACGGACAGTTTTGTTTTTCAATTACAAAAGAGTTCTCTCCGTCTCTCTTAATTTGAACCATATAACCATTTTTCTCTTGCATAGCTGCTATCTCTTGCACTTTATATGCTAAATTCTTTTGATTACTCACTCGCTTTTGCAACTGTTCTTCCATTCGCTTCGTTCTCTCTTTTAAAACGTAACGAAGTATTTTTTCATCACCCATTCGAGCTAAATCTTCTAGCATATCAATCGCAAATTGCTTATACTCCTTCGGGAATGTATCTTCTCCCTTTTCGCTTAATCCATACAAATAAGTTGGTCTTCCGACATGTTGCCTTACCATCTTAGAATAGATTAAACCATCTTTCTCGAGATTACTTAAATGTCTTCGGATTGCCATTTCTGTAATCTCTAAAACGTCAGCTAGTTCCGCTACCGTGTGCTCTCCCTTTACTTTCAACAATTGCACAATTTCATCTTTCGTCGTACGTGCTTCCCCCATGCTTCAACCTTCTCCCTTTTCTTTCTCACATACAATATAAGATCCCCAAAAAGGTACCTTGGGGATCTTATAAGCATAATTATTCTGGTACAAATGCAGATACAGGCCCTAATTCCTTTTCTAAATAACTGCGAATATTTGCTGGGTATTTATCTACCACTGCAATATGTTTTTGAATCGTCTTATATAATTCATCATGATTCATTTGAATATAATCTTGCATAAGCATTTTTCGAAGAAGGATAATTTCTTTCATTCCTTGTCCATCTTCTGCACTTATCACTCGCTCGTCCATTAAAATATCAATAATATCTTCATAGCTTCCTGGATCGCGCATAATAAATCCATCAATCATCGCATTCCCTACATCTAATACACAATCAATAATTAGATGAGCTATACGTTCTAATGCGTAAAATTCAAACTCGGTTTCATATATCTTTTTCTCTTGAAATGTACTTGTTGCTCGTTCTAAACATACTAGCATTTGTTCTATTTTCTTTCTGTCTACAAAATACATGAATGTCACCTACCTGGAAATTAAAGCATTTACATTTTAATTGTAACGCTTTCTTCTGAAAAAATCGACAATTTTTCGAATTCACCTTTTCTCCGTTATTTGTTATAGTTATATTTGTATGATTTTTGAAATTGGAGGAATGGAATCTTGGAACGTGAACTCGCACTAGAAATTGTCCGTGTAACAGAAGCAGCAGCATTAGCATCCGCACAGTGGATGGGCCGCGGAAAGAAGAATGAAGCAGATGATGCAGCAACTACAGCAATGCGTGATATGTTCGATTCAGTAAACATGGCAGGTACAGTTGTAATTGGTGAAGGAGAACTTGATGAAGCACCGATGTTATATATTGGTGAAGAACTAGGAACAGGTAACGGTCCAGAAGTAGATATCGCCGTTGATCCATTAGAAGGTACAAACATCGTTGCAAAAGGTCTTGCAAATGCAATGGCAGTTATCGCAATCGCAGATAAAGGAAACCTTCTTCATGCTCCTGATATGTACATGGAAAAAATCGCGGTTGGTCCAAAAGCAGCTGGTAAAATTAGCTTAGATGATCCAATTGAAAAAACAATTGAAATTGTAGCAGAAGCTAACAATAAAAAGATTCGTGACCTAACGGTTATCGTTCAAGAACGTGAACGTCATCAAGATATTATTGATCGTGTTCGTGCTAAAGGTGCACGCGTAAAATTATTTGGTGATGGTGATGTTGGTGCTTCAATCGCAACAGCACTACCTGGAACGGGTATCGACTTATTCGTAGGTATTGGCGGAGCTCCAGAAGGCGTTATTTCTGCAGCAGCATTAAAATGCCTTGAAGGTGAAATGCAAGCTCGCTTAGTTCCAATGAACGAAGAAGAAGAAGCTCGTTGTCGTGAAATGGGATTAGAAGACCCTCGTCAACTTCTTATGTTAGACGATTTAGTATCTGGTGATGATGCAATCTTCTCAGCAACTGGTGTATCTGCTGGTGAGTTATTAGATGGCGTGAAATTCCTAGGCGGAGATTTAGCTGAAACATACTCTATCGTAATGCGTTACAAAACAAGAACAGTACGATTCATTAAAACGCATCACCATTTAGATCATAAGCCACACTTAAACTTAGATATTTAATAAAGGAGCCATGTGTATGGAAGAACGTTTCTTTCTGTACGACGATACTGTCGCTACAAAAACGCGTTTCGTTAGCTTTATGGGAGAAAATGAGCGTCATGATTTAGCGCTTTTATACTCTGATCGTCATTACGGTAAAACAATTGTCCTTGATATGCAAAGTAATAAATTTGCAATCATCGGTCCTGACGATTTAAACGAACCAGGCTACTTAGAGCACGCATTTTCTATGACTGAAGAAATTGCAGAAGAACTACGCTCATTTTTATTTGAACTTATATAATTTATCTCAAACACCAGCTATTTTAGCTGGTGTTTTTTCATCGTAAGTATTTTTAATTTTCAATCTTCTATGTTATAATTAAGAATAAATCTATTTGGATAGAAAGGACGTTATCTACGTATGCCAACAACTACTTTGTAATGGACCAGCAATTGGATAGCATTACTCTCAAAAAAGCTCCGTGCTTTTTCAAGGGAGTAGTCTGCCCATTCCCATTACAAAGGAACGTAACGCATCTGTAGTATGATGTTTACGGAGGTTCCTAAGGGGACCTCCTTTTATTTTTGTCTTTTTCTCATGTCTTCATACTACAAGACATCCAAATAGCTGTATTACGTTCCTTTACCACTACTATAAGAGGTGAAGGAAATGCAGAAAGTACAACTTTCTTGGAGTTTATATGAAAACGAGCAAAACGCAATCGAAAAGTATTGTAAAAATTGCAGACACACTACCCTATTTACTGACACGAATATTCGTAGGCATAACGCCAATGGAAAAAATATATACCGCTTTGCCATTTATAAATGTCCGAAAGATCATACGTGGAATCAAAAACTTCGTATTTATAAAGCTTTTACGGATCATGTAGAAACAGTCGATATGACGCAGGAAAATCAAATAGAAAAAACTACTACCATTTCCATTACGCAACATAAAGAAAACGGCATAGCCGAAATCACAATCGTATTAGACCTCATTTTCGGTTCCCACCGAATCGATAAAGCCTTATCCACATATATTTCCGACTGGAGCCGTACACTCATTGTGGATAAAATTAAAAGTGGGGATATTCAATTGAACGGACAACAAATGAAACCAAATACACTCCTTTCTGAAGGAGATTCTATTTCGATTTGTTTGTGAATGAGAATATGCAAAAAATCCTCTTACAATCGTAAGAGGATTTTTTTATTTCTTCACTTTTCGTAATACGAAGTGTGCACAACCGAAGTTACAGTACTCGTATAAATACTCTGATAAAGTACTAATTTTCGTATCATATGTCGAACGTTGATTACTATCATCAAAGAAACCGCGCAATCTAAGTTGCTCATAACCCCAGTCCCCAACGATGTAATCATATTTATTTAAAATTTCTGCATAACGCTCTTTAAATGCTTCTTCACTAAAACCATCACGAAAGTTTTTAATTACTTCGTACTGAACATTATTAATGCTCACCGTAGCATGCATCTCTTGCTCTTGCTTTTGCTCCATCATTAACTTCCTCTCTAAGCATTCTTCTTTTTATCGTATCACAAAGCATACCAACCAACAATTTCAAATACAAAAAATTGAAAATTAGTGCATGCTATGGAGAAGGAGGTGATACATCGTGAAAAAACAAATTATACTTTCTCTCCTCACTCTTTCCTTATTTGCAGGCTGCCAAACAAACAAAGCCGAAATGGAACGTGAAGAAGGAAGTCGTGTTCTTGTTTCTAATAAAAACGACATGTATCATACGGAAAATACAAATACACGGCTTACAAGGGTCGGCTATTCATCTAAACAAAAACATGAAGTATCTAACAAACAAGTAGGAGCCATTAACCGCGAGAAAGTCGCTGAAATGATTACAAGCATGACAGTCAAACTTCCCGACGTTGCAAATGCTGCTACGCTCGTTACCGATGATGAAGTATTTGTTGTATACCGTGCAAACACAACAGATCCAAAACTCGTAGCAGATCAAGTATATAAAACTGCTTTGTCCATCGTCCCTCGCTATTATAAAGCATATGTATCAACAAACCAAAAGTTGATCTCTCAAATTCAAGGCCTTCAATCTGGTGCATTAAATGATACAGAATATACGCAAAGCCTCGATATGTTAAAGCGTGAAATGAGTAAAAATCCTCATTTGAACAATACAGAGAATCAAACTTTAAATAATATGATAAAAAAATAAAGAAGGTGGAGAAAACCTCCACCTTCTTTATTTTTTTACTATTTCTTACGATCTGCATAAACCTCCATCGCATCACACATAAACTGCGCTAACCCTTCGCCAAACTTATCGATATTTTTCGTAAAGCGCTCATCAGCGACGTACATTTGGCCGAGGCCCTTAAAAGCATCTAATGAGTATTCACCGAAGTTTTGCAAGTAATCGTACCATACTCCAATTGCTTCCTGCGCCTCTTTAGAATCAGGTGCGCCGTGTCTAAGCGCCGCTAAATTTCTGTAAATAGTATTAAACTCTTCTTGATTATCTTTTGACATACCTTTCGCATATTCATTGGCTTTATCTACAGCTGCGTCTCCCCATCTTTCACGCGCTTCTTCTTCGTACGGATTATGGCTGAAATCGAAGCCTTCAAATTTCTCTTTATTCGTCATTTCAATCTCTCCTTTTGTATGCTGAATTGTTTTATCAATCGTCGCAATCACTTTATCTAATCTAGCACGCTTTTCAAGAAGCATTTTCTTATGAAGCTGTAGCGCTTCTTCACGATCAAATGATGGACTCATGATAATTTCTTTAATTTTTTTCAAAGGGAAGCCTAGCTCTTTAAAAAATAAAATTTGCTGCAATGTCTCTAAATTTTCATTGGAATACAGACGATATCCAGACTCTGACGTCTCATCTGGGGTTAACAACCCAATTTCATCATAATGATGCAGTGTGCGCACACTAATTCCAACCAAATTAGCTACTTCTTTTACCTTCATTGTCATGTGTATCTCCCCCTTAGTACATACGATAAAGTATGACGCAACGTTAGAGTCAATAAGTAAATTCATTTTCTTTATAAAATATTTCATGCATAATAGATATGTACATATATTAGAAAGCGGTGAAAGTATGGTTTCAAATACTGTAATTACCAGCATCATCTTTCAACTCATTGTCTCGATTCTGGTCCCCATTATTGTACTCGTTTATTTCCGTAAAAAATATAATATTAATTGGAAAGTGGTTGGCGTTGGTGTTCTTATCTTTATCGGATTTACCCAAATTCTCGAAACACCATTCCACCTATTTATGCGTGGTAATCCAGCAATCGCTCCAATTTTAGAAAATCCATTTGTCTTCGCACTTTATGGCGGACTAACTGCTGGTATTTTTGAAGAATTAGGACGCTTCGTTGCCTTTTTCTTCTTACTAAAAAAATATCAAGAATATAAAGATGGCTTTGCTTACGGAATTGGTCACGGCGGGATAGAATCTATTTTAGTTGGCGGATTCTCTGCATTCCAAGCACTTATATTTGCGAATTCAATTAACAGCGGTAGCTTCGCTCAAATGGTTGAAAAAATGCCAGAACTAAGCCGCCTACAGGACTTGTTAATTCAGCAACCTGCCTACTTATACTTCCTTGGTAGCTTCGAAAGAATTATGGCACTCGTGCTGCAAATTGCCTTTACAATGCTTGTCTTATACGCAGTAAAACAGAAGAAATATATCTTCCTTGTGTACGCTGTATTATTCCACGCATTTGTAGACTTTTTCGCGGCACTTTACCAAACAAAAACAATCAACATTTTTGTTGCAGAAGGAATTACCCTTCTCTTCACAATTGGTGCTGTCATTCTTATTCGTAAAATGAAAGAGAAATTAATGAGTGTGCCGGAGTAAAAATAACCCACCAATTGGTGGGTTATTTTTTGTATGGATTACCACAATGATGATAACTTTTACCTGCTCGCAGCTCCCTTTTTGTTTCTGCATCTATAACAATGTACTTATGTAACTCTTCTACTTCATTTTGAGAAAAGGAAGCGAAAAAATAAACTTGGCGATCAGGGTGAACAAAAAAATCTTGAAGCACCACTTCACTCCGACAACCCACGGCTGTTTTTTGTCGGAAAGAAGATTCTTCATCGGGCACTTCTTTAAATAAGACTTTTTTTCGAACACTATATGTTGCATTGTTGTATTCTTTATAAATTTTCTTATCTAATTGTTCGTAAAACACACGCTCACTCACAAATGACTTATTTCGATTGCTTGGATAATCTAACTTTTGATTGGATTGTGCATATGTTGTGGACAATTGCGTAAGAAAACAAATCATGAATACGATACATATCATTTTTTTCATCATTGCACCTCAATTTTTTATTATCCACATTACTTTTCCACATGCTTAGATCACTATGCCGTTTCCAATAAAAAGGAATTTTTTCACATTTGTCGAAGTATATAGCGTCAACTTGAAAGATGGGGATGAATTATGAAGAAAATTATTGTAATACGACATTGTTCAGCCACTGGACAAAAACGTGATGCTGAATTAACAATTGACGGAAAGAATCAAGCAAACATCCTTGCTACATTCCTCTTAGAAAACCAACCACAAATAGATCATATTATTTCAAGCCCATTTGTGCGAGCTATCGATTCTATTCGCCCCTATGCGCTCCAAGCTAACTTGTCTATCCAAGAAGATGAACGACTAACGGAACGCATATTAAGCGACGTTCCAATGGACGATTGGATGCAAAAACTAGAATCTACTTTTACAAATATAGATATTGCCTTTTCAGGCGGAGAGTCAACAAAACAAGCAACGGACCGTGCTATATCGCTTATCCAAGACGTTTTAAAATTAACCCATACTACAACGCTACTCGTTACACATGGAAACTTACTTACGCTCATTTTAAAGCACTTTGATCATACGATTGGCTTTAATGAATGGAGAGCTTTAACGAATCCTGATATTTACGAAATTACAATCGATGAACAATGTGCCCTAAAACGATTATGGAAAGCACCGTCCAAGTAATATCTCTTTCGAACACATTCAGTTGACGCCACGAGAAGAAACTGTACTAACAATAGGAAGGGGTATCACTCCATATGTACGAAGATGTACTTGCTTTACTACATAAAACAAATGCTTCTTATGAAAAGTTTGAACACGAACCAGTACTCGATTATGAAACAGATCGTATCGTACGTGAAAGGCTTGGCTTACAAGGTACTCCAAGTAAAAGCTTATTTTTAAAATCAAAGTCTGGAGATTATTACGTATTTTTCACGCTAGAGGGCACAAGGCTCAACCGAGGAGAGATGAAAGAAATAACAGGAGAACGCTTATCTCTTTGTTCTCCTATTGAACTAAGGGAAGAGACCGGCTGTACGCCAGGATGTGTAGCTCCTTTCGGGTATTCACAAAATGTAACAATTATTGTGGATAGCGCTATCTATACTTACAATAAAGTTTTAATTACACCTGGTGTACCTGAATTTACAATTGAATTATCCACAGAGGAATTAAAAAAGATTTTATTAACATGTTCAAATACTGTTTTGGAGTACAAACAAAAAGAGAGCTAATCGTTAGCTCCCTTTTTTCATTATTTTGCTTCTGCTGTTTTTTCTTTCGCAGAACGAACTTGCTCGTCCGCATGGTAAGAAGAACGCACAAGTGGGCCAGCTTCACAGTGGCTAAAGCCTTTGCTAAGTGCAATTTCTTTAAGCTCTGCAAATTCTGCTGGTGGGTAATATTTAAGAACTGGTAAATGCTTCTTAGATGGTTGTAGGTATTGTCCAAGAGTTAAAATATCCACATTGTTTGCACGTAAGTCATCCATTGCTTCAATTAAATCTTCTCTTGTTTCACCTAAGCCCACCATAATGCTCGATTTAGTTGGAATATCAGGCTGCATTTCTTTCGCTCGGCGTAAAAACTCTAATGAACGGTCATATTTTGCTCTAGCGCGAACTCGGTTAGATAATCGACGTACTGTTTCAATGTTATGGTTTAAAATATCTGGTTTTGCATCCATTAACATTTTTAAGTTTTCTTCTACTCCACCCATATCAGATGGTAATACTTCGATTGACGTAAATGGATTTTTACGACGAACAGCGCGTACTGTTTCAGCAAAAACAGCTGCTCCGCCGTCTTTTAAATCATCACGTGCAACCGCTGTTATAACAACGTGCTTTAAGCCCATTTGTACTACAGAATCTGCTACGCGTTCTGGCTCTTGTAAATCAAGCTCCGTTGGTAAGCCTGTTTTAACCGCACAGAAACGACAAGCGCGTGTACAAACCGCACCTAGAATCATAAATGTTGCTGTTTTTCTTACAGCCCAGCATTCATGAATATTCGGACATTTCGCTTCTTCACAAACTGTATGAAGATTCTTAGAACGCATCATTTTCTTTAAGCCTGTATAGTTTTCATTCGTGTTTAACTTAATTTTCAACCATTCGGGCTTGCGCTTATATTCTGTTTGTTTTGTCATGGTTATCAACTCCGCACAATATGAAATAGTTTACCGTGTTCGCTTCTTTCAATGTAACATATCTATTCTAACGTATGAAAGCGATTTGCTCAAATGAAGATTCTAAGATTTTTTCCAATCGTTCCCTATAATGAAATACTCCGTATATCCCACACTAAAAAGAGTGATGTTGTGAAAGGAGTCTATTTCATGCTTCGAAAAATTTCTCTTTTGCTTTCGATTTGCTTTCTTCTCCACCAAAACATCGCTTACGGTGAAGATAATCAGCAAAGCATATACGAAAAGCGCATGGCACTATATAAAGAAACCGAGCAATCTTCAGGCATTCCGTGGTATTACTTAGCTGCAATGGATCAATATGAAAGAAATATACGGAGCGTAAGAAAAGATATTCCGAAAAAACCAGATGCCATCATTTCCCTTTATTTCAAACCAGAAATATGGGCTGGACCTGTTAATGGTAACGATACCCTTCCCCATACAATTTCTCTATTTGGCGGAATCGGTTTAGATGGGGACAAAGATGGATTTGCAAATGCAAATAACGACCGTGACCTTCTGCATACAGCAGCAACGGTTTTAAAGAAACAAGGAACGTCAGAAGAACGTATTAACATTATGCTTTGGGAATATTATAGACGTGCGAAAACAGTTGATTTAATTACCGAGTACGCCCAAATTTATAAACATTATGGACGTATTAATTTAGAAGGAAATGCTTTTCCCCTTCCGATTCGTAGTGACCATAGCTACCGTAGTACTTTCGGCGCTGGAAGAAGTTTTGGGGGAAGAAGAGTTCATGAAGGAACCGATATTTTTGCAGGCTATGGCGTACCAGTAAGATCCACTTGCTATGGCATTATTGAAACAAAGGGCTGGAACCGCCTTGGGGGATGGCGCATCGGCATTCGTGACCTTCATAATAATTACCATTATTACGCTCATTTAGGCGGGTTCTCAAAAGAAATACAGCTTGGACAAATTGTCGAGCCCGGGAAAGTAATCGGATTTGTTGGTAGCACCGGTTACGGCCCTCCCGGCACAGCTGGAAAATTCCCGCCCCACCTACATTTCGGCATGTATAAAGACAATGGTTATACAGAATGGGCTTTCGATCCATACATGCATTTAAGTCTGTGGGAACGAAAAGAACGCGCGAATACAAAACGATAACCGTAGCACATTGCTACGGTTATTTTTTATGTACTGATGCTGCTAACTATCCTTTTTCTTTTTATCAGGTACAGCAATACTCCCGCTTCCATAGTAAGTAGGCACTTCCCCTTGAACAATGCGCGTTGCAATCGGAACATCTTGTTTTACTTTTATTTCTTTCGTATGAAATGGAATAATGACTTGCAACGTTACTTCCATCTCCATAATAATTTGAATCGCTGTCGTATTGATCCCGTGCGGTTCAATTTTTTGTTTAATATCCGTATTCACATGACCAATCGTCGTGAAATCAATTGGAATATCGGGTCCTATATTTCCAAGAAGCGCATTATCCGTTACACGACCAAAAGGCACTGACATCGTTGCCCCATTTTTTTCAGAAATACCTAGCTCCTTCAAATTTCCTTGTTCTACTTGCTGTAAATATTTTTCTATGTATGTGGTCGTTGACGTTACGATTTCATTTACTTGCTTTGTATTTAAATTAATTGTGGATACTTTCCCGTTTTTATCATTTTGTACTTTCATTAATGAATCGACATCGAACCCTTCATTAATTCTATCTTTTACTGCCTTCGTCATAACCGCTGTCGCCATTTTATGCGTCTCTACTTCCCCATATTTAATTAATGTCGGCTGAATGCTACTATTCACAATCCATAATCCTTGCACGAGTAATATGGCAAAAAGAATAAACGACATAAGCAGTATGTGGCGAAAGGAAATAGGTCCCCTTCGAAACCGCGAATTTTTCGAACGAAATATACTCATAAAAAAACCTCCTTCTTATATCATTTCTATGCAAGAAGGAGGGACGATATATGCTTATCTCATTTTTAATAACGCTTCTTTTCCGATTGTGCCAGCCGTAATACCTAAAACTTCGGCTTCAATCGTTACTGATTCTAGCGGTGCTTCAAGAAGTTGTTCAATCGTTCTTACACCAACCGCACGGCCAGCAATAATACCTCGATCCCCTAACTTCTCATTTAAAAGACCTACATCTAATGCACCGCACATAATATATCCTTTATCGCTCATTACAGCTAGCAAATTTGTCTTTGGAAGTTTGACGCTAACCGCAATAAACGTATAATTATCGATTATAATTGGCTCCACATTAACCATAGTTCACACTCCTCTCTTTCTTATCTGTATGACAAGAGAAAAATGAGTGTTACAAGTTAACTAGCCTATAGTTTGACAGAAGATGTATGAGTTATTAACATGTCTGTTAACACATCTCTAAGTAGTTCTGGCATATAATATTGTTTGTCAGAAAGTGTGGATAGCTCTGGGTATAAGTAGCCAAATGTAAACATATCAATCGTTCCTACTGTATATATACGATCTAATTCCAGCGATTCCCCGTTAATTAATACATCTTCGAGTAAAATTTTATTCCCAGGAATCTTATCTGGAATGACTTCTACACCAGCGTAAATCATTTTCCCCATCACTTTTCCGCGAAATCCAAATCCTTTTACCTCAAGGTTCTCCATATTCGGGCGACGTGCTTTCAAAATAACTTCCCTTAACGTTTTCCCGGGCACTTTTAATAAACATGGATTAATTGGATGTGGACAAATTCTGTGAATATCTCCGCGCGTTACAACACCTTCTTCTAACCCTTCAAGAAGTACACCAGCGTTCACCATTCCAATCTCTGCACCGCACCACGTTTTCAGCGCATTTGCTAACATGTGCGAAAATGATGTCTCATGAAACCAATCAACCGGTAATGATTCCTTTAAATGAACGACAGGCTCTTCCATAATATGTTTACTTTCTTCCTGCAGCATTTCAATTGTGGATAACGGCTTACTATAAGCTCCTAAACGTTCTGTCTTAATCGCTCTACCGTCTTTTTTCAACAGCTTCTTCGTCTGTTTATCCACAGTAAGCTGAACGTGCCCAACGTAACGTCCCCACTTTTCACAACAACAAAGTAACGTATTATTCATAAGAACACCACGCTCAAATAAATGATGCGTATGTGCCCCTAAAATCACATCTATATCATAATGCTCTGCCATATACTCATCCATACTTTTTCCAAGGTGAGACAGGACAACCGTAATATGAGCCTCATCTCGCACTTCTTCTAAAATAGACTCTAAATGCTTAATTGGATCTTCAATATGCCAATCTAACATTTGATAAAACTCTGGATACGCAACCGTTAACCCGATCAAGGCAATCGTAATCCCATCTGTCGTTGTATGTAATTTATAAGGCTTTGCCCACTCTGGACGTACACCTTCTTTTTCAAATAAATTCGCAACGAGCACCTCAAATCCAGCATCATCATATAGACGATTCAAATGCTCCTTCGCTAACGTAATTCCTTCATTATTTCCGATCGTTACATAATCATATAACGCCTCATTTAAAAGCTTCGTATTGCCAAGTCCATTCGTCGCTTCCGAAATACTATGAAAACGATCCACATGATCGCCGATATCAACAGTTAAAACAGTCTCTCCCGCTTCCTGTCTACGCTTTTTCTCTCCTTGTACAAACCGAGAAATTTGCGGCCAATTTTCAAAATGACTATGTATATCGTTTGTATGATAAAGGTGGATGATTGTTTCTTTATTTATATTCAGAGAAAAAACCTCCTCTCAGTTCCTTACTGCCATTTACGCTACACGTACGCAATAATCCTGTAAATACTTTTCGTCTTTTCTTGCTATTTTACATTGTACTCGCATTGTGAGAAAAAGCAAAAGATTGCCCTTTTTAATATGAAAAACTTTTGCTTTTTCTAATTGGTGTGAAAGGATTTTAGATGGTGTTGTGTGGGATTCAGGTAGTGTGGGATTTGGGCAGTGTTGGATTTGTCAAAAAGTTTAACAAAAGGCTCGTAGGTCGTTTTTTAATTGGATTCACCAGTGGATTTGTCAAAAGTTTAACAAAAGGTTCGTAGGGCGTTTTTCAATTGGATTCACCAGTGGATTTGTCAGTATCTTTGCCTTACTTCCAGTCGGTCTCTTTTCATATAAAATGGTGAGGGGTATATGAAGAATTTCTTTTGTCGTAATTTGTTGATAAGTCGATATCCCTTGTCAAATCGTCGATATATTGAAATAATCGTTGATATATTCCGAGTTGTGATCGATATATTTGAAAAATCGCTGATATATTTCAATGTATACTAGCTAGGGTATACCCATGCACATATACCTTGTAATACGACATATGTCGTGTTACAATTTCATCATAAGGTGGTGAACCATAAAATGGATAAAGAGGTATTAAAAGGAAGTATCGATATTTTACTTCTCTCCATCATTAAACAGCACGATACGTACGGATATGAAATTATTCAAAAGCTAAAAGAAAACAGCAATGATTTATACACAATGAGCCAAGGTACACTCTATCCAGCACTCAAACGTCTGGAACAAAAGGATTTAATCAATTCCTACTGGGGTGAATCTGAAACTGGTATGAAACGAAAATTTTATCGCATTACCATAAACGGAAAAAAGATATTAGAAGAAAAATTAACAGCATGGGATTCAGTTACAGCTCTTATTAAAACTTGTCAGAAAGGAGCTTTAAATTAATGACGATTGAAGAATACATAAAGAGTATTGTTCAAAAAACAAACCTATCGCAATCTGATAGAGACGAACTATACTTCGAAATTTACGATCATCTTACAAGTTTAAAACAAGAATTTCTCGATCAAGGAAAATCTGAAGAAGAAGCTACTACATTAGCCATTCAAAATTTTGGAGAAGCCTCTACTTTAGGAACTGAAATTGAAAAAGCGATGCAATCCTCTACGCAAAAATATGTACAGTGGATTGGCTGGGGATTATTTTTACCGTATTCGTTTGTTTTATTATTTAAACTATTGCTCGGGAGACCAGCCTTTTACTTTGGTAATCTGAAGTATTACTTTGAAACAGGCGACTGGCACTTTATACATGGTGGATTAATAAACTTAGTTCCGCTTAAAAGTACAATCAAATATTTAAGCGGCTTTGACCCTACTCATTTACTAGATCCTTATAATATAGACATCGTACTTATGAATACATTAGGAAACGTCATCATATTCATTCCATTCGGCTTCCTGCTACCTTTATTATTTAAACAAATAAACAATGTAAAAATGGCATCAAAAATTTTCATTAAATTTATTTTATTAATTGAATCGTTACAACTCCTTACTTTTACTGGTGTTTTCGATATTGATGACATCATACTGAATATGCTAGGTGCTTTAATTGGGTATGGTTCTTTTGTTGGGATAAAGTATATTTGGGAACGTGTTAAATCTGTGGATAAGGTGGATACGATTTAGGTTCAGGGTATACAGTCTGTTCTCCCTGTCGTAATTTGTTGATAATTCGATATTCCTTGTCGAATCGTCGATATATTGAAATAATCGCTGATATATTCTGATTTGTGGTCGATATATTTGAAAAATCGCTGATATATTCAGTTGGAAACCCCCTTGGGTATCCTGACTCCCCCCAACACAACATAAAAAAGCGCCCTGCACAGCAGGGCGCTTCCACTTTAAATATTAACCGATAGAACCTTCCATCTCAAACTTGATTAGGCGGTTCATTTCAACTGCGTATTCCATTGGAAGTTCGCGAGTGAATGGCTCGATGAAGCCCATTACGATCATTTCTGTAGCTTCTTGCTCAGAAATACCGCGGCTCATTAGGTAGAATAATTGTTCTTCTGATACTTTCGATACTTTCGCTTCATGCTCAAGTGAAACGTAATCGTTTTTGATTTCGTTGTAAGGAATTGTATCAGATGTAGATTGGTTATCCATGATTAACGTGTCACACTCGATGTTAGAGCGAGAGTTTTTCGCTTTTGGTCCGAAGTGTACGATACCACGGTAAGTTACTTTACCACCATGCTTCGCAATCGATTTAGAAACGATTGTTGAAGATGTGTTTGGTGCTAAGTGAATCATTTTCGCACCAGCATCTTGGTGTTGGCCTTTACCAGCAATCGCGATAGATAATGTTAAACCACGAGCGCCTTCGCCTTTTAAAATAACTGCTGGGTATTTCATCGTTAATTTAGATCCGATGTTACCGTCAATCCATTCCATCGTTGCGTTTTCTTCACAAACCGCACGTTTTGTAACTAGGTTGTATACGTTGTTTGCCCAGTTTTGGATTGTTGTATAACGGCAATATGCATCTTTCTTAATGATGATTTCTACTACCGCACTGTGAAGTGAGTTAGTCGTGTAAACAGGTGCTGTACAACCTTCTACGTAGTGTACATGTGCGCCTTCGTCTACGATGATAAGCGTACGCTCGAATTGTCCCATATTTTCAGAGTTAATACGGAAATACGCTTGAAGTGGTGTATCAACTTTAATACCTTTTGGAACGTAGATGAATGATCCACCAGACCAAACTGCAGAGTTTAATGCAGAGAATTTGTTGTCTGTTGGTGGGATTACTTTTCCGAAATGCTCACGGAAAATATCTTCGTTCTCTTTTAATGCGCTATCTGTATCTTTGAAGACGATTCCTAGAGCTTCTAGGTCTTCTTTCATGTTGTGGTATACAACTTCAGATTCGTACTGTGCAGATACACCAGCTAAATATTTTTGCTCAGCTTCTGGAATACCTAATTTATCAAATGTTGCTTTAATTTCATCAGGTACTTCATCCCAAGACTTCTCAGATTTCTCAGATGGTTTTACGTAGTACGTAATTTCATCGAAATCTAAGTCGTTTAAGTCGCCGCCCCATTGTGGCATTGGCATTTCATAGAACTTATCCAGTGATTTTAAACGGAAGTCTAACATCCACTGTGGTTCTTCTTTCATACGTGAAATCTCTTCAACGATCTCTTTTGTTAAACCGCGTCCAGCACGGAAAATCGAAACGTCTTTGTCTTTGAAACCATATTTATAATCGCCGATATCTGGCAGTTGCTTCGCCATGTTGGTGTGTCCCTCCTTAGATAACCTCGTTTTTAGGAACCTTTAACATTACTTATCTTCGTTTAAGCCCTTTTCTAACGCTTTCCACGCTAATGTTGCACATTTAATACGTGCAGGGAACTTGCATACGCCTTGTAATGCTTCAATATCTCCTAAATCGATGCTGTCATCGTACTCTTTTCCTAGCATCATGTCAGAGAAAATTTTAGAAAGCTGAAGTGCCTCTTCAATTTTCTTACCTTTTACTGCTTGTGTCATCATTGAAGCTGAAGACATTGAGATAGAACATCCTTCTCCTTCAAACTTCGCCTCTTGTACAATACCTTCTTCTACTTTCATCGTAAGTTGAATACGATCGCCGCAAGTTGGATTGTTCAAGTTAACGGTAACACTATCTTCTAACACGCCATGGTTACGAGGATTTTTGTAATGATCCATAATAACTTGACGATATAACGTATCTAAATTATTAAATGACATTTGTGAAATACTCCTTTGTCTTGATTAGCGATTCAACAAATGTATCAATTTCTTCTTTTGTATTATATAAATAGAAGCTCGCACGTGCTGTTGAAGAAGCTTTCAGCCACTTCATAAGCGGTTGTGCACAGTGGTGTCCTGCGCGAACCGCAATACCTTCTACATCTAATACAGTCGCTACATCATGAGGATGTACGTCTTCAATATTAAATGTAACAAGACCAGCGCGATGCTTTGGACCATAAATTGTAACGCCTTCTACTTCTGATAGTCTTTCTAAAGCGTATTGCGCTAATTCATGCTCATGCTTTTCAATATTATCAAGACCGATTTCTTCTAGGAAATCAATTGCCGCACCAAGTCCGATTGCATTACCGATAATCGGTGTACCTGCTTCAAACTTCCACGGAAGCTCTTTCCAAGTAGATTCTTGTAAATCTACGAAATCAATCATTTCACCGCCAAATTCAATTGGCTCCATATTGTTCAGCAATTCTTTCTTACCATATAATACGCCGATACCTGTAGGTCCGCACATCTTATGAGCAGATAATGCGTAGAAATCACAGTTTAAATCTTGTACATCTACTTTCATATGAGGTGTACTTTGTGCACCATCAACGACCATAATTGCACCGTTTTCGTGTGCGATTGCTCCGATTTCTTTTACAGGGTTAATCGTTCCAAGTACGTTTGATACTTGCATAATAGAAACGATTTTTGTATTCGGTGTAACTGTTTGACGAACATCTTCTAAAGAAATTGTACCGTCTGGTTGAAGCGGAAGGTATTTTAACGTTGCACCAGTTTTCTTCGCAACTTGTTGCCACGGAATGATGTTACTATGATGCTCCATGTAAGAAATAACGATTTCATCGCCTTCTTTTACATTTTCAAGACCATAGCTAGCCGCTACTGTATTTAATGCAGTTGTCGTTCCGCGCGTGAAAATAATCTCTTCCATTGATTTCGCGTTAATAAACTTGCGAACTTTCTCGCGTGCACCTTCATACGCGTCGGTAGCTTTCGTACCGAGCGTATGAACACCGCGATGCACGTTAGAGTTATATTCTTTATAGTAACGTTCTAACGTTTCAATGACTTGAATTGGTTTTTGAGAAGTTGCTGCACTATCGAAATAAACAAGTTGTTTGCCGTTCACTTTTTGATCAAGAATTGGAAACTGTTTGCGTATTTCATGAATATTCATTAGCGAACTTTCCTTTCAATTACCTCAACAAGCTGTGCCTTTACTCCTTCAATTGGAAGCTCATTAACTACAGGTGCTAAGAATCCATGGATGACTAAACGTTCTGCTTCGCGTTTTGGAATACCACGGCTCATCAAGTAGTATAGTTGGTATGGATCTACGCGGCCTACTGAAGCTGCGTGACCTGCCATTACATCATCTTCGTCGATTAAAAGAATTGGGTTTGCATCACCGCGAGCTTTTTCATCTAACATAAGAACGCGAGAAGATTGTTGTGCATTTGATTTAGATGCACCGTGTTCAATCTTACCAATTCCGTTAAAGATAGATGTTGCACTATCTTTTTGTACACCGTGTTTTAAAATCCAACCTTCAGAGTGTTTACCGAAGTGAACAACTTTAGTTGTAAAGTTTTGTGTTTGGTTACCACGGCCAATTGTTACTGTTTTCGTATCAGCATATGAACCGTCGCCCATTAAGTTCGTAACGTTCTCTGAAATTGTGTTTCCGTCATTCATAAGGCCTAGAGCCCAATCAATACGGCCGTCGCGTCCTACAACGCCGCGGCGGTTAACGTAAGTTGTTACGTCTTTTGCTAATAGATCCACCGCACCGAATTTCACTTGTGCGCCTTGTTCCACGATTACTTCTGCTACGATATTTGCAATACCTTTAGCATTTTCATTTGCAACGTAGTTTTCTACATAAGTTGCAGTACTGTTCGCATCAGCTACGAATAATACGTGGTTATATACGTTAGCTTCTTCGCCGTCTACTAAGAATACAGCTTGAAGTGGAGTTTCAAGAACAACGTTTTTCGGAACATATACGAATGCACCGCCGTTGATTAATGCAGCATGAAGTGCAGTTAGACGATGCTCGTCTACTTTCACGCCATCTTTCATTAAATACTTTTGTAATAGTTCAGCATGCTCAGTTGCAGCTGTTACGATATCTGTGAAAATAACACCTTTTTCTTTTGCTTCGTCTGCTAAAGAAACGAACGCAGTTGTACCAGTACGTTGCACTAATACGCTGTTATTTTCATCGATTAAGTTTTTCACTGCTTCTGGAAGCTCTGTTAAAGAACTTACAGGCTCTTGCTTAGCAGCGTCGCCTTTTCCGATAAAGTCCCATTTTTCAATTTTCGTTTTATCAGGCGTTGGCATTGGAAGTTCAGTTGCTTGTGCAAGAGCTTGTAAGCGGAACTCAGTCAACCAAGCAGCTTCGTTTACTTCGCTTGCGCGTTGACGGATTGTTTCTTGATCGAAAGGTAATGTACCGATTGTCATGTTTATGCTCCTCTCTTACGCTTCTTGCTCTGTTGTTTCGTCTTCAATACCTAATTCTTTTTTAATCCAGTCATAACCTTCAGCTTCTAGACGTTGTGCAAGCTCAGGGCCACCAGATTTAACGATACGACCGTTCATCATAACGTGAACGAAGTCTGGAGTGATGTAGTTTAATAAACGTTGGTAATGCGTAATCATTAGGCAACCGAACTCTTCACCGCGCATTTGGTTAATACCTTTAGATACAACTTTTAATGCATCGATATCAAGACCAGAGTCGATTTCATCTAAGATTGCGATTTTTGGCTCAATCATCATTAATTGAAGAATTTCGTTACGTTTTTTCTCTCCACCAGAGAAACCTTCGTTTAAGTAACGTTGTGCCATTTCTGGATCCATTTCTAGGAATTCCATGTTTTTATCTAATGTACGGATAAATTTCATAAGAGAAATTTCATCGCCTTCTTCACGACGTGCATTAATTGCAGAACGTAAGAAGTCAGCGTTTGTAACTCCGCTAATTTCACTTGGATATTGCATTGCTAAGAATAGACCTGCTTGTGCGCGCTCGTCTACTTCCATTTCTAATACATCTTCACCGTCAATGATGATGCTACCTTCTGTTACTTCATACTTTGGGTGACCCATAATTGCAGAAGATAAAGTTGATTTACCTGTTCCGTTAGGTCCCATAATTGCGTGGATTTCTCCACCTTTTACTTCAAGGTTTACACCTTTTAAAATTTCTTTGCCGTCAATTGATACGTGTAAGTCTTTAACCGTTAATGTAGAACCAGCCATCTCAATACCTCCATTAATCCTATATATACATTTTAAAAATTCCTAAAACGTTCATATTCTCATTTTATTCTCATTCTAATTTTATATCAAATAAAATGATATCGCAAACGACGAAAAAAAGTAACAATTTTTTCACAAATGTATATAAGTATTTCCTTTTCACCTTTCTATGATACACCTTTCTTCTTATTTATATAAAGAAAAAAGGACTGGAAAATTACCAGTCCTTTCCTTCATATTTATTCACTTACTGGCAGTACAGCACCTTTATATTCTTTATTAATAAAATCTTGAATTTCTTTTGAGTGCAGTACTTCTACTAGCTCTTTAATTTCTTTTTTCTTCTCGTCACCTTTACGAACTGCAATAATATTTGCGTATGGAGAGTCTGATCCTTCAATCGCAATTGCATCCTTTGTTGGATTTAATTTTGCATCAATTGCGTAGTTTGAATTAATGAATAAAGCATCACCTTCATTATTTTCATATAACTTTGGTGAAAGTCCAGGTTCTACATCTGTTTTAAATTTTAAGTTTTTCGGATTTTCTACAACATCTTTTACTGTCGCCTTAACAACATCTACACCGTCTTTTAATTTAATAACGCCGCCTTTTTGTAATAACGCTAACATACGGCCACGCTCCGCTACGTTATTACTCATAATCACGGTTCCGCCATCTGGTAAGTCTTTTAAGCTTTTATATTTCATAGAATAAATGCCCATTGGCTCTAAATGAATTTTTCCTGCGTTTACAATTTTATATCCTTTTTCTTGAATTTCTTTATCTAAATACGGAATGTGCTGGAAATAGTTTGCATCAATTTCTTTATCCGCCAACGCTTTATTCGGTAACACATAGTCTTGGAATTTTTTAATTTCTAATTTAATACCTTTTTTCTCTAATATTGGCTGTGCTTTTTCTAAAATAACAGCGTGCGGCACGTTAGAAGCTCCAACGACAAGCTTATTTTCCTCTTTCCCTCCGCAAGCAGCTAATGTAAATACAGACAGCGCTGTAACAACTGACAATAGAATCTTTTTCATATGATGTCCCCTTCTCCTGTATAATTATGTAGTTATAAAAAGGGCCGGCATACACCAACCCTTCCACAGCAATTATTCTTTTACAGGAACAACTGCCCCTTTATATTCTTTATTAATAAAGTCTTCAATTTCTTTAGAGTGTAATACTTCTACAAGAGCTTTAATCTCTTTCTTATCTTTATCGCCTTTACGAACAGCTACTACGTTTGCGTACGGTGAATCATTTCCTTCAATGGCAATTGCATCTTTTTCTGGATTTAACTTCGCATCAATTGCATAGTTCGAGTTAATTAAAACAGCGTCGCCTTCTTTATTGTTATACACTTGTGGTAATAAACCAGGCTCGATATCCGTTTTGAATTTTAAGTTTTTCGGATTATCTGCAATATCTTTTGGAGTTGCTTTAACTGGATCTACTCCGTCTTTAATTTTTAAAATACCCTCTTTTTGTAAAATTGCTAAACCACGTCCATGGTCAGCAACAGAATTACTCATAATAATTGTTGCACCGTCTGGAAGCTCTTTTAAGCTCTTATATTTTTGAGAATATACACCAATCGGTTCTAAATGAATTTTTCCTGCTACTTCAAAATCATATTTTTTATCTTTAATTTCTTTTTCTAAATACGGAATGTGCTGGAAGTAGTTTGCATCTAAATCCTTATCCGCTAACGATTTATTTGGCAATACGTAATCTTGGAATTTTTTCACCTCTAATTCAATTCCTTTTTTCTCAAGTAACGGTTTTGCCTTTTCTAAAATTTCAGCGTGCGGTACGTTAGACGCCCCCACAACTAGTTTTTTTTCATCTTTATCTTTCCCGCCACAAGCAGCTAACCCCAAAATAGAAGTTGAAATAAGTGCTGTAAGTAATAATTTTTTCATTTGAAACATCCTCCCGTTTTTTATTATCTTTTATCTATTCGAGTCGTTACACGATCACCAATCCACTGAATGAAAAATACAACTAGTAATACACAAATTGTCGCAACGATTGTTACGTCGTTATTTCCTCGTTGGAACCCCTCTAAATAAGCAAGTGTTCCAAGGCCACCAGCACCAACAACTCCCGCCATTGCTGTATAGCCTACTAAAGCAATTGTCGTAACTGTAATACCAGACACTAATGCTGGTAACGATTCTGGAATTAGCACTTTCAAAATAATTGTGCTTGTTTTTGCTCCCATTGCTTTTGAAGCTTCAATTACACCTTTATCAATTTCACGAAGGGCAATTTCAACCATTCTCGCGTAAAACGGTGCCGCTCCAATAATTAAAGCTGGAAGTGCAGCACTCGCTCCAAGAATTGTTCCAAGTAGAATCTTTGTGAATGGGATTAATAAAATGATTAAAATAATGAACGGTATCGAGCGAAAAATGTTTACGAACGCTCCAATCGCCGTGTTAACCGCTTTGTTTTCCCATAAATTATCTTTCGCTGTCATAAAGAGTAACAATCCTAAAATGAGTCCTAAAACAAATGTGGCAAGAGCTGCGATTGCCGTCATATATAACGTTTCACCAGTTGCTTCTAACATTTGATTCCAATCAACGTTTGTGAGTAACTTATCCATGTGCAATCACCTCTAGCTCTACTTGATCTTGATGTATTCCCTCTATTGCTTGCTGAATCGCTGTTTCCTCACCATTTAAATGAACAACTAAACTACCGTAAGAGCCGTTATTCGTTTGTGCGATATTTCCTTGCAAAATGCTAACTTCTATATCACTGCGCTGCATTAATCTTTGAAGCACTGGTCTTTCTACAGCCTCACCGATAAACTGCAAACGAATTACTTTTCCATCTGGATACTTTTCAATTAAACTTTCAATCGTTTCATTTGTATCTTCAGAATCCGTTAACTGCTGTACAAATCGTTTCGTAATGTCTTTCTGCGGATTACGGAACACATCAAGTACTGGACCTGTTTCTACAATCTTTCCTTTCTCCATTACCGCAACACGATTACAAATCTTTCGAATTACGTGCATCTCGTGTGTAATGAGTACAATTGTTAAACCGAGACGCTTATTAATATCTAATAATAAATCTAGAATTTGATCTGTCGTTTCTGGATCAAGAGCTGACGTTGCTTCATCACATAAAAGTACTTTTGGATTGTTAGCTAATGCTCTTGCAATCCCAACGCGTTGCTTTTGTCCTCCGCTTAGCTGGGATGGATACGCGTCTCCTCTTCCTTCTAAACCAACAAGATGAATTAATTCATCAACACGTTTTCTTCTCGCCGCCTTATCGACACCTGCAATTTCAAGTGGGAACTCGATATTTTCACGTACAGTTCGTGACCAAAGTAAGTTGAAGTGCTGAAAAATCATTCCGATTTCTTGCCTTGCCTTACGAAGTTCGCTTCCTGTAATTGCTGAAATGACACGATTTGCAATTGTAATTTGGCCAGAAGTTGGTTTCTCTAGCTGATTGAATAATCTAATTAAAGAACTTTTTCCAGCACCACTATATCCGATAACACCAAATATTTCACCTTTATCTATTTTTAAATTGGCATTATCTACAGCAGTGACATCACCGCTTTTTGCTTTATATATTTTCTTTACATTTTCTAATAAAATCATGATGTTCACCCCTTTTTGTTTGGACATACTCCGCAATTTTTTATTTTTGATGCGTGTAATCCACCATTATCATTACTTTTATTATTTGAATGTCCTCCACATTCAAACAACAAAAAAACCTTTCCGCTTTAGAGAAGCAGAAAGGTTTATATGCGTATATAACAACATTATCCCTCTCTCTCATCTCTCAAAGCATTTGCTTTGCAGGAATTGGCACCATTTCAACATAAGTTGACGGTTGCCGGGCTTCACAGGGCACAGTCCCTCCACCTCTCTTGATAAGAGAAATCAGATTACATTTTTGTCTGATTTGTAATTTATGAAATTGTCTATATTTTATGAATTGAATTGTATCAATATCCACACACCATGTCAACAGAAATTTTCGCAAAAAATGAAACTTCAGAATTTTAAGCACCTACTGACATTGGTTTACATATATGAAACATCGATTCAACTAATAGCATCGTTCGATACGTTCCCGAATATTGCACACGTCCATCATTCATTAGCATTTGCAATCGTACATTGCCGTTCACCAATTGTTTTATATCTTCCTCATCTACACAAACGATCTGCTCCGTTCCTCTTTCCTCATGTAGCAGCTCTATATAATCTCTTGAAATTTGTAACGAACAACTTTCATCTCCAAAGCGGAAATTAACAGTTTTCTCTCCTTGTCTTAAAAGCGGCTCTAAATGATATTGACCATTAGCGTAATTTACAAATGATTGCAGCAAAGAATATAATTTCACCCTAAATCACATCCTTCATATCACTTTCTATTACACATATCATTCCCTCTCACTAAAGAGCAATCCTGTTACTTTCGCTCGACAAATACTGTAATCACCCTGCATCTCGACATATTTCCCAAGAAATATGTCGAGGCGGCAAAAACTTTGCCGCCTACTTTAATTCTGTATATAAATATTCAACCGAATGAAATGCATATATCTTCTTCATGAGTGTCCCATTTTCAAAAACAAGTAAACACGGTACACTTTCGATTCCATACTCTTTCGCTAAATGCGGAGCATAATTTAAATCTAACATCCCAATTTTCAGATCCTCAATTGTCATCTCAACAACCGTTAACATCTTTTTTGCTAATTGGCATGTTCCACACATTGGAGTATATACATATAGCACTGTTTTTTCTTCGTTCTCTATTAAGGCTGTAGCTTCGGCTCCTGTCCAGTCAATCACTTCTATCATTCCTTACCGTAAATATTCTGTATAAACGTCAATGTCAGCTCCCCATAATACATTTGCTAAGTGTGAAGATGGCGCAGTTGCCACTTCTCGGTACGAGCGATCAATATAAATATGCTCTGCTTGCGGAAATTCTTTTCGAAATTGTTTCCTTAACTTTTCTCCAGCATCATCAGCATCCACTAGCACATACACTTCCTTATCAAAAAACTGATCAACGAGCTCATCCATTTTCGACAAACCAATTGTACCATTTGTACAAACAATTTCCACCGGTTCACGAATAATAGATTCAATCTTTCTTCTATCTGATGTACCTTCTACAATAATGACTTTTTCTACATAAATCATATGTCATCACCCGATCACCATATACTATACAACCTTTAACTTAGTATATAGTATATTCGTTATTTTCATGTTGTTTCCTGTTTATTTTTGCAAAAGAAAAGCGGAACCGACTGTTTAGCCCTGTTGGCTAAGGTTCTTTCGCACAGAAGACGCTTTTTGCCTTGGCGAAACCACCAAACAATCTAGCCGCTGGAGCTGGACAATAAAGAAAAGCGCAAGCAGCTAGAACTGCATAAAACTTAAACGAAAAGTTTTTCCAAAAACGTTCTCCTACACGATAATTAGTATATGATTTTACGTTCATTATTTTACATAAAATAAAAAAAGGACAGCACAAAGGCTGTCCTTTAGTCGACTATAATTAGTCTTGGTTTGTCATTTCTGCATATTTTTCAGCAGTTAATAACTTTTCAACTTGGCTTGCATCAGAAAGTTCAACTTTAACCATCCATGCACCCTCGTATGGAGATTCGTTAACAAGTTCTGGTTGGTCACTTAATTCTTCGTTTACTGCTACAACTTTACCGCTTACAGGTGCGTATAACTCAGAAACTGTTTTAACAGATTCTACGCTTCCGAATGGCTCGTCAGCTTCAATTGTTGCACCTACTTCAGGAAGTTCAACGAATACGATATCGCCTAGCTCACCTTGTGCAAAGTGAGTAATACCGATAACAACTTCATTACCTTCAGTTTTTACCCATTCGTGTTCTTCAGAGTAACGTAAATTATTTGGAATGCTCATGACTGTACCTCCAGTGAATGTATTAATTATGTAAAAATACCTTATTGGTACTTTTTCCACACACTTTCAAACTGCTCTTCGTTAAAACCAAGTGTTACATTCGTTCCATTTGTTACAATTGGACGTTTAATCAACATGCCATCAGATGCTAAAAGCTCGTACATTTCGTCTTCGCTTGCATCTTTCAACTTATCTTTCAGACCAAGTTCACGGTAACGCATTCCACTTGTATTAAAGAATTTTTTTAATGGTAATTCACTTTTTTCATGTAAATTACGTAAATCTTCTTTTGATGGTGGATTTTCAACAATATGAATCATCTCATATGCTACATCATTTGCCTCAAACCATTTCTTTGCTTTTTGACATGTGCCACACTTTGGATATGAATAAAATGTTACTGTCATAAATTCACCTACTTTTTTACTAACCTTTACCTTTATCATATAGAAAACGTTTTATTATTTCAAACGATTATTCGCTAAACTTTTACTTATTTCGTGATAAATTTTAATAATCCTGCGAATTTTCCTTATTTTCCCGCCATTTGTTAAGAAAAAAATAAATATATAATTTTTTTGGATTCTTTCCCAATTCCCCGCCGAACATATATCTTAAACAAACGTTTGATTAAATTCCTATTTTTCTTTGTTCCCCTTGAGCTGCATCAATTTCTTCCTACCGAACATATATCCTAAACAAACGTTTGATTAAATTCCTATTTTCCCTTGTTCACCCTTGAGCTTCATCAATTTCTTCCTACCGAACATACATCTTAAACAAACGTTTATTTAACCGTTTCAGCCTATAGCCACAAAACCTGGAAACACTTTAAATGACAAAATCTTACAGATAAAAGGAACTAACGATTTTGACCGTAGTAGTGAGCCCGCAAGAAAGTTATTAAACCTATCATCAATAAAGCCAAAGTAACTGCTCCTGAGAATATGAAATTCAAATTACTGACTGAAATAAAAAAAGAAGTACCCTTGATTAGAGACAGAGGTACTTCTTTTTTTATCATAAATCTAAAGGTAAACGTATCCTTTATTAAAGTAGAAATGTATACTTTTCTACTTTTTCGTAGTTTATTCAAAATCTTTGCGGAACCGCCACTAGCTCATTTACATAATTATCGTTAGGTGAAGTTACTTATATTTTTCTACGTACTAAATAAAAAGCTAAGGAACCCATAATAATAGGTGCAACTAAACTAGAAGAATATGCACTAGTAATAGTAAAAAGAGAGAGTATAAATATATAGATAAGAGCTAGTCCAATAAATACAGGAATTCCAAATCGAAACTTCCTACATTGTTTTATGTTCCTGTATAACATTTCTCCAATTAGGCAAGCTACAAGATCTAATATGCTACCAAATATAATGAGAATTACAACGAATCCTAATATGTTAGGTAAATCATTCTCGTAAGAATAACTAGGATCAGAAATATACGGTATTAAGAACCATATGATAATAAAAGTAAGCAGGCTTGCAGCATAACTAATTAAAAATTTCCCCAACGTAATCATCCTCATAATTTTCTAATATTATCTTCATTATATGACATAATGTTCTATTATTAATAGCAAGACTACCATCCACGAAATTGCTAATTGAATGAAATAAAAAAAGACGCATTTAAATGGATGCGTCTTTTGGCGATGTTTCTTTTGTGAAATCATATAAAGCAATCGCGCCTAAAATAACCAATATACTTTCAGGGGCATCTAACAAAATAGTTCTCCAAGTTTCTGATATTACCCATTTAATACCTGCTGATTCAAGATATGCTTGAAAATAACCGATTGTAAAATCAATTACAAATAAACATACAAGTAATGTTAGACCAAACCGAATTAATTTCTTGTTTTTAAACATGTAACACCTCTCAAAATTCATTGGATATTTCTGTTTTCAGTTCTTTATATACAAAAATCCCTATATTTAATTTTAACATACAAAATATCCCAATAAATACAATATGCATATTTGCATATTTCATAAATATTGAGGAATTACTTTTAATAAAAAATCCCTACAAGTGTAGAATAAACTAGCTTTAGCAATGCAAACAATTAATCGCATAAATAACGAAATCATTTGAACCACTATATAGACAATCCCAGCCCTTGAAATAAGGGGAAATCCACGTTCCTGGCTACCTACCATAATGAATAACCCGCCGCATAACGCTACAACGGATGCGATAGCACCGACAGGTAAGAAATTACTGCAAAGAAAAAGCCATGTATACACATGACTTTCATAGCATAAGTAATAATCAAAATCCCTTTTTCTTCATCAGCAATTTTTGCTTGCTGACACTTTTCTGAAGCTTTCCTTTTCCCCATCTCTTTAGAAGGTATTCGAATCCTAAGAACATAATATTCGTCCTCTACTTTTTCAAACAGGCATTATAATTTTAAAAACTATCTTTCTTTTTCCCATGATATTCGAAATTCTCCACCATGATCTTCCGTTTTAATTTTAACCTTATATGTATCATCCTTAGATACTTTAATGCTTTTTTTACCTTCGCCACTATTAAATTCTAGTATAGTATTATCATTTGAATCTACAACATAAGCAATTATAGTTCCTTGTTTAGTTTTATCAGTAAAAGAAAAGATCCAATTCTCCCCTTTTTTAACTTTCCTATCTTGAGTTGCAGATCCAGTAAATTTCCTATAGTCCCCCGATATACTACCAGATACGCTATCTGAAGAACCATGAACCTTACCACCAACAATCGTTCCCTCTCTTGTAAAACAACCACTAAGAACCACCAAACATAGAACAAATAATAATGTATTTTTAATAGTTTTCAACATCATTCCCCCCTTATTCTCACAATAAATACCCCCTATTTACATTCAAAAAAACTATAGCATCTATAATATTATTTTAACTCTTCACGCAACTTCATTTACATATCCAGTAAAAATCACCTCTGATATATGTTCATGATTAAAAAACATATTATATTCAGTTGAAATATTTCCGATAGGATAATAACAAGCTATATACTCCCAAGTTTCCTTAGTTTTTGAATCTTCTTCTTTTCATTAATGGCTGTTCCCATGTTTTAAACCTCACAACTGAATAAATCGGAAGTAATGTATCTTTCACTACCTTTTCCATTTTAATTCACCACTTTATTTAATGAAAAATTTACCTATTTTATATAAAATAAAAAAACTAATAGGAACTGTAATTAAATATATTAATGAAAAGATTATTTTTTCTTTTAAATTATATGTAGCATCAAACATTGTAAAAATAATAGTACCAAAAAAACAAATCACAAAAAGAACTTTTAAATTTTTTTTCAAACTTTCTAAAGTCATAAAAGATACTCCTTTTTACTTTATCTCTACTTCAACACCTGTATCCACAAGACTAGCTCTAGGTTCCCAAGGGAAATTCATTTTAAATCCACTTAAACTTATCTTTAGTGAACTACCGGCTTGTCCAAGTGAAGCTGAACCACCAAGATGTAAATCATGATATCTATACCCACTTCATATTTTGGTAAAGAGGCCTCCTCCCCAAGTTCAAAACCATTTTTATCTATTTTATCAGCAACTTCTGCATTCCCCATACTTAAACTAGCTTCTACATAAAAAAATAAGAAGCCTCGTTTACAGGCTCCTTCATCATCTATTCAAATAATCTGCGATGGTTTGAAATACGACGATGTACATATTATGAATACTTTCTTCTGTATTTCCGCCATTAGATAAACCAACTGCCCATTGTTGCCCTTCACCACTTCCGATATTTGCAAACCCTTGCGTATACATGGCATTTACATCTTTTCGGGCACTGTTATACTCTATCCCTTTTGTAATAAAAATCGAATATGATTTATCTTGTAAACCGATAAAAAACACTGGTTTCTTTAGCGATGAAAATACATTTTTATACTGATCTGTTGAGGCTTCTTGAAAGTGAGCTTTCATTATTAGAAAACCATCCACTTCCTTAGATTTCTTTTCCAGTTCCTCTAACTTCATTTCCTCAAACTTTACATTCCTAAACGTATCTTTCGGTTTTTCTCCAATAACTCCAATTACGAGTGCTCTTCCGTTATATTCTAATTTCTCTCCTTCTTTATCCTTTGCACACCCAGCACTGACTAGGCATATCAATATAAAAACTAAGAAATACGATAAACGCTTCATTTAGCACCCTCCCCTTCTTTTCAGTCAAGTGACAAAAACGTAAGGTGAATTCAAGAAAATGTAAGTAAAATCGATAGCCCAAATTACGTTTCTATATTATAATCAATTGAATTTACTTACATTACTAAACATAGGAGATTATTATGAAGAAATTTAAACTTTCATCTTTTCTTCCGTTAAGTTATATACTTCTACTCGTACTCGTAAGTCCCCTTTACGATGTATTAAATAAATCTACTGTACACGCAGTAGATGTCACAACTGTAGTAGATGATTGGATTCCATTTGTGAAAGCATTTATTATTCCTTATTTACTTTGGTTTCCTTACTTATACGGCGCACTTATTTATTACTGCTTTGCCGATCGAAAACAATATTATGTCACTTTAAGTAGTATCATTCTTGGAAAACTTGCTTGTTTTTCTATTTATTATTTTTGGCAGACAACTGTACCACGTCCAACAGTCGTTGGGACAGACGTATTTTCCGAACTAGTCCGCTATATTTATAGTATCGATCAACCAGTCAACTGTTTCCCTAGCATTCACGTTCTTACTACATTTGTTATTATGTTAGCTGCCTTTAGACGTAGAGAACAACATGCTTTTGAATATTACATTCTTACCTTCTTCGGTACGCTTATTATTTTATCAACGCTATTTACGAAGCAACATGCATTTGTAGACGCCATTTCTGGAATGACGCTTGCAAGCATACTTTACTTCGGCGTTCAGCTGTTATTAGCAAAAGAAACAGTACGTGTTCCAGTAAAACAAAATCATAAAATGTAAAAAGCAGACTGTGGCTTCTCAGTCTGCTTTTCTCTATATAAAAGGAGATTTTCAATTTAAGATTGCGGTACAGTCATATCACCAGAGTGAATACGACCTGCTTTTTTAAGAGCAATGTAAAGTATATAAGAAACAGCTACTGGAATGACGATATAAGTGATTACCATCGCTGGGACAACTTCCCATCCTTCGCTGGAAATTAAATTAATTGGTGCGATAAGAGAACTTAATCCAAGACCTGCAATTTCTTTTCCTGCTTCCAGTTGGAAAATTAATGCTGATACTGGACCAACTATCGCACTGGCGACAACAGTTGGGACGAGAATCATTGGATTTTTAGTGATATTTGGCAGCTGTACTTTCGGAGTACAAAGAGCTTGAGCTAATATACCACCTAAATTGTTTTCTTTCGCAGAGATGACAGAGAATCCGATAAACTGAGCAACGCAGCCTGCAAGAGCAGCACCACCTGCAACACCGTCTAAGCTAAGTGCAATCGCTAACGCAGCTGATGAAGCTGGAGAGATAAGTAATAGTCCCCAAACGACTGCAATGACGATAGAAGCGATAAACGGGCTACCAGCTGAACTATCTTTAATGAAAGCTCCAACTGCATTTAAAACAGGAGTAATATTATGAGATAACCAAATACCTATTAAACCAGAACCTAATATTGCCGCAAATGGAACGAGCATCATATCTAACGCAGTTTTTCCACTTAAACGTTTACCAATATATACAGCTAAAGTTGCTGTTAATAATGCACCAATTGGTTCACCTGTTTTAATAATTAGACCTGCTTCAGTAATTGAAATGGATCCGGCACCAATCGCTCCAGCTACCATAGCCGAGAAGATTACAAGTCCATTTGCACCGAGCATAAAAGCAATTCCGGCACCAATGGCTGGTGCCATAAGTGATTTTGCAACAACTCCGATTGTAATAAGCAACGGAATATCAACAATTCTTCCTATATTTTCGATTAGTAAACCAATTCCAAGGGATACGAAAATACCTTGTGCGATTCCAGCTGATGCTTTAAATACACGAGACATTATATATTCCTTCATTTGTTTCACCTTCTCCTATAAGTTAGTAACCAATTGTTTTCATATAGTCACGTAAAATATCGTTTGATTTTGCGAATCGAGATTCTTCATCCTCTGTTAAATTTAGTTCTACAATTTCTCTTATACCATCTCTAGTAATAATAGCTGGTACTCCTGTACAAATATCATATTCACCGTACTCACCATCTAAAATAGCTGATACAGCAATTACACGGTGATCATCGTTAAAGATTGAGCTCGCAATATATGCTAAAGAATTTCCGATTCCGTAATAAGTAGTACCTTTTCGTTTATAAATTTCCCATCCAGCTTTTGCAGTCTTCTCAACAATTTCATCTAAATCTATTTCACCAAATCGGTCTTTTTTCTCTTCTAAAATTTGCAGAATTGGTTTTCCACCAACAGTTACGTGTGACCAAGCAACCATTTGAGAATCACCATGTTCTCCTAATGAATACCCATGAATACTACGAGGATCTACATGTAACATTTCAGATAAAATTGTTCGTAAGCGAGAAGAATCTAGTGATGTACCAGTACCGATCACACGATTTCTAGGTAATCCAGATAATTTCCACACTTCATATGTAATAATATCAACTGGGTTCGATGCAAGTAAGAAAATACCATCAAATCCACTTTCCATTACGCCTCCAACAACACTTTCCATAATCTTCGCACTCGCTCCTAAAGTATCTAAGCGACTTTGTCCTGGTTTTGGTGCTGGTCCTGCTGTAATAATAACGATGTCCATATCTTTGCAGTCTTCATAACTTCCTGCATATACTTTTGTTCTTGTATTTGTAAAGTTAATGCAGTGTGATAAATCCATTGCTTCCCCAACTGCACGTTCATGATTTATATCAATTAATAATAGCTCTTCGCAAATGCCTTGATTGACAATGGAATATGCACAACTTGATCCAACTAATCCAGTACCGATAATTGCAATTTTTCTTGTATTTCTTTTCATAGCAATCTCTCCTAATTGATCATATAATCTATTTCTTTTGTTCTTTACACTCCTAATTATAGAGGTTCCCACGATAGAAACCATGGATACTTTGTGAAATATCGAACAAACTTTTTGTCCTTTTTGTGAATTGTTATATTCCATTTTCGTCATATTTGTTACAACTGGAAAAATATTTATTATGTATTTATTGACATATACAAAAAGAAAACGAGCGAATCCATTTTCGCTCGTTTTTTCATCCTATTATTCTGCACTTAATTGACTTTTTAATTGCTGTACAATCATCGGATTAGCTGGTGCTGCTGGCTTATAATAACTCTTTTGCTTTGCGTACTCATACATATTACGTTGGCGCGCCTCATCTTGATTACGAATTTGGATTAACGTTTGATGTAACTGTTCATTATCAGACTGAGCAATATAATTTGCATAACTTGTTAAACTTGCATTTAATCCTGCTAAATAATCATTTACCATATCTTTTTCATTCATTTTCCGCTTCCTCCTATCCTAGGAAAGTCATTAATTGCTGTTTCGTATTTCGTGCATCTTGCGCATCTTTTTGTAGCATTTGTTTCAGTTGTGGATCTGTACACGTCTGTGCATACTGCTCCAACTTGTTAATAATTGTTGCGTGTCCACCAATTAAATGACGTAAGTTTTCTACTTCAAGCTCTGTTAAGTTTTGCATAGAATACTCCTACCTTTCTTTATTTGTTCACTGTTAGTATTTAGCTCTTTTTTGATTGTATACATAAATTAACTTTTTCACGTGCATACAAAATAAAAGATGAATAGCTAAGCCATTCATCTTTTATACTGGTTATGTATTTATTTTTATAGAGATACAATCATACTTATGCTCACAAGTAAGTTCCATACAATGTGTAAAATAATACTAGGTATAATAGATTGCGTCTTTTCGTATAACATTGCAAATACTATGCCCATAATCGTTGCCGTAATTAGAAGACCTCCATGAAGAATTCCAAAAATGAAGGAAGAAATAATGATACCAACTAAAAAATTATATTTCTTTTCTAAAAATCGATATAAAATACCTCGAAATAGAATTTCTTCTTTAATCGGTGTAATGATAGCAACACTTAACACATATATAATACTTTGTATGCTATTTTGAAGCCCTAAACTCCCTAATTGTTTCTTTTGTTCTGCTACACTTTCAAAACTAAACACATGTAACATTAAATATTGTGATAACGCAATGACAATAAAACCAATTAATAGATATAAATATGTCTTTCCATTCTCCAAAACGGATACATCCCAAATATATTTAATAAAATGAAGAACTGGTTTATAAGCTAATAAAACGATGGCAACAACAGCTGCATCTATTAAAAGGAAATAGTACCCCTCTAAATTATCACGCAACGCTTCCTCACCATAAATTCCAAAAGCTAAACCGAGGAATAACCCTCCTAGAAGTAAGAACCCTAAAATGGTTGCTATCATTACAAATAGATTTTTATATGTTATATTTTCTATATTTCTTTCCACACTATACGCTTCTACCACTGTTTCCCTCATACTATTCCTCCATTTGTTTTCATTTTCCTTAATAAAAATCCTTTAATGTAAATATAAAGATAATATAACGAAACTTTCAAAAAGAATAATATGCAATTTTACATATTATGAAAAATTTATATTCTATAGTTTTAGGAATCAGATTGCTATATAATAATTATTATATGAAGTTTCAAAAAATTTCTATCCACCATAACCCTCGCATCATATAAAACTTATTAGCTAAAGGAGCAATGAACATGAAAACACATGACTTCCTTACAGAAATCCAGAAGGGCTCTGAACCTAATCCCTATCAAGATCCTATCGTATTCAGTTTCGTTTGCCTTTCCTTAGCCATATACACATTTTTCAAACCTGCAAAATAATATCATTTAATGAGAAAAAGCCTACCATTCTTTTGGAATCATATGTACTAAAAAACCTTAGAATCACTTCTAAGGTTTTTAGTTGCCTCGCTTCTTATTCACTCTTTCATTCCATATAATCCTTTAATAAACGTTTCCAATAATACATGTAAACTTGTATCTAAATCTAATGGCAGACCAAATCCGCCCTGCTGTTCAATCGACGCAAATCCATGACAAATACTTCTAAATCCGCGTGTCGCATGAAGTGCATTCTCTCCTTCTAAATCGTACTGTTGTAAAACCTGAAGACAAAGCTTTACAATTCCGTCACCTTCTTTTCTTACTTCTTCATCTCGTAAAAAGGTTGCTTCATATAGTCCAGGATGTTTTCGAACAAACGCTACATACGCTTCTCCTAATGCATGAATTGCTTCATCCATACGTTTATCCTCGGCCGCTTCTTCCAGCTTGTTATGCAGCTGTTGTATTCCGTAAATACCAAGATGTTTCCGTACATCTTGTAACCCTTTTACATGATTATATAGTGAGGGAGAACGTATCCCTAACCTTTGCGCTAATGAAGCTAATGTTACTTCTTGTATTCCATTTACATCTGCAATTTCTGCTGCTGTTTCTACAATTTTCGGTAATGTAAGTCCGATTCTCGGTGTCATAAATTAACCCTCTTTCATGCTTTCTATATTCCGCCTAGCTTCCTTAATAGCAAGCTCTATAATAGCGCCTGGATCATTTATCATTTTTCCATGCCCTGCCGCAAGCAAGGACGGCTCATATTCTCTTAGCTTCTCTGCACTTTGTAATGCGACTTCTTTACTCCATGTTGCCATCGCAGGAAACGGAAACCAAAATTTCATTTGTCCCGAAACAGCCATCCCCCCTCTTGTTTGAAATGCATCCCCAACAATAAGAGCTTTATTTCGTATATCAAGAAACGACATGGATCCTGGCGTATGTCCCGGTGTCATAATCGCAAGAAGCGATCCAACTCGGTCGCCATCTTCTAATAAAACATCAGGTACCGTTTTCACCTTTTTAGGTACACCGCCTTTTATTGGCGTATTTGGTTCATCCTTTTGTAACGTCGTATCGCCTTCTAACAGCTTTGCGTCCCGCTTAGAAATATAGACTGGAACATGAGGAAGTACTTCCTTTAATGCGTCTAATGCACCGATGTGATCATCATGCGCATGTGTTAATACAATATTCGTAATTGGTTTTCCTATTTTCTCAGCCGCCTGTAAAATTCCTTTTGCGCTATATGGCAAAGCAGCATCAATTAAAGTTAAACCATCTTCTTCCTCCACAAAGTAACAATTCACTGGAAACACTCTTGGCAAAAATGACAATTGATATACCGTTTGCTCATGTATCATTCTCATATTTCCATCTCCCTTTTCACGAAAACTAATACTATTAGTTTTATTATACTAATGTCGTTAGTTTTATGTCACTAAAAATTTTATTTTTTCAGAAAAAAAAAGAACAGTAGTCGTATAAACGACTACTGTTCTTTACAAAGTATTAAACTGTATAACGCTCATCTTCTAAAATTTTCGCAGCGATTTCACGTTTCTTCGGAATTACGTTAAGTGGTGTGTGACGAGTTAATTTACGTAATGATGATAACATCATGCGTAGCATGTCGCCATTTTCAACTGCAATAAGTGTTTCTTTCGCATGTGCTTCGATTTCGTTGAACGCTTCTTGGCAGAATACTTCAGTGTATAACACTTTTTGTTTATTCTTTTCAAGACCAGTTGTTTTAATTGCTTTTTCTGTACGAAGAACAGCTGATTCCATTGCGTATAGGTTACTTACGATGTCAGCGATATTCACAAGAATTTCTTGTTCTTTATCTAATGCTTTACCGTATTTTTGAGCAGCTAATCCAGCTACCATTAAGCCGATTTTCTTCGCGTTACTTACTAAATATTTTTGAAGTGCTAATGGCTCATCGCCTACTTCTTCTGGCATCATCATCATTAACTCTTCTTGTAATTTTTGTGCTTTTTGAAGAAGTGGTAATTCACCTTTCATCGCTTTACGTAAGAACGTACCTGGTACGATTAGGCGGTTAATTTCATTCGTTCCTTCGAAAATACGGTTAATACGAGAATCACGGTACATTCTTTCAATCTCGTACTCTGCCATAAATCCGTAACCACCGTGAATTTGAACACCTTCATCTACTGTATAATCTAGTACTTCAGAACCGAATACTTTATTTAAAGAGCACTCGATTGCATATTCAGCGATAGAAGCTGCTACTGCTTTACCGTCTTTTACTTCTTCTTCAGATAATGTGCTCATGCGGCTTTCGAATAACCCTACTGTACGATATACAGAGCTTTCAGCTGCATATGTTTTTGCTGCCATATTCGCAAGTTTCTCTTGAATTAATGGGAAGCGAGCGATTGGTTGTTTGAACTGTTGACGTTGGTTTGCATATTGTGCTGAAATTTCTACTGCACGTTTCGCAGATCCAACTGTACCAACACCTAATTTATAACGGCCGATATTTAAAATGTTGAACGCGATAATATGACCTTTACCGATTTCACCAAGTAAATTTTCTTTCGGTACTAATGCATCTTCTAAAATTAACGTACGAGTTGAAGAACATTTAATACCCATTTTCTTTTCCTCTGGGCTTGTAGATACACCAGCGTAGTCTTTCTCTACGATAAATGCTGAGAAGTGCTCTCCATCAATTTTTGCGTATACGATAAATACGTCAGCGAATGCAGAGTTTGTAATCCACTGTTTTTCACCATTTAATACGTAATGTGTACCTTCTGCATTTAAACGTGCCGTTGTTTTTGCACCTAATGCGTCAGATCCTGAACCTGGCTCAGTTAATGCGTATGCAGCTAATTTTTCACCAGTTGCAAGTAATGGTAAATACTTTTTCTTTTGCTCTTCGTTACCGAATAATACGATTGGTAACGATCCGATACCTACGTGAGCACCGTGAGTAATTGCAAAACCACCAGCGCGAGAGAATTTCTCTGCGATTAACGCTGAGCTTACTTTATCAAGTCCAATTCCGCCGTACTCTTCTGGTACGTCAGCGCCTAATAAACCAAGTTCCCCAGCTTCTTTTAAAAGACGAACAGAACGATCAAACTCATGTTGCTCTAAATATTCAAGCTCTGGAAGAACTTCATTTACGATAAAGTCCTCTGTCGTTTTTGCAATCATTTTATGCTCAGATGAAAAATCTTCTGGCGTAAACACTTGATCAATCGTAATCTCATCTACTAAAAAGCTACCGCCTTTAACCGCATTTCCTACTGTTTTTTCCATGAAAATTTCCTCCTTCATATTTTCATAAGCCACTTCTCTCATTTTGAAAGAAGCTGGCTCTCCCGTTTATTTTTTATAAACCTTTGTTGCTTCCATTCTTTGCATTGGCAGCGTCTCGTTCTGAGCAAGCCACCTGCACTTTTTATAATCCAGTTCCAGCGGCTAGAATGTTCGGTGGCTTCGCTTCTTCCTGCGAGGCAAAGAGCGCCTCTACGTCTGAAGCTCCATCCTCCTCACATTCTGAGCGAGCCGCTTCCACTTTTTTTATAGTAATTCAAACACTCCCGCTGCTCCCATTCCGCCGCCGATACACATTGTTACGATACCGAATTGTTCGTTGCGGCGTTTCATTTCGTGAATAAGAGATAGTGTTAGTTTTGCTCCTGTACAGCCAAGTGGGTGTCCAAGTGCGATTGCACCGCCGTTTACGTTTACTTTTTCTTCATCTAAACCAAGTTCACGAATAACTTGGATTGATTGTGAAGCGAATGCTTCATTTAGTTCGAACAAGCCAATATCAGATAGCTCTAAGCCAGCTAGTTTTAACGCTTTTGGAATGGCAGCGATTGGACCAATTCCCATCACTTCTGGTGGTACGCCAGCTACTGCAAATGAACGGAATTTCGCAAGTGGCTTCATACCATCGCTCACTGCTTTTTCACGGTCCATTAATAGTACAGATGCTGCACCGTCACTCATTTGTGAAGAGTTACCAGCTGTTACAGAACCGCGAACGTTAAATGCTGGACGTAATTTACCTAAAATATCTATTGTCGTCTCTGCTCTTACACCTTCGTCTTGTGCGAAAATGATTGTTTCTTCTTGCAGTTTGTTGTTTGATCCAACAGTACGTAACGTTACATCTACAGATACTGTTTCATCAGCAAAGTTCCCTGCAGCTAACGCTTTCGCAGCACGTTGATGACTTCTTACTGCAAAGGCATCTTGCTCTTCACGAGAAATTCCATATTTCACAGCAACTTGCTCTGCTGTATGTCCCATACCCATATAATATTCTGGAGCTGCTTCTACAAGGCGACTATTTGGACGAACAACGTGTCCCATCATTGGAACTAAACTCATTGATTCCGCTCCGCCTGATAATACCGCTTCCGAGTGACCAAGCATAATGCGCTCTGCTCCGTAAGCGATACTTTGTAAACCTGAAGAACAGTAACGGTTAATTGTAATAGCTGGAACATCGTAAGAAAGTCCTGCTAATCCGCCGATATTACGAGCCATATTTAAACCTTGCTCTGCTTCTGGCATCGCACAACCGAAAATCAAATCATCGATTGGTCCTTCATAATTCGCACGCTTTAACGTTTCTTTTACTACTAACGCCCCTAGATCGTCAGGACGAACTGTTTTTAATGAACCCCTCTTTGCTTTTCCAATTGGTGTTCTTGCTCCCGCAACAATGACAGCTTCTCTCATGAACGATATCTCCCCTCGTTATTAGTTACGTAATGGCTTTCCTTTTACAAGCATGTGCTGCATTCTTGCTTGTGATTTCATCTCACTTACTAAGCTAATAAATGCTTCACGTTCTACATCTAATAAATACTGCTCATCAACTTCTGTTCCGTACGGTACTTTTCCGCCCGCAATGACATATGCAAGTTTCTTCGCAATGTGAAGATCGTACTCTGAAATGTAACCAGATAAATGCATTGCTTCTGCACCAAGTGCAAGAGTTGCATATCCTGTTTCACCAACAACCGGTATCTTTTTACGGATCGGCGCTTTATAACCAGCTTCATATAAAGCAAGTGCTTTCTGTTTCGCATCGTATAGTAAGTGATCACCATTCACACTAATACCGTCTTTATCACCTAAGAAGTTATGAGAAACTGCTTCTTGTCCTGAAGTTGAAACTTTCGCCATTGCGACTGTTTCGAACACTTTATTTGCAACTTTTTGCAGATCAAACTCTACGCCGTTTGCCATTTTATTTAAGTGTTTAATGTATAGCTCTTTATTACCGCCTCCGCCAGGGATTAAGCCAACACCAACTTCTACTAAGCCCATATACGTTTCACTAGAAGCTTGAATGCTCGCTGCTGGTAAACATACTTCTGTACCTCCGCCAAGCGTCATACCGTATGGTGCTGCTACAACTGGCTTAGAAGAGTACTTAATTTTCGTCATTGCATCTTGGAAGTTTTTCACAACCCACTCAATTTCAAAGTAGTTGTCATCTTGTGCTTCCATTAAGATCATTGCTAGGTTCGCACCAACGCAGAAGTTCTTCGATTGGTTACCGATAACAAGACCTTTATAATTCTTTTCTACTTCATCAACAGCGTAGTTAATCATTTGCGTAATATCCATACCGATTGCATTGCTCTTCGAATGGAATTCTAAACAAAGGATGCCGTCGCCTAAATCAATTAAGCTCGCTCCGCTATTTTTCTTTAATACGCCATTTTTCGCTTTTAATTGCTTAAGAGAAATCGCCTTTTTATTACGTTCGATTAGCTTATATTCGCCATTATCGTAATAGTAGCTATCGCCGTTATCATGTTTATAGAAAGTAGTGAAACCTTTCTCTAACATTTCTTTCACCCAAGCCGGAACAACTGCGCCGTTTTCTTCCATCTTTTGAACAGACTTTTCAACGCCAATTGCATCCCAAACTTCAAATGGTCCTTGTTCCCAGCCAAAGCCCCACTTCATCGCTTGGTCAATTGCAACGATATCGTCAGCAATTTCTTTATGAAGTTTTGCAGAGTATAAAAGAGTTGGTGTAATGATGTTCCATAACAACTCTCCTGCGCGGTCTTTCGCATATACAAGCGCTTTCAATTTATTCGATAAACCTTTTTCTTGTTTACTTAACTCGATAGAAGCAGCTTTTAATTTTTTGCGAGCTTCGTACTCCATCGTTTCAGGATTTAATTCTAAAATTTCTTTTCCTTGCTTTAAGAAGAAGCCTTGACCTGTTTTGCTTCCCAGCCATTTTTTATCAAGCATGTCATGCATGAAAGCTGGTACTTTAAATACATCACGCTCTTCTTCTTGTACGTTTTCATATACGTTATTTGCAACGTGTACGAATGTATCTAAACCGACAACATCTAATGTACGGAACGTTGCGCTCTTCGGACGACCAATAAGTGGGCCTGTTACAGAATCAACTTCCCCAATGCTATAGCCGCGTTTTACCATCTCTTGAAGAGTTACTAATAAACCGTACGTACCGATGCGGTTTCCAATAAAGTTTGGTGTGTCTTTTGCGATAACAACGCCTTTTCCAAGAACGTCTTCGCCAAATAGTTTCATGAAGCTTAATACTTGTGAATCAGTTTCTTTCGTCGGTATTACCTCTAGAAGTTTTAAATATCGTGGTGGGTTAAAAAAGTGTGTGCCTAAGAAGTGTTTCTGGAAGTCGTCTGAACGACCTTCTGCCATTTTTTCAACTGAAATGCCTGACGTATTCGAGCTTACAATAGAACCTGGTTTACGAACAGCATCTACTTTTTCAAATAGTGTCTTTTTAACATCTAAGTTCTCAACTACTACTTCAATAATCCAATCTACATCGGCAAGACGCTCAAGATCATCTTCTAAGTTACCTGCTTCAATCAGTGCTAGATTTCCTTTCACTGTCAGAGGAGCTGGTTTTTGCTTTAATAGTTTTTGCAATGCTGTATTACTAAAACGATTTCTCACACTTTTATGTTCTAATGTAAGTCCCTTCGCTTCCTCTTCTTTCGTAAGCGCAGGTGGTACAATATCAAGCAATAATGTCGGAATACCAATATTAGCTAAGTGTGCTGCAATCCCCGAACCCATTACGCCTGAACCTAGAACAGCAGCCTTTTTAATTTGGAACATCCAATTCTCCCCCTATTCTTGAATGAATGCTCATTCAATTTTTCGACATAAGTCGCAATCAATGAGTGAGCCTCTACTAATAAATATATGATACAGTTTGAATTTTCGCAATATATTTATTGATAAAATTTTCTGAAATAAATATATTTCTTTCATTTGGCTATGCTATATATGTATTTTCTTCACTCAAATACACTTTCCCTTTTTATAATCTGACGAAACTGGAGGAATATATATGGCAAAACTTAAGAAGAACCCTTCAAAGGCTGGAATTAGTGCAGCAAGTGTGACAGGAAACGCTGGTCCAACTGATCGAGGCATAGAAAAAGGACGTCAAGGTAATAACCAGCAATATAAGAAGCATAATATGAGCGAAAAATAACGCTATATTTTTGGGCAGAGAACGTGGCATAATGGGTAATGGCTGCTTTTTCTGCCCAATTTATTTGTAACAAATGAGGGAATTATATTGAAAAGAACATTAATTATGATTGTAATGATTGCAACATTATTTACAGGGATGATTTTCTTCTCTTATGCACAAAGACAACAAACTGTAAGAGCCGATCAACCTAGTATTACTGGGCAATACGGAATTACAATCGATGCAGACACAGGTGAAATTTTGTATGGAAAACGGGAAGATGAACGCTCTTATCCGGCTAGTATAGCCAAAATGATGACAACCCTTCTCCTACTAGAGAATGTAAAAGAAGATGAAGAAATTACAGTTACAGAAAACGCGATTAAAACAGAAAGTCAAAGTAAGAAAATTAAGCTTCGTGCTGGGGAAAAATTAAAGCGGGATGAGGCATTAAAACTTATGCTTATCATTAGTGCAGACCCAATAGCCGAGTCAATTGCAGAACATATCGCAGGATCAAAAAATGAATTTGTGAAAATGATGAATGCTAGAGCGAAGGAACTTGGTACAAAACATGCGACTTTCAAAAACGCAAGTGGTGCTGATGCACTAGGAAACAAAGTATCACCATATGACATTGCTATGATTACGAAAGAAGCATTAAAGTATCCAGTTGTTTTAGAACATATGAATTCAACACGTACAACTCTACATACTTCAGAACGCTCTCCCAAAATCGCAAACTATGGACGAGAAGAACTATATGACGATCCATATGCAATTGGAAGTAAAAGCGGTCTATCAGCACTCGGAAAATATACGGTCGTAACAGTGGATGAAAAAGACGGTAAACGCGTCATTAATGTTGTATTATCTTCTACTCGCACGCAGCTATATCCTGATACGAAGAAAATGGCACATTACGCATTTCAGCAATTAAAATAACCAAGGAGTATTTTCTCCTTGGTTATTTTTTAACCATACCTTTTAATACGAACGCAACGTTTGCTGGGCGCTCTGCTAGACGACGCATAAAGTAGCCATACCAGTCGTTTCCATAAGGTACATAAACACGCATTTTGTAACCTTCTTTTACTAGCTCAAGTTGACGCTCATTACGAATACCATATAACATCTGGAATTCAAATTGGTCTCTTGGGATGTTGTGTTCTTCGGCAAGTTTTTTCGTATATTCAATAATCGCTTCGTCATGTGAAGCAATTGCAGTATAATTTCCATTTAATAAGTGCATTTTAATAATTTTTTTATAGTTATCATCTACATCTTTCTTATCCGGGAACGCTACCTCTTCAGGTTCTTTATAAGCTCCTTTTACAAGACGTAAATTAGGACTATAAGCATTTAATTCTTCCATATCTTTTTCTGTACGATACAGGTAAGCTTGAATAACAGTACCAATATTATCGTATTCAGACTTTAACTGCTTAAAGATATCAATCGTCTTCCCGCAGCGTGTATAATCTTCCATATCAATTGTAACAAACACACCATTTTCTTGTGCAGCTTCCAAAATACGGCGCATATTGTTCATTACGATTTCATCAGAGATATCTAATCCCATAGAAGTCATCTTTAAAGAAAGCTGCGAATCCAAACCTTCTCTTCCAATTGCACGGATCGCTTCAATCGATTGGTTAGCCATTTCATTTGCTTCCGCTTCATTATCAACGAATTCCCCTAAATAATCGATTGTTACACAAAGACCTTGCTTGTTCAATTGTTTAATAGCTGCTGTCGCTAATTCAATCGTCTCCCCTGCGACAAAGCGACCTGCTCCAAAACGTAAACCGTACTTTTTAGCCAGTTTTGTTAGCGCTTTATTTTTAGATAAGAAAAGAAACGAATTTCGCATTAATTGTTCCATGTAATTCACCCCTATGACTTAATTTATCTGTTTTTTACCCCTCTTCAAAATTATATCATTGTTTAAAATTATTGGATACAAATAATTATTTAGATAATTTATAAAATACTATAAAAACATTTAAAACCCTATATTCTCGCTTCTTAATATGAAGGGAATATTTTTCGACATTTAGAAAAATAGAGTTTAATAGGCACAAAATAAGCATGTCGAAAATATTCGACATGCTTATAAAACCCTTTATATTCCATGTAAATTATATAAGGATATTAATGTGAAAAACAATATACGCTTCACATTCACCAATCATCGTGACTTTGAATATCTCCTTAAAAATTGTGTAATGACTAGCTCTTACAATTAAATATACCCTTTACATTAAAACCAAACTTCTATGTAGATTAAGATTCATTTTATATTTTGCATATAGAGGATATTGATTAGTATTTTGGTCCCATCATCATAAACTGATTGGCAAAACTGTCTACACTTCTTTTATATCTTTCTAAATCCCCTTCTATATTTTGAAATTGATTAAGTACATACATTAATTTATCTTCAGTTTCATTTAATCTTCTTTCAATTTCATTTGCTGTATTCCCTTTCCAATTATGAGCTAATAATGTTTTGATAGAGTATAGTTTAACTTTATGATTTTCTAAATCTGATAAACACCTAGCTAATTGATTAGTTGCCCCTTGTACATCTAAAGAATGTTGAATAACATCATAGTTTTTCATATTAATTCCCCCTATTTACCTTTCATTATCCACTCGTTCAAATTCATTTGCCTTTTGATAAATAAAATCTGATGTGGAACGTAGAGATTCCATATAGTTTCTTTGAAATTGATTTACAGCATACGTAATTGTAGGAATTAAATTTCCATCTACACTAGCTGGTGATTGCTGTAATACTTGTATAATCTTTGAACTGGCTTCTACAATTTGTTCGTTAATATGATCTATTTCACGTTTTAAATCTGTTGTAATTGCTTGAATATCCTCAACTTTCAGATGAATTTCTGTATTTTTCGCTTGACGAATAACGCCATGAGGTTCGGATACTAACATCGGGCTTCCATCGGAATGGAACATCCCTTGAAACGTATCCATAGGATGTTCTGCCATAAGTAAAAGACCTAATACACCATGAGAAGTTCCATTACTTTTTACGATATATTGTTTACCAATCGGATTTGCACCAAATTGTTCAAAATTCCCTACAGCATCTTTTTCATGTGTATAATCAACAGCCTTATGATCCATTACACCTTCATCTACACGTTTTTTTGCTTCATCACTTAACAAGCGGTAAATATTAGGGGCAGCATACGTTGTCGCATAAAAGTTTCGTTCAGCAGCAACAAAATCAGCTTCTGCAGCTCCTTTGCTATGTCCAGTCGTGTGAACAGAGATTGGTTTATAGGTTTTGTTAACCCTGTCTACAAATTCTAACGAACTATCAAAAGAAGTCGGGAGTTTTTGAATATCTCCGCCAACAGCTCCCCAGTTATCTTTCATTCCCATTGTGACTTGGAAAGTATCCGTAGATAAATCGCCATCAAACTTTCCAAATTCCGTTCCACGAAAAGAATAAATAACATTATCATATTGCGTTTTATCTGGGTCATAATCCTTGGCAGGTACAACAGCAATAGCTTGCAGGCCATTTTTTGCTTCGGATTGATTGGTATCGATGGATTCAATTACTACCCATTTTTTCCCTTCACTACCTTTTATTTCAGTACCCTTTTGCAAAACGTCACCATAAACTTGATCTGCTAATTCAAAATAATCTTGATCTGTCGCAATAGGATTTTTTTGAAATTCAGTCATCTTTCACCACTCGTTCCATGATATATTTTAATTATATTTTAATGCAAGGAGATTCCAAATGAAAAAGAAATTGGTAATCACATTAACCATTATTTGTATTATAGCAGGAGGATATATTGCGATGAAATATGTAGAGAAGAAAAAACAAGAAGAGCTGTTTTGGAAGAAACAAGAAGCACGAGTGGAAAAGTACATTCGTTATAATGTAAAGGATGTGAAATCTATTACATTTACAAAAAGGGAAATAACCCCTATGGGCATTCCACATATAAATGGATATATAAACCAAGATGACAAATTATGGTTTATAGCTAGCGTCAGTACTACAAAAGATTTTGAGGAACAGCTTACACGTTCTGGAGAATTGGGAAAACTTATAAAAGATCCTGAAAAATCTGTATCCGAAATAGAAAAAGAAGAAAAAAAATAGAGCATGAATTCAAATCAGCATTCTTCCAAGAACATACGAAATAGCGGATTACGCAATTGAAGAATGCATTTAATTTTATAATGAGAAAACAATTAAAAAATGCACACTTTTTCTCAATATTGTATTGAGAAAAGTTGTGCATTTTATTCTTTTTATCCTTCATTTCTCTTTTCTTCATTCAGCCTTTTAATATCAGTAATTAACTGCACCATCTCTTCTTTCGCATCGGGATACGTCTCATTCCAATGCTTCACTAAAGCCGGCATCGTCTTCGCTATGTAAGAATACAGTGCCCACTTCTGTACCTGTTCTTTTCTCTCTTCATTGCTCTCTCCAAGTAATAGTTCCGTGTATTTCTCTAACAACCCGTCAAATTGTTCGTTAAACTTTTCACTCATCTTATCTACCTCCTATATGAAAAAAGCAGCGAAGATCGCTGCTTTTCCTTATAATTTTGATCGAACAGAGTTTAATTTCTTCTCCATTGTGCTTACTTTATCACGGCGATCATCGATACGAATTGTTGTTGCAACGCGCTGTGCACCTTTCGTATATGGAACTTCATGCATTTGTTGAATTACTTCTAGAATGACAGGAAGATCTCCTTCAATAATTGTATTCATTGGTGTTAATTGATACTTCACACGATCTGCATTTTTCTCAAGCACCTTTTGTACTTCTGCTACATATTCACTAACACTTGGATTACCTGTTCCTACTGGAATAATCGATACGTCAACAATTGCCATAGTAGTTTTCCTCCTATAATTGCTTCTTATATATCCATTGTCTATTTTACCGAAATACGCAGCATTTTACTAATTTGTTATTCCTCTATTTTAAATTGCTCAACCAATCTTTCTAAGTCTCTCATATGCTCCGTCAAGCTTTCCATCGTATGAGCTACCTTTTCTAGATGATTCACTTGTGATTCAGTTGCAGCATTTACCTCTTCAGAAACAGCTGCACTTTCTTGACTCGTACCAGCAATCGTATGCATTACCGCTGTAATTTCTCCTTGCTCGTGACCAATGTTATTTACCTCTTCTACGATTTGTTCCACTGAAGTACTAATCGTATTAACAACTGACATAATTGTACGGAATTCCGCCTCTGCTTCTGTCGTAACGTTATTTTGTACATCCGCAATATCTTTTAATTTACTTACAACTTCTACAACTCGTTTTACCTCTAATTGTACATCACCAATCATCGTTGCAATTTCTCCTGTTGCCTCTTTCGATTGTTCCGCTAACTTTCGGACTTCTTCAGCAACAACAGCAAAGCCTTTACCTTGTTCACCTGCACGCGCCGCCTCAATCGAAGCATTTAAAGCAAGTAAATTGGTTTGATCCGAAATACCTTTTATAAGCTCTACTACATTTTGAATCGATCCAACTCTTTGCTCTAACTTACCAGATGCTTCTTCTGTGTGAACAACAATCGAAGATGATTGGCCCCTTGTACGAACTAAATTACGCATCGTATTTAAGCCTTGCTTAGATGCCTCTTCAGCTTTGCCAGCCACGTCTTTTATGTCACCGACTGAATTATTCATTTGTTCCACTGACTGCGCCATATTCTCGAGCTGCTCTGAAACTTCATCTACACTATTAGCAAGCGTAGAAGCTCCTCCGCTCACATCATCCATTGCACCTGACACTTCTCTACTAGCGGCTACAGTTTCATTCGTTAAATAATGTAGATTGCTCGTTGATTGTTGCACTGTTGATACACTATTTTTAATTTTACTTACCATTTCATTCATTTGCTCAACCATATGATTAAAATGGTTCGTCAGTTCTCCAACTTCATCCTTACTTGTCACTTTCATTTGCAATGTCAAATCACCTTCTGCTACTTTTTGAACGTGATTCGTTAATAGTTGCAGCGGTCTTGCTAATCTTCTTGAGAACAAGTATGAAGCTGCGATTCCAACTAATAAGCTAATACATGCCATTATAATGACTGTATTTCTCGTACTATTTAATAGCCCATCAATCGTTTCTTTCGGGTAAAAAATTCCTATCTTCCATTTCATCAAATCAAATGACTGACTATATGCAACTACATCTTCACCTTTTAATGTAGTGACAGCATATTTTGTTACATCTTTATTTAAACTCTTCACAAGTGGCTCTTTCGAAACATCTTTCCCGACTTTCTCTGGGTAAACAAGAGCCATATTTTTATCATTTATAATAAACATTTCTCCGCCATTATTGTATTGAATATTATGAAGTAACTTCTGAATTGTTCCGAGCGATACATCCATTGCAACAACACCTATTACAGATCCATCTTGAGCTGTAATTGCCTTAGAAACCCCCACACTTAGCTTACCTGTAGCAATTTCATACATAGGTTGTCCCCAGTGAACCTTCTTCACATCAGCTTCTGAGTCTTTATACCAAGGTCTTGTCGTTGGATCATAACCTTCTGGCACTTGTCCACCTTCAGCAAGATTGGCACTTAATGTTTTTTTATCTTTCGTACCAATATATAAGTCTAAAATGCCAGGATGATTCTTTTTATACTCCGAAAACTCTTTCGTCAAAAAAGCTTCCTCTTCTGGAGTAACTCCGTCTTGAAGCATATTACGAACCATCTCACTGTTCGCATAATACCCCATATCTTCATCCGTTCTTTGAACAAATGTTGTAAGTTGCTCTGTCACAAGATCCATCGTATTTTGAGAATACTGGTCTAAGGAGCGCACTTCCTTCTCTTTCTGTAATTCATACATAGCTGTACCCAATATTACGAACATCATAGAAATAAGTACCGAAAATACTACCGCAATTTTTAAACGTAAACTTCTTAACATATCCCCCAAAGCATCCCCTTCGCATTGAATTTAAATCTTATTAATCATTATATTAAGTATAATAGATAAAATTAAAAAATTGAAACTAATTCTCACCTCAATCTGAGTAGAAAACCTACTACTACTTGTGCAAAAACAAATAGTTCATTATCCTTAAACTATATAATCTCATTCGTTCGGAGGGAACTATGTTACAAAAATTCGGTTTCTCACAATATGAAAGCCAAGCTTACGAAGTTGTCGTATCAAGCAACGAGCCATTAGATGCTACAACGATTGTGAAGCATTCTGGTGTTCCAAAAGCAAAAATATATGAAGTGCTAGCACGCCTGATCGATAAAGGAATGGTAATGGATTCTGTTTCAGAAAAGAAAAAGATGTATACAGCGTTACCACTCAAGCTAGCAATTGAAAAGTTAACGACAGAATTCCAATCAAATATTAAAGAACTAGAAACGAATATATCAAAAAAATCATTTACAGATGACCGTGTGTGGAGCTTAAAAATGCAATCTTCTATTCGAGTTCAAGGTAAAGAACTCATCGAAAGTGCAAAAGAATCAATTCGCATTTCAGCTTGGAATGATACTCTTTTAGAATATCTTCCGTTATTAGAAGAAAAGGCAAAACAAGGGGTCAAAACCGAGTCCCTTATCGTTGGAAACGTAGAAACAGACTTAGAAAACATGCATTTTCTAATTCCAGCTGAAGAGCCTAACGCGCTAGAGCGCTACTTACTACTCATCGTTGACGACCGTGAAATTTTATTTGCTGGTGTAGAGCAAGAGTCATGGCAAGCAATGAAAACAATGTCACAACCTTTCGTGAAGTTCTTTACAGAATTTTTCTATCATGACGTTGCACTTGCGAAGATTACCCAGAAACACCATGATCTCTTTATGGAAGATGAGGAAATTAAGAGTTTGTTGATGAAGTTGAGATACTAAAAAAACGCCTCTATTACAAGGCGTTTTTTTCTACATTTCTTTTCTATTTTTCATCCTTAACACATAAGCACCCGCAATAATAAAACCAATTCCTAAAACGAATAAAGCGGTAAATTCATTGCCGACGCCGCCAGTAGCTGGTAAACGCACTTCATTATGAGTATTTGGTTGTTGCATTGGCTTCACATCAGTGGCAGGTTTCACTTCTTCATTCGGTGTTGGCTTATTTGGCTTAGAAGGAAGCGATGCCTTTTCTTCTTTCTTATTTTTCACAATATGTTTAATAATTTCTCCATCCTTTTTTATTTCAAATGCGAATGTCTCTTCATTTATTACATATCCATTCGGCGCTATTGTTTCTTTATACGTGTACTTTCCGTATGGTAATTTGAATTTCGCTATACCTTTTTCATCCGTTTTCCCTTTTACTACTTCTTTTCCTTGTTCGTTGTAGATTGTAAATTCTGCATTTGGCAGTTTCGTATTCCCATCTGCTACATCTACTTTCGTTATTTCTAACTCACCTTCTACCTTCTTATCTTGAACGATATGTTTAATAATTTCTCCATTCTCTTTTATTTCAAATGCGAACGTCTCTTCATTTATTACATATCCATTCGGCGCTATTGTTTCTTTATACGTGTATTTTCCGTATGGTAGTTTAAATTTCGCTACACCTTTTTCATCCGTTTTTCCTTTTACTACTTCTTTTCCCTGTTCGTTGTAGATTGTAAATTCTGCATTTGGCAGTTTCGTATTCCCATCTGCTACATCTACTTTCGTTATTTCTAACTCACCTTCCACCTTCTTATCTTGAACGATATGTTTAATAATTTCTCCATTCTCTTTTATTTCAAATGCGAACGTCTCTTCATTTATTACATATCCATTCGGTGCTATCGTTTCTTTATACGTGTACTTTCCGTATGGTAGTTTAAATTTCGCTACACCTTTTTCATCCGTTTTCCCTTTTACTACTTCTTTCCCTTGTTCGTTGTAGATTGTAAATTCTGTGTTCGGCAGTTTCGTATTCCCATCCGCTACATCTACTTTCGTTATTTCTAATTCACCTTTTATATTTTCATTTTTCAACTCTAATACAGCAGTTTCACCAGTTTTCACTTCAATTTTTTTAACACTTCCGTCTAACACATATCCAGCTGGCGCTTGAATTTCTTTGACGCTATATATACCGATTGGAAGATTACCTAACTCCGCAACCCCCTTATCATTAGTCGTAACATTTTGTTTAAAGTTTTCATTAGAAACTTCAAACACCGCTCCTTTTAATAATTCCTTTTTTTCTCCTAATTTCATAATCTTTAAAGAGCCTACTGATTCCCAATTTACAACTAAATCTGTACTGATTTTCTCACTATTTCTTTGTAACAATACCGTTGTATTTTGAACCTTTTCTGATCCTTTAAAAGCTATTGCTTGTAAATTTGTTAAAGTAGACTTCACTTTCATTTTAAAATTACCACTACTCGTATCTTTAGGGATTAAAATTTTGAATTTTTCGTTAATTGATAATGTAGTTTTCTCTTCCCCTTGTTCATTTACAATTCGAATCCCTTTAGGAGCACCTTCAGGAAGAATTGTATAAGAGCCAGAAACTGAATTCGTTTGAATCGCATAAAATCCTGTTTCTAAATACTCTCCTTTGTGTGTAGCAGTTTGTGTGTCTACAGGATTAACTTTAAAGAATACATCTTGTGATCCAGTTTCTTTTTTTGAAGCCTCTACTAAACGCTTCATAAGATTATGTACTCGTTCATTTTTTGCAACTAAATCTTCTTCCGTTAATTCATTCGCTGCAATCCATACTGCTAATTGTGTAGCATAATGCGCTTCTTCCGTTGTCGCTACACCTAATTCAGATGGACTTTTTTGAGGATATCCATTTAATAAAATACGATATACGGCATCAGATGTTTTCCCCATCTCAGGCAAATCATCCCCATTGGGTGAACGTAAATCAGGCGTTAAACAATACCCAATACTACCCGAAGCCGTTTTAATTATTTCGGTCTTTATGTCACGCTGTTTCGAATTACTATAGCTCCAATCCATCTTATATGTTTCTCTGTTCATTACTTCTGCCTTTACTTGTGGCATTGCAATTCCTAATAAAATAATAAGAGCACTTAAAAAACTAAACCATTTTCCTACCATCTTTCGTTTCATTCTCTCCACCACCATATATAAATTTCTACATGAAGCAATCTTACTGTTTCATTGTACTTATAGTGAAAAAAAGAGAATAGGTGGTTTTTTTGTAGTATCTTGTCGAATTGTTGAGAAAGTTCCAAAGTAATAAGCAACTTTAAAATTATTTGTTCTCATGCTGCTATTGACAAATGAATATCACATGTTTTACATTTTCAAAAATAATAAGAAGGCACTTTATAAGTGCCTTCTTAACTTACGAGAAACAAATTTCAAACGAATACATATTGCTTATCTTTTTCCTTTATCTCCATCAAAAGTTCAATGATTTTCTCATTCTGCTCCACTTGTTTCTCTGAATTTTGATAGATGAAACGAACCCATCTAAGTGCAAGAATAATAAGAAACAACGGAAGCATTGAAATTAGAAGACCAATAATTGAAAAATTCGTATACATACACATCACCTCGCTACATACAAATTCTCCACCTTTCCACTAAAACCTTCCATTTTTTACAAATAAAAAAGAACCTATCAAACGATAGATTCTTCCTTCGCAAACTGAGTAGAACGTCCTCTCGTAATCGAAAAAATTGCGCAAAGCAGCGCTAATATAATAAAGCCGCCACCTACCCAAGCATTGTATATAACAGATGATTTTTCAATAACAACTCCACCTACTGTTGAACCGAGCGCGATCCCTAAGTGAAGAGCAGAGTTATTTAAACTTTGCTGAATACCAGCTGATTCTGGTGCAATTTCAATTAAATAATTTTGTTGTGCTGGCGAAATAGCCCAGCTCAGCATACTCCAAAGTCCCATCATAATAATGAAAAGCGGGAATGAGAATGTCATTAATGGCAATAGGAAGATCGCACATGCAAATACGATAATGATGGAAATAATACTTTTCTTCGATCCCCATTTATCAGCAAGAAAGCCCCCTAGGCCACCTCCAAGTACCGCCGCAATTCCGAAAATGAAGTAAAATACACTAATCCAATTCGCTTCCACATGCATCACATCTTTTAAAAATGGTGTTAAATATGCATATAGCGTTAAATGACCCGATAAAAATAAAAATGATGTTAACTGTGCACTGACAATTTTTTTATCTTTTAACGTAGCAATTTGCTCTCTTATCGATAACACTGATGTCGGTGGTACTTTCGTTAAGAATAATGAAATACAAGCAATTGCCATAACTGTTAAGATCGAAATGAGTACAAATGGTGCACGCCATCCATATGCGTTTCCAAGTACAAGACCAAGCGGTACTCCAAGTACGAGCGATCCACTGATCCCCATAAAAATGATTCCAATTGCTCGCGCACGAAAATGCGGTTCTACAACGCTAGAAGCAAGTGTTACTGACAGCGCAATAATAAGCGAACCACTCGCTGCACAAACAACCCTTGAGAACATTAACATTCCATAATTCACACTAAATGCTGAAATGATATTTCCGATTAAGAAAATTGATAATGCCCCAACATATAATCTTTTTCTCTCAAACTTCCCTGTTAACGCTAATAAAACCGGACCTGATAAAGCAAATACTACTGAAAATATTGTTATAAGCTGACCAGCTGCACTAATAGATACTCCTAAATCATTGGCAACTAAATCAAGCGTTCCTCCTATAATTAGCTCAACCGTTCCGACTACGAAAGCCGCGATAGCTAAAATGTACACACGAAAATTCAAGTCTTTCCCCACGCTTTCTATTTTGGTTACTACGACTATAGTAACCAAAATAGAAATTGAATACAAGTACAATTTTTTTACAGTAAAAAAGGTAGGCGTATTATACGCCTACCCTTCAATCATGACACTTCATTTTTATTCTTCTTATTTAAATACCAATATACCGGAAGTCCAGTAAATACCATTCCAATGGATAAGAAACAACTTACCGGATCATTAATAATCGCACTACCAATTACAAAGAACGAACCTAAAATCGCGACGATTGGTACGATTGGGAATAACGGTACACTGTATGCACGCTCTTTATTCTTATTACGTTTTCTTAAAATGAAGACACCAATAAACGTCATTACATAGAAAATATAAATAATGAATACGGAAATCTCAGATAGCTTATTCGGATCACTAATAATCATTAAAATAATTCCTAAAATGATTTCAACAGTAATCGCATTTGCTGGTGTTTTAAATCTTGGACTTTCCTTTGCAATAAACTTAGCAAATGGAAGTTGTCCACGTTCTGCCATCGACATCGGGATACGTGGGAACGTTAAAATCTTTCCATTTAAACAACCGAAAATAGAAACGATAATACCAATACTAATAATTTTCCCGCCATATTCTCCAAGTAGCATGCCCGCAGCTGTCGCTGTTGCATTTTCTCCAAGTTCTACAATTTGCGTTGCTGGTAATACATTTAATAAAGCTAAGTTAATTAACACGTAAGCAGCCGTTACAATTAAAATCCCAACTGTCATTGCTTTCGGTAATAACTTTGTTGGATTCTTCATTTCTCCGCCAATCGAAGCGAGTAAAATCCAGCCGTCATAAGCAAATAACGTTGCTAAAATTGCCATCCCGATACTTTGATTTTCTGATATCGGTACAACTACGTTAAAGATATCGCTATTTCCTTTCCAAAAACCTAACACAACAATTAATACGATTGGAATCATCTTCCCAATTGTCGTAACCGTTTGGACGATACCTCCGTATTTTGTTCCCATACTATTTACAACGCCAAGGAACACAACTGTTCCAATTGCGATTGGTAAATTCCATACTTTATCTAAATAGAAAAAATTAATCATTAAAGAACTAAAGTACAACCCTAATGTTCCAATAATAGCTGGTCCATACACAATCGTTTGCATCCAGCCTGATAAATATCCCCAAAAACTTCCGTAAATCTCCTCTAAATACGTATACAACCCACCATTTTTCGGGATTTGCGCTCCAATTTCAGCTACTGTTAAACCACTCGCTAACGTCAACAGACCACCAATTACCCAAGCAAGAATGGCCATATTAGAACTCCCTGAGTAATCTAATACGCTTCCTGGTTTCATAAACACACCAGATCCAATAATCGTTCCTACTACGATAGAAAGTGCTACCGTTAAACCAATTTTGTTTTTCTCATCATGATGCATGCTGCGTATCCTCCTTCCAATCCTAGTGTGATGCAAAAATGAAATAAAAAAACACTCCTCCCTAAAAAAGGGACGAGTGCTGTATTCGTGGTTCCACCCTTGTTTCAATTCGTAAAGTAACACACTTCACCAATTTCTCAAGTCCAAATAACGGTTTTTGCCGGCAAGCAATTACTAGATGTTCGTTCACTGCTGCAGTTCAGAGGTGGTAATCCATTTTTCCGTATTAGGAAGCTCACAGCCAAAGGCTTCCCTCTCTGAGAATCGTAAAAAATTGATCGTGTCCTCATCATCACTTCTTGATGTCGAATTTTGTAGTTATTGTTCATTATATTGAATTGTTAGAAAAAATCAATATATTTTTTTATATAACATAAGAAATATTTCTCTTCTTATATTATAACAGAAGCTGTAATATTTCTCTAACTCCCCCGTATCTTTGGAGCAGTGTAGCTGTAAAAATTATATCAGCGATTTTTCAAATATATCGATTTACCAACAAAAAACGCCAACAGTAAAAGGAGGTCTTTCAAAAGAAAGCCCCCTCACGCCTGTACCTTCCGGTTGCCCACACGAAAGCTACGTAATTCAATTATTTTTCATCTTTTTTCATAAAAAACTTATGGTGCGGTAAATCAACATTCAATGCCTCTAATTGTTTCTTTTCATTGTCTAAAATCGCTTTTGCTTTTGTTTTTGTTGCCTCATCTAATCCTGCAAATATATCTTCATGCTTCTTTTTCTCTGGGAGTTTCACGCCTAACTTCGTTAATTCTTCTTCTGCTTGATCATGCGTTAATTTTCCGGATTTTTCTTGTTCAAAAATTGACTTCACTTTTTCTTTCGCCTGTTCATCTAAATTAGCAAGCATATCTTTACGCTTACCTTTCTCTGGGAATTTCACACCTAGTTTCGTTAATTCCGCTTGCGCTTGTTCACGTGTTAATTTCCCAGACTTCTCTTGCTCTAAAATTGATTTTGCTTTTTCTTTCGCCTGTTCATCTAAGTTAGCAAACATGTCTCCATGCTTACCCTTCTCCGGCATTTTCACGCCTAACTTTGTTAATTCCTCTTGCGCTTGCTCACGCGTTAATTTCCCGGACTTCTCTTGCTTTAAAATTGATTTTGCTTTTTCTTTCGCCTGTTCATCTAATCCTGCGAACATGTCTTTACGTTTCTCTTTCTCAGGAAGCTTTACACCAAGTTCCTCTAACTGTTTCTTTGTATCGTTCATAATTGTTTTTACTTTTTGTTTTGTAGCGTCATCTAAATCTTTTTTCACCGTTTTTGTAGCTTGTTCAGTTGCTGGAGTATCCGTTGCCGCGAATGCCGGAATACCGACTCCTCCAATGATTCCGAATGATAAAGCACCTGCAATCGCTAAATATCCAACTGTTTTCTTCTTCATAGGAAATTTCCTCCTTCATTGTTCTAAAGCATGTACACTTTCGTATACAATGCCTATCGTAATGTTGGTTTCTTAAAATTTCCTTAACACCTTAACAAAAAAACACCGCTCATCACGAGCGGTGTTTCTCTATGCATCTTGTAATTGTAGCTCTTCACGTTCCATTACTTTTCTTAATACAATTGTTTGCATCATTGTAAATAAGTTACCTGTTATCCAGTACAACACAAGTCCGGATGGCGCCGCAAATCCCATAAATAGAATCATTGCCGGCATCATAATTTGCTGTATTTTTAGCATTTGTACTTGTTCTCCAGGCGTACTATTTGATTGGAAAACTTTCATTTGAATAAATGTCGTTAACGCTGCAATAATCGGTAATATATGATAAGGATCTGCATGTCCTAAGTTCACCCATAAAAATGAAGATGTGCGAATCTCTTCTGTTCGGCTAATCGCATAATACAAAGCAGAGAAAATCGGCATTTGTATTAATAGTGGCCAGCAACCGGCAAGTGGATTCCAACCGCCTGATTTCATTAGTTCTGACATTTCTTTTTGATACTGCTTTTGTTTTTCAAGGTCTTTGCTTACATCACCGTGTTTTTTCTTTAGCTTCTGTAATTCAGGTTGCATTTTTTTCATTTTCGCTTGGCCACGATATTGCGAAACAGCTAATGGAATCATTGCTGAACGAATAACGAGCGTCATAATAATGATGGCAATCCCGAAGCTTCCACTCGGTATATGATGAGCAACAAATTGAATCATATACGAGATTGGATATACGAAATAATGATCCCAAATCCCAGTACTATGTGCATCAATTGGGGCCGCATTACTGCAACCAGATAAAACAAAAACAAGTAATAATGATAAACTAACGAGCACAGCTCGGTATGATTTTAACATGTTCATTCCTCCAATGTTTCGTAATTATTTAGCGAAACATTGGTGTATACGGACCGACCTCGTCATTCTCTTCACTTGATTCTTGTCTGCGTACAGAACGAATCATTCCATATTTATAAAAAATTGAAAATAGCGGTACATTCCCTGCACTATCTTCACATGTATCAACTAACGCAAAAGCTCTTTGTCTACCGCTCGATGCTTGCTGACGCACAAAGCGAGAAACATTAGCGAGAAAGAAAACTTCTAATAAACAAAGTGCTGTCGTTACAAACGATATATATAGAATTGCATCCTGCAATAAAAATTCCATCGCTTCACATCCTTAATAAGGTCATTTTAGCACATTCGGCAAACATTCTCTATTTCCTTTTATCGTCAAAAAAAGCATTTTGCATATTTTCTCAAGAAAACAATAATTAAGAAACATTGTATTCGCTTTCTTTAGTATATTCACACACATCAATGAACAGGCTTGATTTATTAGAAATTTATAAAATTTTTGTATTATAATAAAACTATTGCCAGTTTTTAAAAAAACCTTTATTCTCTTCATGTAATCAAAAATGAATATGGAGATGAAACATACTATGGGTCAACTAGGAGACGCCGATTACGTTCCCGACACCGCCTTTTTATCCTTCCCAGCAGCTAAAACATTTCACTTAGAATTTATCATACAGTTGGTTGTTATTTTCGTAGCTTCTATTTTGTATGCAATTTCTATGAATATGTTCTTTATCCCGCATAATATGATTAGCGGTGGATTCGCTGGTGTAGGGATGATTATCGGTTATTTAATGCACTACAATATCGGTGCACTTATCTTTTTACTAAACATTCCTCTTCTTATTTTAAGTCACTTTTACTTAGGAAAGAAGACAACCTTTTTAACAGCGTACTTTGTAGCTGTATCATCTTTAGCGATGAACATTATCCCGGTACACCAAGTTTCAGACGATATTTTACTTTCTTCTGTATTCGGTGGTGTCATCTGCGGAGCAGCTTCAGGAATTATATTCCGATTTGCTTCGTCAACAGGTGGTTTTGATGTCGTTGGATTGATTGTAGCAAAACATCGAGATATTTCGATTGGAGCAATCATCTTTGGATTCAACTTAATCTTACTTGTTGCAGCAGGATTTATTTTCGGATGGGATATTACGCTTTATACGTTAATTAGCCGGTTTGTAGTCAGCAAAGTAATTGATGCCGTGCATACAAAACATATTAAATTAACGATAATGACAGTTACAGAAAAAGGTGAGGAAATAAAAAGCGCACTATTACATCACGGCATACGCGGGGTGACAATGGTAGACGCTGTCGGCGGCTATACAAACCATAAGAAAAAAATGATTTACACTGTCGTGACTCGATATGAGTTAGGCGAAATGAAACGTATTATCCGTCAAGTGGATAACAAAGCATTTATGAACATTACTGAAACAGTTGAAATTGTCGGCCGTTTCAAACGCATATAAAAAAGGTTAATACATTAAAGGGCATAACATATTAGTCATATATAATATGTTATGCCCTTTGTTATTCAACTAACGCACCCTTTAGCATAATAAAATCACGAAGTTTATTACTACAAATCGGAGGATAGCATTCCATATACAAAACTATCTGTCCATTCATTTTTATTCCAAAAATCTTGTATGAAATGGGCTTCCTTTCTCATGCCTATTCGTTCACACAATTTTTTTGAAGCTGTATTACGTGCATCAAGATTAGCTTGTATACGATGTACATTACATTCATTAAATAATTTAAATACCAAACTACTTACTGCTTCTGTTGCCAAACCTCTCCCAGCTACTTCATTTGAAAAACTATAACCAATCTCAACAGTATCTTTCATATTTGTGTACCATACGGATAAATCACCAACTACTTTAGTCTTGTATATAACTGCCAAACTTAATATTGATTCTTCAGTAAGTACATTGTTTGCTAGCTTCTTATTAAATCTTTTCTGCATGTCTTCATGAGTCCACTTATTATGTAATAGGAACTTACATGTATCATCATTATTATAAATAGCAAATACATCCTGTAAATCAGTACTCTTAAAAGGTCTAATTATTAATCTTTCTGTTGTGATCTCCAAGTTAGCTCTCCTCCCTTACATTCATGCTACAAAACATTTTTTATAGTATTTAAGCCTCCTTCTTAGATCTCACCTTGATTACATATTTCATCATAATAAATTAAAATCCTTCTTCCACTAAACTGCATTGTTAGTGGTATTTCCTTGCGATTTTTATTTTTTACACTTATTACAAAATCAGATAATTCTATTATTGTGGCCCTAAATGTGTTATAATGAAAGCAGACTCACAAAAAAAGTATATAGACTTGGAAGTTTCTCATATTTTCCAAACAAAAAGAAACGAGAAGTCGGGTATATTTCAATCACCATACACGTAACGGTTTAAAAGCCGATCATCTTAGTTATTCTTCACTGATCTTTTTATAAAAAGATCCTTACAACTAAAATTCACTTCAATATACTATACCTACCTTTTTGACTTCCAAATCATCTTATTACATAAGGAGATGAACATATGAATCAATATATAAGATACACAATAGCTGTCCTGTTTGCTATTATCGGCGGAACAATCTGCTTCTGGACAAACACTCAGCTTGGAGAGAATATCATTTTTAATGGAATGGAAACCCTTGTAAGCGCTTCGATTTTAGGCGGATATATTTACTTCCTCTTCAATCCAGAAGAGAATGCGCAAAAAACAATGTTATTAACAATGATCGGAATCGTTGGTGGATGTATTTCCTACTCAATGACAAACTATACATTACCACTTCAATTAAGCTCAGCTTTCTTCCACGGTCTATGGACTTGGTTCATTGCCTTCTGCCTAGCAGACGTATTCAACCTATTACAAGACAATGAAGAAGAAAACGGTCGCCAAATTGAAAGTAACTCGTAAGCTGGAAGATATTCTTCCAGCTTTTTTTATTTTGTTTTGCAGATCCGGTCACCACAATAAAAAGAAGCTACCCCCGTGGCAACCCCTTCCCCATATACCCCACTTAGTATCCACCGAAATATATCAGCGATTTTTTCATTATATCGACGGTTCGACACAACATATCGACTTACCGACATTCTTCGACAACCTATTCATCCTCTATACCCCGGCACCACAATAAAAAGAAGCTACCCTCAGGGCAACTCCTTTTCCATATCCCCCATCCAGTATCCACTTAAATATATCAGCGATTTTTCAAATTTATCGATGATTTCTCCACTTATATCGGCGATTTTTTCATTATATCGACGGTTCGACATAGGATATCGACTTACCGACATTCTTCGACACTCAAAACGCACAACATACCCTATCCCCCAAGCAATTTACTGCCGAACTCTACGATTAAAAAGATAATTAATAAGATCGCGAGTATTTTTAATGCTACATATGCCACTTTAAAAACAACATAAATGAGCAAGACTATTAAAATAATCGTTAAAATTTCCATGTAGAATTCCTCCAAGCTTTGCTCTTCATATCTTATTTTACTCGCCCCAGACTTTTTATGGAACGGCATAAGACGACATAGAAAAAAGAGGATACCTCACCCATCGTAAGATACCCTCTCTTTTAGCTGCTCAAACCATTCTCTCTCTAATTGTAAATATCCCATTTCACTCTTCTCGGCGCTCTTTAATTCTTTATCGGCTTTCCTCATATAAGTACGGGACGCTTCCATATCGCCCTCTAAATATTTAATAATTCCTTGTGTGCGATAATATCCATGTAAGTCTATTTTTGTAATGGCCTTCCCATGTTTCTTCGCTTCTTGCAAAGAAAGACTATCCATCTGATAAAGAGCTTTATATAAAAGATACCAACTATGAAAACTACTAACGAAAAATTTATTTTCCTTCGTTACAGGTATTCGAACAATTTGTTCTATATACGGTATCGCTCTTTCCATTCCCTTTTGATCAGCTCTGGCACAAAAGACGAGCATAAGTCCGCTCATTATCTCTCTTATTTCTTTATCCTCTTTTATTTTTTCCTCACTAAGTTCTATTAATCTCTCATCCCAGTCTTTCGGTCTTTTATAACTAAATAACTCACTCGATACTTGAATATTATATAAATGCTGCTTCGCCTTTTCATCATCTTTAATTAAAATAAGAAATTGCATACCATCACTCAAAAACGTTCCTTTTATCGGTACGATTGTAGCTGCAAAAATCACAAAGTGTAAAACAGAAAAATATAAAAGATATTGATAATAACTCACCATGTATATGTAACCGAAAGTAATACCAAATAGTAAACTCGTAATCGGTCCACCTAAAGTGAGCCACGCCCATTTTTTCGAAAGATTCGGTGTCTCTATAGAAGGTGGTACTAGTGTTGCAACGCCTCCAAAGTACGCCCATAATTTATTTTCTCGAATGCGTAATTTTCCTTTTTCTTTTTGAATAGTAATGGGTCCTACTGTCATAAATTTAAATGTCAAACCACCTATTACACCAAATACTACATGTCCTAGCTCATGAATGGCTAACACTAACAATGAAATTCCAACTATTGCCCATAGGTTCAAAATTACTTCTAATTTCTCAGTTCGGATTACTCCATATAAAATGGACAAAACTAACGCCGCCGTCATAGAACCAGCTGGCCTTCTTAAAATATCCACTTTTTTCTCCCCTTAATAAATCATTTTTCTATGCATTTCGTACATGAACTTTCCGAGATGCAATATCCAAATAAATGAGATTAAGCCGATTAATACAAAATCAATATCGCTAACCGCTGTATAAATAACGGCAGCCCACCATACATATGCCAATACTTTATTCGTAAATTCATACGCTTTATATCCAGCTTCATGCACAATGTGCTTTAATCCTTCATCTGCGTTTTTCGTCCACATTTTCATCGATTCTATATACGTTACACCTTGTTCAGGATATAGCTTGTTATAATGATTTTTTGTTATAATCCCGATAACCACTACAATCGTTAAACAAACAATAGAAGCTACTAAATTCCACACTGCAAATGAAACATTTGTATCCTGCAACAGTGCACGTCTACATGTAATAACTGCATATACAAACCACGCCTGCGTAACTATATCACCTACACGTAAATATATACTTATAATGCCTAATTTCCTGCCTTGTACGCTCTCTTCTTCATCGCGTACCTCCGCTAACATACGTGTATTCTTCCAAGTGTAATACATCATTATCATTCCAAAAATAGTACATACACCTATTAATATATTGGGTGATAATTTTCTCGGTTCATCCGAGAGTAAATCTAAAGCTATATAAGAGGCAAAAAATCCACCTACCATACTTAATATGAGTTTGCAAAAACTAAAAAATTGTTCCCCTCGTTTACTCTTCATCGTCCTCTTCCCCCTCGATTAGTGTGAATATTTCCTCCACCGGTACATTGAATATGTGTGCGATTTTTAACGACAATACAATAGATGGTGCATAATCCCCGCGCTCAATTAAACTGATTGTTTGCCTTGATGAGCCAATCGCTTTCCCTAAATCCCCTTGTGATAAACGATGCTTTGCTCGCAATTCCCTCACTCGATTTTGCAGCTTCATGTCTTCCCTCTTTTTCATTTATTTAATTAAAATTGTAAATAATATCCTTATTTTTGTCAATTATAATTGTCATTTTGACGTTAATAATTGACAAAAATAAGGATGTATTATGATGGAAATAACCTATATAATGAATGTGAAATATTAAACAAAGGAAGTGACATATGAATAAAACGTCTACTTTATCCTATATTCTTACTAAGCTTACAGCGACTTTCTTTTTATTATTACTTATTAGCACGCTTCTCTTAACAACTAGTCAACCAACATTATATAGTTTCTTAGCTGGATTACGAGAACTACTATATGTTCCCTTCGTTCCTATCCTTGCGGTATATGCAATTTTTTGTTCTATTTGCATCGATAAATTGAAATTAAAAACACATACAAAACTGAAAACATTATTACTTTATATTTTTTGCGGCTATTTATTTTTTCTTCCCTTCTTAATATTTAAAGAAGCTAGTCTAATACAGTTCTTTTTCCTTGGATCAATTGGAGCAGTATGTTCTCTTTCTTTCTATTTATGTACAGTCATAGCAACAAAATTTAAGTGGGTACAATATTTCGTACCAAGCATTATGTTTATTATATTTATCACAATTAACTTAGTAGATCTAGAAAAGTTTGGAACATCAAAAGAACAATGGGTCGAAACAAAAACAGATAACTCTTTCGAAGCATCTTTTCAACATTTTAGTGGTGAACATAAAGTCCCAATTGAACTAAAACGAGGGGACATATTAGAATTCACTATTGAATCACGAACTGATAATTCGAATGGCTATATAGGGGACATAAAAATGGCTAGTGAATTTCAAGAGGAAGAAAATTATTTAGCTCCAGCTGGCCCTAATACGTACCATTTCGCAGCAATTAAGACCGGCACTTATTACATTATAGTTAGCGGAAATCAATTAAAAGGAAAGTTGAAAATCGATTGGAACGTAAAATAAAAAAGGCAGTGCGTCTGCACTGCCTCCCTAAATTCTGACATAGAATGGATTCCATATTAACTTGCGTTTTGTAAGAATACTTGTTTTAACTGTTTGCGGAAACGAACGCCTAACGTAACTGCTACGATAACGATAACTCCAAAAATGATCTTACCAATGTGACCTTCTAGCGCTCCAAAAATATCATGTAAGTTGCCACCTAACCAGTAACCCCCGATTAGGAAGAATGATACCCAAAATAGAGCACCTGAGTAAATTGTAATTGCAAAGCGACGGAATGGTAAGTTAATAATTCCTGCAAAGTACCCTGTAAAATGACGTACACCAGGAATAAAGAAACCGATAAAGATTAGGAAATATCCATACTTATCAAACCACATTCTTGTTAAGTCGATTTTTCTTTGTGTTAAAAATACGTATTTCCCATACTTTTGAATAAAGGGCATACCTAATTTATTTCCTAAAAAGTATTGAATCGTCATTCCTACACTTGTCCCAATAAAGGATAGAATGATTAAAATCGGTAAGCTTAAATCACCCTTATGTGCTAAAAATCCCGCATATGCTAATGTTGGCTCTCCCGGAAACGGAAGTGCAATATATTCTAACAGCAAACCAACAAGTACAACATAGTACCCGTATTGCTGAAATAATTCATGAATCCATTCCATGTCATCTCTCCTTTCAATCACGTACAACTTCTTACTATTATTGTATAAAAAAATTGTCGAAATAACTATCACAATAGCTTACATTTTTATTACATTTTTGTAAGGCTCACACTAAAACTTTCTGTTCTTTATTTCCTTCTATTTACTTTCATTCAAAAACAATTCAACAAATATATACCGTACGAAACTGAGGGCTTAACATGCAGTTTTTATCCATTTTTTAACACTTAAAAATCGTTATATTTTGTTCTTAATAAAAAACCACTACAAACTCATACTAACTTCATATTAGCTTCATATACGTATTGTAAGATTATATCGGAATTTGTTGAAAAATTTAACCAATAAATGACTAAGCATTAATTTGAATAAATATGAATAGCTTTTCGAAATTGAAAAAAGGGTGAATAAGAAATGGAAGCTTATAAAATGCACGATTTTATTAATACAAATGTTGAATCTCATCAAAATGAAACCGTTTTTAATTTACACATATGTGAAACAAATGAATTTGACGTAAGTTTAACAAAATCTACTACACTATCTTTTATCGTTTCAAAAAAGAACATTAAAATTGTCACGAAAAAATGGATTAATTCAAATCAAGAAAGCATGATTGGCAAAAGCTATATCATTCCAACGAAAGCTTTTCACTACTTCTTACCAATTATTTCTGAAACTGAAGATGAATTAAATATTCAAGTTCAAAGCTTTGGACTACATGGGGAACTTTTATTAAATGAAAGATTACTTATTGATAAAAACAACAAATACAATGCCAAAATTACTACTTTCTTTGAAACATTAGATGAAAATGTAAATAAAGTATTACGAGGATTGCAAATTCATTGTATGTAATACTACTACAATAGTAAAAAGGAGAATATAATGAAAAAACTATTATTAAGCGCACTATTATCATTAGGATTTTTAACTATTCCATTCACAAATGCTGAGGCAGCTACAACAAATGATCAGCTTATCGTGAATACACAGTTAAATAAAATGGATTATTATCAAAACGGAAAATTCATAAAGAGTTTTACTGTCGCTACTGGAAAAGCAGCTACTCCTACACCTAAAGGTACTTTTCAAATCGTAAATAAAATTAAAAATCGTCCTTATTATACAGGCAAAATTAAAGGCGGCGATCCACGTAATCCACTTGGTGACCGTTGGCTCGGACTAAACATGGCAGGAACTTACGGAACAACTTATGCGATTCATGGTACGAACAATAATCAGGCAATTGGTAAGTGGACAACACTAGGTTGTATTCGTATGTATAACAATGATATACACTGGTTATTTGAGCGTATTCCCCAGCAAGCTACTGTCACTGTAAAATAACCTCAAAGCGCGATTTACATGTAGCCAAGAATTTTATGTCTTGGCTTATTTTATTTCTTCATTTACAGTAGCAAAACAACTGTATTTACATATATAATAGGAATAGATTGTGTTAAATAACATCCAAACATTGATAAACATGGATATTAAAATTATACAGTTATAATATTTTATAAATTTTACAATACATACTATAATAGAATTACTGTAATTCTTAAATATTCAGTTTCACTAAACAACTCCCCTTGCTACTTTCATGATTATTTTATGGCGGGGGCTTATTATATGTATAAACAATCTGAGTCATCGGAAAAATGATGAATTCGAATATTGCAGTTAAAAGCGTTATTTAGGAGGTGTTACTATGACGCATATACTGGTGATTGAAGACAACCCAGATATACAAGAACTGATTCGTGAATTTCTAATGGCACAAAACTTTACCGTTGATGTTGTTGGCGCTGGAACAGAAGGTATACTTCTTTTCCAAAAAAATTCATACGATCTTGTCCTCCTTGATGTGATGTTACCAGATATAGATGGCTATAGTATTTGTAAAATTATGCGAGGACAATCTGATGTACCAATCATTATGTTAACAGGCTTACATAATGAAGAAAGTGAAATTAAAGGATTTGAGTTAGGTATTGATGACTATATTACGAAACCGTTCCATTACACCGTATTTATTAAACGTGTAGAAGCCGTATTAAGAAGGGCAGCAACGAAGGAAGCCGAAGCTGCAACTATACTACAATTCCATGAATTGATGTTAAATTCTACAGCATATGCCGCTTATGTTCATGGTAATCAAATTGAATTGACAACAAAAGAATTTGAAATTATTTATACTTTACTGCAAAATCGAGGAAAAGTATTATCAAGAAGTGATTTGTTGAATAAGGTATGGGGCTATGAACATTATGGTGATGTAAGAGTTATAGATACACATATTAAAAACTTACGAAAAAAATTAGGAATTCCTTATATTAAAACGGTGAAAGGCATTGGCTACAAAATCGAATCGTAGCAAAGACAACATCACCAAAAATATTTTCATCAAAACCTTATTATTTTGTATTCTTTTATCACTTTGTCTTTATCAAATTATTTACTTCTTAGCTTCAGACTACGATAAAGAACGTTTTGCGAAAGAAACTGGAATGCTGACTACAGAACAAGCGGATTCAGATAAACAAAACGACCAAAGTAAAACGAATCAAAATAAAGCTGTATCACAGGGAGACATTTTTAATTTCCAATCTTCTATTATAGATTATAAATCACTCTCTACAGCTATCAATCACCTTTTGCAGCCTAGCCAAACTGCAAAAGCAAAAGAACATACTCAAAATATTTCGGGGAAAAATAGCGCTTCTGCTCCACTTACAGAAATGGAAAAGCAAGTCGCTACTAATGATGCCTTACATAAACAAAATGCAGCAAGTAAAGCAAATGATGCACAAGATAATCCAAAATTAACAGATGTACTGCAGCAATTAGCTCCACATATTGGGGCAACAATGCTTGCACTCTCTCTGCTCGGATCTTTAATTTATGCAAAACTAATTGCTAGACCTTTTCAATATATGAGTGATGCTCTAAAAGATATTATGAATCTTGATTTTTCAGATAAAAAGCTACTTAACAAAAATACTGATCAAACAGACTTTAATTTGCAAGTAGCTGCTTCACAAGTACCAAATATTGTGAAGAATTTACATGCAAGCAATCAAGATTTAAGAAATGAACTCAAAAAGGAACAACAATTAGAACAATCTCGTAAAGAATTTATGTCTATGGTTTCCCATGAATTAAAAACACCAATCGCAGCCGTTATGGGACAACTAGATGGCATGATTCACGGAATTGGAGCTTATAAAGATAGAGATAAATATTTAAAACGTTCCTATGAAATGATGCAAGACATTAACATATTAACGGAAAAAATGTCGGAATTATCCAAAATACAAAACCCTCAATTTAAACCTAATTTAAAAGTTATCTCATTAACTAATATTATTGAGGATGTTATGAAGAAAGTAGATTATTTCGTATCTGTAAAGCAGTTAAATGTGCAATCTAACATTAAACAAGATGTACAAGTTTTAGCTGATCCTAAATTTATTCAAACTGCTATTTTTAACATTATTTCAAATGCAATTCATTATACAATTGACCATCAGCATGTATATATAAAGCTTTATGAAAAACCAAACGGTTACGCATTAGAAGTATTAAATACAGGTTCACAAATAGATGAAGATAAACTTGCCCATTTATTTGAACCATTCTATCGCGCAAACCCTGACAAACATGGCTTAGTACAAGGTAGTGGTCTTGGGTTATACATTGTAAAACAAATACTAGATAAGCATCAGTTTCCTTATGGGATACAAAACACACCTCAAGGTGTAAAATGTTCTATTGTATTCCCAAAAGCAATGTAAAAACCTACTACAATTTCATACCCCAAATTCATACTTCGTATGAGTGGCGGAATTTTGTAGAGTATCTTACTCTGTTTCGTTCGCCCGTTATCCTTATTTGGATAGCGGGCGTTTTTTATTATTTAAAAGGAGGATTTTCATGGAGAAATTTAAGTATTCATTACTCGTTTTATTCGGAGCTTGTAGCTACGGTGTACTTTCAACTATTTTCAAACTCGGATTTATTGATGGGTTTTCAGCACATCAACTATTAGGAGGACAATATGTCTTCGGATGGATTGGGCTTCTTCTGCTCGTTCTTTTCGTTTCACGTCATAAAGTAACAAAAAAACAATTCTTCTCCTTACTAACAGTTGGCACAACAATGAGTATGACTGGTATTTTCTACGCTATTTCTGTAGAAGAACTACCAGCATCTACCGCTGTCGTCCTACTTTTCCAGTTCACATGGATTGGTGTAGTTATTGAAGCAATTGCCAATCGAACATTTCCAAGCCGTGAAAAAGTTATATCTATCATTATTTTATTTACTGGTACATTGTTTGCAGGCGGTGTCTTTGAAGGTCTTGGACAAAACTTTTCCATGAAAGGTATTATCTTTGGTCTATTAGCCGCTGCCTCTTTTTCATTCTATGTTTTTGCAAGTGGGCGCGTTGCTACAGAAGTTCCGCCTTATACAAAAAGCTTTCTTATGACAACAAGCGCTACTCTTATCGTATGCCTATTCTTCCCGCCAACCTTTTTAACAGACGGTGCCCTGCAAGCCGGTCTTTGGAAATACGCTTTCTTCCTCGGATTATTCGGTGTTGTCGTACCTGTCATTTGTTTTTCAATTGGCGTACCGAAAGTAGGAACAGGACTTAGTACAATACTAGGAGCAGCTGAATTACCAACGGCCATTATCGCTTCTATTACACTTGTACATGAAGTCGTAACATTCATGCAGTGGATTGGGATAATCTTTATACTACTTGGGATTTTCACTCCTCAGCTACTTACGGCTAGGAAAGGGAAGGAACGGAATAGTATACATACTGCATAACAAAAGACCTTTCATTCACTTGAAAGGTCTTTTTCTCTATCTCACTTTACCGCTCCATATAGTTTCTCTATCTCACACTCAATTTGTTTTACATCGATTCTTTCAAATAATGGCTGCACACTATTAATTTGATTCGGTAACGTATTTTGAGGTTCCCAATTCTTTTTAACAATCGATAATGTGTTTCTAACTCTTTCACTTGAAAATGGTAAAAACGGTTCAAGGAGATTTGCAAAATTAGCGATGAGATACACACAGTTATAAATCGTCTCTTCGCATGAAACTGGATCATCTTCTCGTTGTTTCCACGGTTGTCTCTCATCAAAATATTTATTTGCAAAACGTACTGCATCAAATATTGATTCTAGCGCTACCTTAAATTTAGTTTGCTCAATCGCCTCTCCTACATTTTTATATAATCCTTCTACTTTATCTTTCAGCTCTACATCAATACTTCCCTTTGGTACAATGCCATCATAATATTTTTCAATAAACTTTAATGTCCGGTTTACAAAGTTCCCGTATGCACCTAACAATTCACTATTATGACTGTAAATAAATTCTCGCCATGAAAAATCAGTATCGCGATTTTCTGGTGCATTGACTGTTAAAAAGTAACGAATAGAATCTGGATTATAGCGTTCTAATATGTCAGGTACCCATACTGCCCAGTTTTTACTTGTCGATAATTTTCTTTTTTCAACTGTTAAATATTCATTCGAAACGATATGACGAGGAATTGCCCCTTCTCCTATTCCAAGCAATACCGCTGGCCAAATGATAGAATGAAACGGAATATTATCCTTTCCGTGCACATAATATGTTTTCGCTTCTCTATCCCAAAACTCTTGATCATCTTTCCCTGTTCCTTCAGCCCAATGTTTACTCGCTGAATAATAGCCTGTCACCGCTTCAATCCATACGTAAATTTTTTTATCTTCGTATCCCGATACCGGAATTGGAACTCCGATTGGTAAATCACGTGACACTGCCCTATCTTGTAACCCTTCTTTTACATATCTTTCTGTTAGCTGAATTGCATTGTCACGCCATGTTCCTTTTTGTTTTGCAATTTCTACAGACTCTTTAATTTGGTGCTGAAATGTATGCAATGCGAAATAGAAATGTTCTGTTTCCTGTACTGATGGCGTACTACCACATAACTTACATTTCTTGTCTAACAAATCAAGTGGATCTAAAATAGCAGAACATGCATCACATTGATCTCCTCTCGCTGCTTCATGACAATGTGGACAAATGCCTTCTACATAACGATCAGGTAAAAACTGCGTACACGTTTCGCAATATGCTTGTTCCACTGTTTTTTTATAAATGTAGCCTTCTTCTAATAAACGTAAAAAAACTTTTTGAACCGTTTCATGATGGTGCTCACTATCTGTACGTGTATAGCAATCATACGTAAAACCTAAATCCTGAAAACATCGCTCAAATTCTTCATGATACTTATCAGCAATTTTCTTCGCCGTCACTCCTTCTTGTTTTGCCCTAATTGCAATCGGTGTTCCATTACAATCACTTCCCGAAACATACAACACATTCTCACCTTTTGCCCGGTAATAACGTGCTAAAATATCTCCAGGTAACAAGCTCGCAATATGTCCAAGATGTAACGAACCATTTGCATACGGCCAAGCGCCTCCAATAAAAATACTCATCTTATATTCCTCCTTTAAAATACAAAAAGCCCCGCCCTTATCTTAAAAAAGATAAGGGCGGGGCTGTATAAACAGTCGCGGTACCACCTTATTTCGCCAATTACTCACATAATTAGCCTTAACAAGTACGGAGCTATATGCTCTTATACTGTGGTTTTGATAACGAGTACCAACTCTCGTCGCCGCCTACTATTATCATTTGATAAGTTCAGGACGAAGCTCAAAGGCCATTGTTCAAATGAATATTCTTGCTTCTTCTCAGCTACCGAAGCTCTCTGGAAAGAATGTGTTCATCCTACTTTTCCTTTTCAACGCTTTTACGTATAACATGTATTGTACGACTTAATCACAGAAAAATCAAACTTTTATCCAGAAAGAAAAGGAAATCCCATCCCCCTGCCGAATACCTATACGTTCACAAAAGGAGTGATACGATTGAATCAAAAACAACTAAGCACACGTAATGAAAAAAGCTGGAATGCAGCTGCTTATGAAGCTTGGACGAATCGCCACGGGGCGCCAGCTGATTATGCGAAAAAGCTCATAGAAAATCCTATGCGCGAGGTAGATCACTATTTACCTTACATACAATCTCCAAAAGGAAAACGTATTATTAATTTACTCGGGTCAAAAGGAAATAAAGCCGTCTCTCTTGCTCTTTTAGGGGCTGACGTAACGGTTGTTGATATTTCAGCAAGTAATGCAAAATATGCAAATGAACTTGCTGAAGCAGCCGGTGTCTCTATCCAGTATATCGTTTCTGATGTATTAAATGTCCAACTCTCCGAATCATTTGATATCGTATTGCTGGAACTTGGTGTACTCCATTACTTTCTAGATTTAAAACCGCTCTTCCAAAAAATTGCTACCTTACTTAAGCGAGATGGAATGCTTATTCTTCGTGACTATCATCCTGTTTACACTAAATTATTAGGAGTAGACCATCCCTCATTTCAGGCCAATGGGAATTATTTCGATGAAGAATTAATTGAAGATGATGTTGCTTATAGCATCCTTCTTACAGAAGCGCAGAAAGAATCGTTACCTAAAACAACCATCCGTCGTTGGACGCTAGGAGAAATTATTACAACACTTGCAGAAGAACATTTTAAAATTGAAAAACTAGTTGAAGAACACGGTTCGCATCAAAGATGGGTCTTTCCTTCTACTGCACCGGAAGGAATTGAAGAACGAATACCCGGTCTATATACATTAATTGCGACAGCATGCAAAAAAGGATCCCTTCACGGATAGGATCCTTTTTGCATGCTCACGCATATAAGTTGAGGTTGGAGATTACCATAATTCTGTAGAATAGGACACAAGATATTTCAACATTTCGTCTCTGACTTACGTCGTCAAAAAGGGGTATGACCAACATAACGAAGAGTAATGTTCATAGTTGATACTGATAATCGTTATCAACTAATTAGAAGTATACATGATGTTATTTCAAATTACAATAGTATTTCTAATTTTTATTTATGAACTTTTTGATATACAAATGTATACATTTTAAGAACATTTACTCATATCAATCTGCCATCTTCCATTATCTGCTATAATTTTCATTGAACAGATTAATAACTTCATAATGATGTTTTTATTAATTCTGCTCTTAATATTTATAAATTATAATAAATAGTTTTTAAAAGGCAGGGGTAACGATGAAATATGTTAGTATTCGAAAAAAACTACTCTTCACACTCTTAAGTATTTCTTCTTTATTTAGCATCGCTCTTATTGTTATTCTTTCATTCGCCATGAGCCAAGCAAGTGAAATTGAAACGTTAAAAAATGATGTATCCAAAAGAGCAACAATTTTAAAAGAACGTGGTGATTGGTTCCAAGCACAAGTTGCTGGTTTACAAGAATATTTACTGTCACATGATCAAAAAGGATTAGATAAATTCAACCGAGAAGGAAAAAAACTAGCTGATACTAGAGAAAAAGTAACAAGTGATAAAAAACTTCCAGAAGGAATGAAAGAAGCCATTTTAATGGGAGGAAAATGGCGCAGCGTCATAGATAATGAAGTCCTCCCTCTCGCTCGCGAAGGAAAATGGGAAGAAGCATCCAAAATCGCTTTAGCTCAAACCGATTATGTAAATGACCTTTTAGGTCGTTTTACGAAATATGCAAATGAAGAAAATGATAAACGTGACGCATTAATTACTGACGTAGAGTCTTCTTCATCTCTTATTCAATATATTATTTTCTTCTCACTCATTACATGTACAATAACTTCTATCTTATTAGCATGGTGGTTCTCTGGTAAACTCGTTAAACCGATACGACAAATTGATGAGAAATTAAAAGAATTAGCTTCTCAAGATGGCGATTTAACTGCTAGATTGCACGTAACGAGTAAAGATGAAATTGGTGATATCGCCAATTCCTTTAATCAAATGCTTGCTAACTTACAACGTATAATAAAACAAGTGCAACAAACATCAACAAGTGTAAAAGAAGCGTCTGAAAATGTGTTTATCGAAACAACTTCTTCTATGGAAAACACAGCAAAAACGCAAGAAACTATGAATGCCCTTGAACATAATATTCGTTCACAAGTCTCCAGCATCGAGGAAAGTTCAACTGCAATGGATGATATGACAACGAGTGTTCAGCGTATTGCAGAATCTGCCTCTTCTGTTGCTAGCCTAGCTGTTACAACTTCAGAAAAAGCAGATAGTGGTAATAAAGTCATTGAGAAATCTATTACACAAATGCATACCATTAACGAAGCTGTTAACGCTACATCACAAGTAGTAGCGCGACTCATTACACATACGAATCATATTGATACTGCACTTCAATCCATTTCTAATATCGCGGAACAAACGAATTTGCTCGCTTTAAATGCTTCCATTGAAGCGGCCCGTGCTGGTGAACATGGAAAAGGATTCGCTGTTGTTGCTGATGAAGTTCGAAAACTTGCTGAACAATCCCAGCTAGCAGCAACCGATATTAACCATTTACTTCATCAAATTCAAGCAGATACAAAAATAGCAAATGAAATGATGGCGCAAGGTCAGTCAGAGGCTTCTGAAGGCATTACAGTCATTCGTACCGCTGGATCTTCATTCTCAGAAATTGTTAACCACATTAATAAAGTCTCTACACAAATGCAAGAAATGTCTGCAACTGCTGAAGAGATGGCCGCAAGTTCTGAAGAAATGAACGCTTCACTTAATAACATCGCTTCTATTTCAAATGAAGTTGCCGCCGAAACATCACAAACAGCAACTTCAGCTGGTAACCAAGTAAACAAAATGAGTGTCGTTGCTAAAAAAGCTTCTGAAATGAAAACGACCGTACAAGAACTTGAAGTTCTCGTTTCCCATTTCAAAACAAACATTTAAAGCGAAATTTTCATTTATACTTCTATGATTTCCAAATTATTAAAAAGAGAGATTTACAGTCTCTCTTTTTTCACCTTAAAATATCTCTTTCTATCTCCCATTCCGTCTGCTATAATTCCTAAAGGAAAGAAGGAAGCTTTATTCCAAACGGAGTAAAGCTTTATTTCAATTTTTACATTAATTAATTCTAATACTATGATTTCACAAAGGAGGCTTTTATCATATGAGTTTTATTAGCATTCGAAAAAAACTAATGTTTATGATGGGAACGATTTGCGCTTTATTTGGCATCGCCTTAGCTTTTATTCTATTTTCTGCTATTGATCAATCTCGTCAAGCTGAAGCATTACAAAAAGAAATTTCCCCTCTGGCAACACAATTAAAAGAGCGCGGGGATGCTTATCAAGTACAGCTCTCTGCTTTAAGAGGTTATTTATTACAACATGATCAGGTCGAATTAGACAAATTTAATTCGATGAGTAAACTTCTTGAAGATAAGAAAGAGCAACTTCTTTCAAATCCTAACCTTTCTCAATCTGTGAAGGATACAATGGAATCAGGATCAACTTGGAGAAAATTTATTGAAGAGAAAGTTTTCACTCTTGCAAAAGAACAAAAGTGGGAAGAGGCTTTACAAGTAGCTTATGCAGAAAATGGTACTGTCTATAAAGTAATTGGTGACTTCACAAATTACAGTAATGAACAAGCCAAGTTACGTGACGAATCTATCAAAAAAATTGATCAATCTTCACTACAAATTGAATATGTTATCTTCTTATCACTTGTTATTTGTATTATCGTAGCTATCATTCTTGCATGGTGGTTCTCTGGTAAACTTGTACAACCAATTCAACAAATTGATAGTAAGCTAAAAGAATTATCATCTCAAGAAGGTGACTTAACAGCTCGCCTACAAGTAAATAGTAATGATGAAATTGGTACGATCGCAACATCATTTAATAAAATGTTAGAAAACCTACAACATATCATTAATCGTGTTCAAAAAACATCGGTGGAAGTACAAAACGCTTCTGAAAATATGCTAGAAAAGACGAATATATCACGCGAGGCAACAATAAAAGTTCAAAGCTCGATGTCCAACTTAAATGCGAGTATTCAATCTCAAGCCTCTAGCATGGAAGAAAGCTCAACGGCAATGGACGATATGGCAGTAAGTGTTCAGCGCATTGCTGAATCTGCTTCATCTGTAACTGAGCTTGCTGTAGTTACATCTGAACAAGCTAACGACGGAAGTACTGTTATTCAAAAATCCGTTTCACAAATGACAACGATACACGACGCGGTAAATGCTACGTCAGAGGTGGTCGAACGTCTAATCACTCACACGAAATATATTGATACAGCTGTACAATCTATTTCTAATATCGCAGAGCAAACAAACTTACTTGCTTTAAATGCATCTATCGAAGCAGCTCGTGCTGGCGAACAAGGAAAAGGCTTCGCTGTCGTAGCTGACGAAGTTCGAAAACTTGCTGAACAATCTAAAACAGCGGCAACAGATATTAACCAATTACTACATCAAATTCAACAAGACACTGAAACTGCAAGCTCTATGATGTCACAAGGTCGTTCTGAGGCATTTGAAGGCATTCACGTCATTCGTGAAGCTGGCAATTCTTTCACAACGATTGTGGAACAAGTAAATAAAGTATCTACTCAAATGCAAGACATCTCAGCAACTGCTGAAGAAATGGCTGCAAGCGCTGAAGAAATGAACGCTTCACTGAATAACATCGCTTCTATTTCAACTGAAGTATCTAGTGAAACAGCAGCAACAGCACAATCTGCTGAGCAAAAGGTCATTACTATGAATGAGATGACTGTAACTGCTAGACAAATGAAACAAACAGTTGAAGAATTAGATCAACTCGTATCTCATTTCAAAACTGAATAGCTCAAAAAAATATCCCTCTTCCAAAAGGGATATTTTTTTGAGCTCATTTCCTGCACATTATACACATTTCCGTTATAATGAGAATCGATATCATAAATGTGTAGGAGGTGCTATTTATGTCTCAAGAAGCATTTGAAAATAAATTATATGCCAATTTAGAAGCTGTTATTGATCCTGAACTAGGCGTTGACATTGTGAACCTTGGATTAGTTTATGACGTTACAGCAGATGAAAATAATAATGCTGTCATTACGATGACGATGACTTCTATCGGTTGTCCAATGGCTGGGCAAATTGTATCAGACGTAAAAAAAGTATTATCAACGAACGTACCTGAAGTCAATGAAATAGAAGTAAATGTCGTTTGGAATCCACCATGGTCTAAAGAGCGCATGTCTCGTATGGCGAAAATTGCATTAGGCATTCGCGACTAAATCAGTGGAACTTTAATCATTCGCAAATAGCTGGATAAAGAAAAGACCTGACATTCTAGTCAGGTCTTTTTCTCTTATTATTTTACGCCTACTGCATCATAAGCTTTCGCTACAGCTTGTACAGCTTTAGAATCTTTACCATATAAATCTTCAGCTGATTGAAGAGCAGCTTGACGCATCATCTTAAAGTCAGAGTTTGCAGTTAAATATTTCGTAAGAGCACGGTAATAAATTTTTTCTGTCGCTTCACGGCCTACTCCAGTTACTTTCACGCCGTAATGCTCTCCGCCATCAGATACTAAATAGGCAGCTTTATTGTTAATACTACTGTTAATATGAACGCCACCATTATCAGCTGTTCCAGTGTAGCGTTTATTGTAATGATCTGGGTAACCTTCACCTGGTTTTAATGGATTTGGAATAGATGCTGGATCTTTCAGAGAACGAAGTGCATCACCAGGTTTTCCAGGTGTATAAATGTCAGCACCTAAATCCCAGCTCTTCTTCTCAACCATGACACCCATAATATCAGATAACGATTCATTTAACGCACCTGACTCATTTTTATAAACAAGATTTGCTGTATGTTCCGTTACAGCATGCGTTAATTCATGACCGATAACATCTAGTCCAGCAGATAATGGAATGAATGTTTTTCCATCGCCATCACCATACATCATTTGTACACCATTCCAAGCTGCGTTATTCCAGCTTTCTCCAACGTGAACAGTCGAAATAAGCTTCGCGCCTTTATCATCGAAAGAATTACGATTAAATGTCTTTTTGTAGTAATCATACACTTTTCCTGCATTTACATGTGCATCAACTGCCGCTTTATCTTCGAAGAACTTAGATTTACTTTCAACTTCTTCTCCTGTATATCCAAGAATTTGTGAGAATAAATTAAACAAGTTTTCATCCATATTTTCTGCATCAAATGTATGAACACCTTGTCCTCGTTTCCCATCAAATAAGTTGAATGCTCCTGTTTTCTCATCTTGAGCAATTTCAAATGATTGTCTAGCGCCTAATACTCCATAACCGAACCCTGTAATATGATCTACAGCATTATATTTCTCAATTACATTTCCATTTGTTGCATCAACAAAATAATGCCAATATCCTGGAGCTGGCTTTGAAATCGATGCTTTCACTAAATATGCAAGATAGTAATTCCCATCTTTTTCATACACATATAAATCTTTTTTCACACCGTCATAATTCTTTACTTTACCAATTTCTTTCTCAATGCCTGCCTTTGCAATCGTTTCTGCTTGTTCCGCACTAATGCTTGCAAACGCAGGAATATTTTTATCCTCTAAATTCGGAATAACTTGTCCGAAGAATGCTTTTACATTATTTTCTTTATCAAGTGTAACAGTTTGATCTGAACCATACACAGGAATGTTATTATGTTTCTCAACTAACTTCACGTGTGTTGTGCCCGATTCAGCATCTTTTTCTTCCCCAACGACATTGAAATGTTTATCAATATTTCCTGCTAATTTAAACATATCTTTCTTACTCTCTAAATACTGAAAGACTGTCTCTTTTTTATCTAGTCCTTCCGGTGCTTTCCATTCTTCACCTATGTATGCAGGCGTTTTAAATTCTTGATGATATTGAATTTTTTGTTCTTCCGCTTTCGTTGTCGTTGCTCCAAATGTTCCAAATCCCCCGGCGATAACAGTTAAGGCTAATGCTGATGAAATGACTTGCTTTTTCACTATAACATTCCCCATTCCCTAAAGATTTTTGACACTTTTATACAATTCTTATTTTTTAAGCTAATACCTTTTTCCAAAATTTGAGAAAGATTTTTCTGACAATTCCACTCAAAAAAAGAGGACATCCTATTAGGTGTCCTCTTTTCTATAAACGTTTTATTATTTTTTCAATTCAATTGCTAAATAGTGTGATTGTTCTTTCGCTGCAATATGAATATCTTCTTCTACCGCTTCTGCCGCATCACGCATAACAAGTGTCTCACCATTGATTGCACTACTTCCTTCAATTTGAACAAGGTACAACTGACGACCTTCTTTCACTGGAAAATGAATTTCTTTTCCAGCTTCTAACGATAAAGAATATAAATTCGCATCTTGGTGAATTTGAATTGGTGCCTCTCCTTCTAATGGAGATACCATATGGAACCACTCGTTTTCACGCTTACTCCAATCAAATTTAAACTCACCATAGTTTGGCTTATGATCTGCACGGTCTGGTAAAATCCAAATTTGTAATAAACGCAATGTCTCATTTCCTAAATTATGCTCACTATGAAATACACCTGTGCCAGCACTCATATATTGAACATGTCCACGCTCAATTGTTCCGCGGTTCCCCATGCTATCTTCATGTGTTAAAGCACCATCTACAACGTACGAAATGATTTCCATATCGCGGTGTGGATGCATATCAAAACCAGTTTGTGCCGCTACTAAATCATCATTAATAACACGTAATGCTCCAAAGCTCATGTTATTTGGATTATAGTAATTAGCAAAGGAAAAATGAAAATGTGTATTTAACCAACCGTGATTCGCTCTTCCCATATTTTTATGATCAACTTTTCTAAACATATCCTTCACCTCATATTATCTCGAATTCAAGATTTATTTTAAAAATTTTTTCACTGTAATTTTTTTAGTAATTGTAATAATTGATTTTGTTCTTCTATATTTAAATTATGAAACTGCTCCGCTTGGAACGTTTCTTGAGGCGGGACAATTTCCTCATATAAAGCTCTTCCCTTTTCTGTTAATGAAATATATTTCGTAGTACCTTCTTGTTCACGACGAATCCACTCCATTTGCTCCATTTTATTTAAAAGCTGAGTGATATTTCCTTTCGTAACAAATAGCTTATTTCCAAGCTCTTGCTGTGTTAAACGATCATGCCCTCCAACTTGAGCTAGTACATCAAACTGAGCAGCAGATACATTCCATTTTTTCAAATGCTGATTCGTCTCACGAATACTTTTGTTATAAAAACGTGATAAACGAAACCATAATAATAATCCGAGCCTATCTTCAGTTTTCATTCTATCACCTCGCTCGTTTCATACCATTAGTTTAGAACTAAACTTTATGAAAGTCAATTACTTATTTTTAGTAAGAAACAAAGAAAGCACAGCGCTATTTCTCACTATGCTTTACATTAACTTTCTATTTTTATATTCATCGAATTTCCTCTCCGCGAACTTCCTCGCATCTTTTTCAATCCATCTCTCTTCGTACACTTCACTTCCGACATACAACACTTCCCTCTTATGCTGCATCGCATGGCGAAATTCATGCAGTAGTGTTTTGAGCACTTGCTCATACTCTTCCCACATACAAACAAAAATTAATTGTTTTTCTTTATGATAAAAACCGCCTATTGGGAATAGAAACTCTTCCTCTTCTTCTCCTAATGATAGAAGTACATGATTTGCATCACACGTATCACAAAAAATAACTGGCGTTTTACATACTTCAATAAGTGAAAACAAATCATCTCTCAGCCTTTTGACATCCCAAGGAAGCTCCGAATCCAACACATACCAATTCTCCACCTGTTGATATACATTTTGAAACTGGAGTTCCATTTTTCTATAATCCCCTTTCCAAACTCCCTTTTCCTATATGTATGCCACAATATGTAAAATATTAAACCTGCTCTTTCTCCTTTTGAAAAATGACAATAAAAAAAGAATCTATGTCAGCATAGATTCTTTTTACGTAATTACTTTTTTTTCATCACTTTTTTTAATACAAAGTAACCAACTGCACAAACAATAGCAGCAAGTGCAAAATATTTCACATAAGGCCCAGCTACTTTATTAATACTTTCCCACTCTGTTCCTAATTTAAAACCTAGATATACAAATACAATTGACCATGGAATAACAGCTAATGTAGTTAGCGTAATAAACTTAGCATGTGACATTTTTGCAATACCCGCTGGTATAGAAATAGCATGCCGTACAACAGGAATAAAGCGAGCTGTAAAAATAACACCAGTTCCGTAACGATTAAACCAATCTTCAGCATAATCAATATGCTTCTTCTGAATTAAAATATATTTTCCATATCGCTCAAGAACAGGTCTTCCCCCGTATCGACCAATCCAATAAATAAATAGTTGTGCGATTACACCGCCAATTGTCCCGAACGCGACAGCACCCCAAAACGTAATGCTTCCTGTTGATACTAAATAACCTGCATAAGACAATACGATTTCACTCGGAATAACCTCTAACATCAATCCAAGCATAATTCCCCAATAACCAAGTCCTTCTAGAAACACTAAAACTGAATGAATCAACTCTCCTAACATCATGTACCTCTCTTTACTGTTTTCATTGCAAAAAATAAAAGTACAAGTAGGAACTATCTTGTACTTTTATTTTTTAAAAATTTAGCTAGTTTTCGTATCCCACTTAAAGATTTTATTTAAAAATTTATATACATTCTTTGACTCTTTCGTCAGAAGTGGACCTAAGATGGATAGTATAAGCACGTATAGCGCTGAGAATGGTTTCAGTACTGACATTAAACCACCGGCGATACCGATATTGGCCATAATGATGGAGAATTCTCCCCTTGAAACGATTGTTAATCCAATATTTGTTGATGCTTTATGAGATAATCCAGCTTGTCGCCCTGCAATCATCCCAGCTACAAAGTTTCCGATGATTGTAAGAAGGACAGCACCTAACGTTAACCATATCGCTCCGCCTAATGAAAACGGATCAATACTTAATCCGAAACTGAAGAAGAAAATAGCTCCGAAAAAGTCTCTAAATGGAACGACGAGATGTTCAATTCTGTCACTATGCTCTGTCTCAGAGAAAACTAATCCTAAAAGAAGTGCTCCAATTGCTTCGGCAACGTGAATTGTTTCTGAAAAACCAGCAATGAAGAACAGTGAAGCAAATACTACAATAATAAAGATTTCATCTGAGCTAATATTGAGCAATTTATTTAATAACGGCGTCGCCTTTCTAGCTACAATAAAGAATAGAAGCATGTATCCTAAAGCAATTCCAATTGAAGTAAGGGCGCCTAAGAAGGAAGCATGATCCCCTAAAACTAAACCAGAAACAACTGATAAATATACAGCAAGGAATATATCTTCAAACATAATGATTCCTAAAATTAATTCGGTCTCATTATTACCAGTTCTTCTTAAATCCACTAACACTTTAGCAACGATAGCACTAGAAGAAATCGTAATAATACCCGCAATAATTAAGATTTCTAGTAAAGGGAATCCCATTATAAATCCGTATAATAATCCAAGTGAAAAGTTAATTAAAATATAGATCGTTCCGCCGATCGCAATAGAACGTCCAGATTTAATTAGTTTTTTCATCGAGAATTCTAACCCTAGATAGAACAGAAGAAACAGAACGCCGATCCGTCCAAGGAAGGAAATTACATTTGCACTTTCAATAAACTTGAAATCGATCACACCTATTGTCGGCGCATGCGGCCCCACTAACATCCCAAGAACAATTAGAAACGGAATTACTGAGAATTTAAACTTTCCAGCAATTACTGCCGCAATTGCAACTAATACTAACGCTGTACCAACTTCAAAAATTAAAGTATCCATCTAGTCAGTCCCCCTATTCGAAAGTAACTCATTAATAATTTTTTTAATTTCTTCTCTCTCACCAGAAACTACAAGCATATCGCCTTCTTCAATTACCGTTTCTGGCCCTGGATTAAATAGCTTTTTCATATTCTTCTTCATAACTGCAATGATCGTTACGCTATAGTTTTTTCTTATTTCAAGATCACCAATTGTTTTTCCGATTGCTGGAGCTGCATTCTCTACTTTAAACCACTCAATTGCTAAACCTTCAAAGACCATTTCAACATTTTCTAATGCTCCAGGCTTATACACCATTCCACCTAATATTGCTGCAATTTGTCTTGCCTCTGAGTCGCGTAATGAAATACTTGAGATACTTTCTTCATGGTCTGAATCAAAATGATACATTTCTCTACGCCCATCATCATGAATGACAATTACCATCTTTTCGTTACCTTTCGTAACGATTTGAAATTTGTAACCAATACCCGGAAGTTCACTTTCTCTAATATTCATATTTAGCTCCTCCACAACTTTTTTTATTTGAATTTTCTGTTTTTCTGTCTTTTGTTCATCCAAGCAACTTTAGAAATTCTAACCATTCAGGATACCTGTGATTTGGAAATCTTTTATTGTAATAATAAGTGGCTCCTAAAAAGATACTTAAAGATGTAATGATAAAAAATATATTACTTCTCATTTTCAAACTCTTAAGGCTTACTTTCAATAAAGTTTCTTCTTTCAAATTATCCCCTCTTTCTCGCTTTACATTTAGTTTTTTAAAATGTAAATAATTCTAAAAATATTACTATGTAACATAATCATAACACAAAATGAGTTTGAGTAACATAATTTTTTAGAAAAATTGATTCTCGTATATTTTTTGCATATAATTTTCTTATTACGGAAAAAAGGAAGTGTATTATATGGTTGATATCTTTAGCAGATTCCTTGAGGTAACGAATAATATTTTATGGTCATATATTCTTATTGCAATGCTAATCGGCTTCGGTCTTTATTTCTCTTTTAAATTGAAGTTTGTCCAAATTACTCATTTTGGTGAGATGGTCGGTTTAATTAGTAAAGGGTTTAATCGAAAAGAAAAAAAGAAAGATAGCATCTCTCCATTCCAAGCATTTTGCCTAAGTGCAGCAGCACGTATCGGTATCGGGAACTTAGCTGGTGTAGCACTAGCCATTTCAATGGGTGGACCTGGCGCAATATTTTGGATGTGGTTTATCGCTATCCTTGGAGCAGCTACTAGTTTCGTAGAATGTACGCTCGCGCAAATTTATAAAGTAAAAGATGGAAGCAGATTCCGTGGTGGTCCAGCATATTACATGGAAAAAGGATTAAATAAACGCTGGATGGGTGTTTGGTTTTCACTTCTTATTACAGTTGCGTACGGATTAATTTTCAATTCTGTACAAGCAAACACAGTAACAATAGCATTTGAAAATGCTTTTGGACTAGAGCGAACGATCGTAGGGGCTCTATTGGCTTTATTAGTTGCAGTTATTATTTTCGGTGGCATCAAGAGCATTTCACGTATTACAGAAATGATTGTTCCTCCAATGGCAATTATTTATATTGGTGTGGCAATTTTTGTTGTTATTAATAACTTCACTATGTTACCAAGCATTTTCACGGAAATATTTAACAGCGCATTTGGTTTAGACCAAGCCGTCGCTGGTGGTATTGGAGCAGCAATCAAGTTCGGAATTCAGCGCGGTTTATTCGCGACAGAAGCAGGTATGGGTAGCTCTCCTAACGCAGCAGCAACATCAGATGTATCTCACCCTGTAAAACAAGGACTTGTTCAAGCATTAGGTGTTTTCGTAGATACATTCTTAGTATGTACATCAACAGCATTTATCGTATTATGTTCTGGACTTTACAAAGGATCGAATTTAGAAGGTATTGAACTAACTCAACAAGCATTAAGTTCACAAATTGGACCGTGGGCAAGCACTTTCTTAGCGATTATTATTTTCCTATTCGCGTTCAGCTCTTTACTAGGAAACTACTATTATGGTGAAACGAATATCGCATTCATTAAAGAAAGCAAAACATGGTTAATGATTTATCGCGTTGCAGTTGTCGGAATGGTATTCTTCGGATCAATCGCTGCCCTTAAAACAGTTTGGAGTTTAGCTGATTTATTCATGGGACTAATGGTATTCACAAACTTAATTGCCATCTCATTCCTAAGCAAGTTCGCCTACGCAGCATTAGTAGACTATATTAAGCAAAAGAAACAAGGAAAAGACCCTGTTTTCATTGCAAGTTCTATCCCTGGCTTACAGAATACAGAGTGCTGGGATGGACAGGATGTAGAAGAAAAACAGAAGGCTGTATAATAATTAATAGCAGTAACTATATATCAAACAAAATCCCTATTACTTCACAGTAATAGGGATTTTTATTTACAGCAGTTCATAATTTGTTCAAATTAATTCCAGCAAAAGGGTTGATTTATACGAATTACTAGATTATAATAATTATAAATTAGTAATTGATATCATATAACAACTCAAAAGGAGATTGATCATAATGAACAAACAAGTAATCGAAGTATTAAACAAACAAGTAGCAGACTGGAGCGTTTTATTCACAAAACTACATAACTTCCATTGGTACGTAAAAGGACCTCAATTCTTCACATTACACGAGAAATTCGAAGAACTTTACACAGAATCAGCTACTCACATCGACGAAATTGCAGAACGTATTTTAGCAATTGGTGGTAAACCAGTAGCAACAATGAAAGAATACCTAGAAATATCTTCTATTCAAGAAGCAGCTTACGGAGAAACTGCAGAAGGGATGGTCGAAGCAATCATGAAAGACTACCAAATGATGCTAGTCGAACTGAAAAAAGGCATGGAAATCGCTCAAGACTCTGACGACGAAATGACATCTGACCTACTATTAGGCATCTACACAGAACTAGAAAAACACGCTTGGATGCTACGTGCGTTCTTGAATCAATAATAGATTTTAAAGCAGAAGCGGCTCGTTCAGAGTCGCTTTTTTCTATGGATTGGTCATGCATGCTGTGCTGGTACATGAAATTTATATCAGCGATTTTCTAATTATATCGGCGATTTCATCAAATTTATCAGCGATTTCGGCAAATTTATCAGCGATTTTTCCAATATATCGACTTACCGACAAATCACGACAATATCAACACTCTCCTATCCCCACTTTTATCAATATATTACAATCTCTTTTATGTTAAAATATAGGAAACACCCTTTAGCAAAATAGATCCAAAAAAGCTTTTCCATATTCATCATTTACTACTTAAATGGCGGGAGTGGTTCAGTTGAAAGACTACTTAATTAGAGCATTTTTTGCGTTAATAACAGTTGGGATTGTCTTACTTATAGCTAATATTTTCAATATACGTATCGAGGTTAAAGACTACGCTTTCCTCGTTGTCTTAGCAATTGGTGGCGGCTGGGGTGGCTGGTACCTGTATAAAAAACAAAGTAATCAAAATGATAAAGGCATTCCAAAGTAATACGGAATGCCTTCTTTTTATTGCCGTCTATAATAAATAATAAAATTCAAACCGCTAATACAACCAATCGCAATACACATATTAAAACTCTGTACATCTCCGCCTAGATTATACTCATCAACGATAAACCCAGACATAAACAACGTGATCGCTGAAACACCGATACATAATATCGAAATAAACTAAAGCGAAAACTCATTAATTAGCTCTTTCTTCTGTGTTGAAACAATTAGCATAACAAGAATAGATGCTGCTAAAATACTTTTAAAAACAGGGCGTAAATACACAAACTCCTCCATCAATTTCTCCTTTTCCAAAAAATTATATCTCAACATTAACATATTTAACCAAATTAAAAACACATGCCTTTTCAAGATAAAATAACATGTGTTTCCAAAAATCTCTATACAATTGTATTATGATAGTTGCTTCCACTTCGTTCCTAAAACAGGACGCTCGTAATTTTGTATCTTATGAATGAGTGCATCTGCCGTCTCAGCTGAAACGATTAACTCTCTATTCGATGGATTCATAAATCCTTCTTCTGCTGCACGTTCAACCATTTGCAGAATTGGTCCGTAGAAATCTTTTATGTTCAATAAACCAACTGGCTTACTATGTATACCAATTTGTGACCAACATACAACTTCAAATAGCTCTTCAAAGGTTCCATATCCGCCTGGCATTGCAATAAAAGCATCCGCAAGCTCTGCCATTTTCGCTTTACGTTCATGCATCGTTTCTACTTCAATTAATTCTGTTAACCCTGTATGAACAATTTCTCCTCGGAATAGACCGCGCGGCATAACACCTGTCACACGACCACCTAAGCGAAGTACTTCGTTTGCTACTTCTCCCATTAATCCGACGCATGAACCTCCATATACAAGCTCATAGTCGTTCTCAACAAACATTTTACCTAATTCAATTGCCTGCTCTTTGAACTCTGGTCTCTCCCCTAAATTTGAACCTGCAAACACACAAATCTTTCTCATTCCTACACCCCAAAACTATATATTGTCATGATACAATTGTCATTGTACAACATATTGAAGGGATGAGGAAGAAATGGATATCGTCGCATTTGAAAGATGGGTTGAGGAATTTTATGAAAAACGAAGCTGGTCACAGTATAATTCCTTTATTCGCTTAAATTTCTTAACAGAGGAAGTTGGGGAAGTTTCACGCGTTGTTCGCGCTATTGAAATCGGTCGTGATCGTCCTGATGAAGACGCAAAAACAGAAGAAGAACTAAAACAAGAACTAAAAGAAGAACTTGGTGATGTACTATCTAATCTTATTATTCTTTCACAAAAATATGATTTGGATTTACAAGACATTATGGATGCACACGTCACAAAGCTTTCGAAAAGGTTTGAAACATCTAAATGAGAACATTATCAATTATGATATAATATTCTTGTCACAATACTAAGGGGGATTTTATGTTATCTAAAAAATTGCACGACGCACTAAACGATCAAATGAATTTTGAGTTTTACTCTGCCCACGCTTATATGGCAATGGCTGCTTACTGTACGGCAGAGAGCTATGATGGATTCGCTAACTTTTTCCTTGTACAAGCTGAAGAAGAACGTTTCCACGCAATGAAGCTTTATAACTACATTAATGACCGCGGTGAGCGCGCTATTGTTACTGGATTTGATAATCCTAACAACGAATACGAATCTGTATTAAATGCTTTTGAAGTTGCACTTGAGCACGAGCGTGAAGTAACGAAACGCATTTATCACTTATCTGATATCGCTTGGGATGAGCGTGAACATGCAACAATTACATTCTTAAAATGGTTCGTTGACGAGCAAGTTGAAGAAGAAGCTTCATTCGATAGCATCATCCAAAAATTAAAACGTATTACAAGCGATTCAAACGCACTATTTATGCTAGATGCTGAATTAGAGAAACGTACATTTACGCCTCCAGCTGAGTAGTATTTCAATCACCTTAATGAATATATTAAGGTGATTTTTTTATTTCTTCTCTAAGCTGAATAACCCTCGCCACATCCTTCTTATAAAGCACTGAAACCTTTTCAACAAAGTCACTATGAGTAAAAGTTCCATCGCCTTCTTCTACTATGCTCAAATATCCATGTATCAATTTAAAAAATGCTCTAGCATCTTCTCCAGTTAATTGATCAATGTTCTCTATAATCTCATCAAACTCCCTTACACTATCCGCTTCTTTCACCCTAATTCCCCCTCTCTATATTATTTATCATACTAAAATAAAAAAAGTCGTTCATCCCTCTAGGCGAGAGATAAACGACTTCTTTACTATTTTATTAAAGCATAACCCCAACGATAATCGCTGATAATATACTTACTAACGTTGCACCGTATACAAGTTTTAGTCCGAATGATGATACAACGTTTGCTTGTTTACCATCGATACTCTTCGTTGCACCTGCGATAATTCCGATAGATGAAAAGTTCGCAAATGATACAAGGAAAATTGATAAAATACCTACTGTACGAGTTGATAAGTCGCCAGCTACTTTTCCTAAATCAAGCATCGCAACAAATTCGTTTGTTACTAATTTCGTTGCCATAATTTGTCCTGCTGCTAGCATCTCTGATGTTGGAATACCCATTACGAATGCTAATGGTGAGAAGACATATCCTAAAATACTTTGGAAGGTGATTCCGAAAATTGAATCGAATACACCGTTAATTGCTGTAATTAATGCTACGAAACCGATTAGCATCGCCGCTACTGTTACAGCGATAGAGAAACCAAGCATAATATATTCGCCTAACATTTCAAAGAATGTTTGCTTCTTATCTTCTTGCAATTCTAAAATATCATCTTCTTCTTTTACTTCATATGGATTAATGATATGAACGATAATGAATCCACTGAATAAGTTTAAGACAAGTGCTGTTACTACATATTTTGGATCAATCATTTTCATATAAGAACCAACGATTGACATCGATACTGTTGACATTGAAGATGCACAAAGTGTGTATAAACGATTTTTCGGTAATTTGCTTAGTTGATCTTTTACTGTAATAAATACTTCCCCTTGACCAACAATTGCAGCTGCTACCGCATTATATGATTCTAGTTTTCCTAAACCGTTAATTTTACTTAATAGGAAACCGACTGCACGAATGATAATCGGTAAAACTTTAATATGTTGTAAGATCCCAATTAGTACTGCTAAGAAAATAATTGGTAATAATACTGTTAAGAAGAATGGCGCTTGTCCATCATTTGCTAGGCCACCAAATACGAAATTAACCCCTGCTTCCGCAAATTTTAAAATAGCGCCAAACCCATCTGCAATCCCTTTTACTAATACAAATCCGACCTTTGTATTTAGTAAGAAATACGCAAGCACCAATTGAATGACAAGCATAAGTGCAATTGGTTTATATTTAATTTTCTTACGATCTGAACTGATAAGGAACCCTAGTACAAATACTACAAGTAAACCGACTAGAAACATTACTATTTTCATATGTGAATCCTCCACTTCTCCCACGAGTTATTGGTCGTATAACGTATAACGAATGACGTCTGACCATTGATGTTAAAAAATTTAAAACCCCTAAATACTATTCAACTGTTATCTAAAATCAGTAAGCGTTTACATAAATTGCAATTTATAAAAGGTAGCCTCTTCTCTCCTACCATATTTGAAAGTCTGAAATTGATACCACCTACAAATCAAATTGTAAGCGTTATCTAGACGAAATGCAATATAAATTTTAAAAGATTTTCATATGTTAATATATTCCTAATTAATTGGTTTTTTCATGCAAATTTACCATAAAAAAAATAGCCCTAGCTATGAGCTAGGCCACCTTTTTATAGCATAACACCAACGATAATCGCTGATAGAATACTTACTAATGTCGCACCGTACACAAGGCGTAGACCGAATGATGATACAACATTTGATTGATTTTCATCGATACCTTTCGTTGCACCTGCGATAATTCCAATTGATGAGAAGTTCGCAAATGATACAAGGAATACAGAAAGGATACCAACTGTACGAGCTGATAAATCGCCAGCTACTTTTCCAAGATCAAGCATTGCAACAAACTCGTTTGATACTAATTTTGTTGCCATAATTTGTCCCGCTGTTACCATCTCTGCTTGTGGGATACCCATTACGAATGCTAATGGTGAGAAAATATATCCTAAAATAGCTTGGAATGTAATACCGAACATTGAATCAAACAAGCTATTGATTGCTGTAATTAATGCCACGAAACCAAGTAACATCGCTGCTACTGTAATCGCGATTGTGAAACCAAGCATAATATATTCACTTAACATTTCAAAGAATGACTGTTTTTTCTTATTTTCTAATTTCAGTGTATCTTCTTCTTCTGTAATATCGTACGGGTTAATAATATGAATAATAATGAAACCACTAAATAAATTTAATACAAGTGCTGTTACTACATATTTTGGTTCGATCATTTTCATGTAAGAACCGACGATTGACATTGATACTGTCGACATGGAAGATGCACATAATGTATATAAACGATGTTTTGGGATTTTACTTAATTGATCTTTTACTGTAATAAATACTTCTGCTTGCCCAACAATGGCAGCTGCTACTGCATTATATGATTCTAATTTTCCTAGACCATTTACTTTACTTAACAAAGTACCAATAGCGCGAATAAATATCGGTAAAATTTTAAAGTGTTGCAGAATTCCAATTAAAACGGCAAAGAATACGATTGGTAATAATGCTGTTAAGAAGAATGAAACCTCTCCTTTATTAACAAGGCCACCAAATACGAAAACGATTCCAGCTTCCGCATATCCAAGAAGCGCGCCAAATCCATCTGAAATTCCTTTTACTAAAATATAACCAACTTGTGTATTTAATAAGAAATAAGATAACGCTAGCTGAATAACAAGCATAATTGCGATTGGTTTGTACTTAATCTTCTTTCGATCGGCACTTATAAGAAAACCGAGTACAAATACAACGAGTAATCCTACAAGAAACATAACAAACTTCATTAATAAAATCCTCCATTTAACTCTTCATTAACGTTGAACGTCTGACCACTCAAAATAAGAAATAATCCGAACTTTCCATTTCTCCTCCAAAAGCTACAATCGGATAGGAAAGATCATAAAACCTCTTGTTTCAAAGGCATTTCCCATTCTAACATAAATCACAACTCATATCCGCACTTTTCTTAAAAAAATTACATTTTATTATAAAACATTCAAGAATGTTCGTCTTTTGCATTATAAAGTGAAGCTTTAATGAGCGGGGATTTTACTTCTCACAAATAGCTGGATAAAACAAAAAATGAGCATCAAGTTTCACTTGATGCTCGCCTCATTATACCGCTTTTTCTTTATCTGCTACTTGCTCTTCCCAGCACTCTGTATTTTTCAGGCCTGGAATAGAATTTGCGTAGAAGACCGGATCTTTTCCTTGTTTCTTCTGCTTAATATAATCTGATAACGCTGCAAAAGCGTACTTAGAAAGGAATACGATCGCCACTAAGTTAATAACAGCCATAATCCCCATAAATAGATCTGCTAAATCCCAAACGATTTGAATTGTTGCTACAGACCCTAACATAACCATACCAAGTACAGCAATGCGGTATGCATTTAATAGCACTTTACTTCCATTTAAGAACTCAATATTTGTTTCACCATAGTAGTAGTTACCTACTAATGAACTGAATGCAAATAAGAAGATTGCCACCGCTACAAATACAGAAGCCCATGGGCCGATATGCTGACTTAACGCTTGTTGCGTTAATTGAATACCATTTAGATCAGCTGCATTATGCACATCTGATAAAAGAATAATAAATGCTGTACAACTACAAATTAATAATGTATCTGTAAATACCCCTAAAGTTTGAATGAAACCTTGTTTAACTGGGTGCGTTACGTTTGCAGTCGCAGCTGCGTTCGGCGCACTACCCATACCTGCTTCATTTGAGAATAATCCACGTTTTACCCCTAATAAAATCGCAGCTCCTAATCCTCCGCCTACTACTTCTTTAATTCCGAAAGCATGTAAGAAAATTTCTTTAAATACATACGGAATTGCCGTAATGTTTGTTACAACAACGAATAATGCCACTGCTACATAAATAATCGCCATTACTGGAACAATCATTTCAACCGCGCGAGCAATTCGTTTTACTCCGCCGAAAATAATAACTGCAAGTAAACCAGCCATTACAAGACCTACTAATCTACTATCTGTTTTGAATGCCCCATCAAAAGCAGCTGCTACAGTATTAGATTGTACAGCGTTAAAAATTAATCCGAAACTTACTGTTATTAATACAGAGAAAATAGCTCCAAGCCAGCGTTTATTTAATCCCTTTTCCATATAATACGCTGGACCACCACGGAACGCATTCCCATCTTTCACTTTATAAATTTGCGCTAATGTGCTCTCTACAAATGCAGAAGCACCCCCAATTACCGCAATTAACCACATCCAAAATACCGCTCCTGGTCCACCTGCTGAAATTGCGATAGCTACACCAGCTAAGTTACCAGTACCTACACGAGAAGCTGTACTCATACAAAATGCTTGGAATGATGATACGCCGCTCTTCTCTTTTTGCGCTTTCCTCGTTTTCGAGCTTGCCCCATCCCCAAGCAAACGAATCATTTCACCGAAGTAACGAACTTGGACAAATTTCACACGAAATGAAAAGTAGAGCCCTAACCCAATTAACATCGCAATAATGACATATGACCAAAGGACATTATTTATATCCCCAATTACCTTAGCTAAAAAATCCATAATTGTATTGCCCCCTCTTCCTAACAATAAGAAAATTATATTCTAAAAACTTTTAGTAATCAAGAATTTTCGACAAATTCATGTTAGATTTTATGACATGACGTCGTTACATCATATGACACGAGGCTTTTTTCATAAAATAAAACTATACTCAGCTAGTGCATTTCCCTAATACCCAACCACATATTTTCGACAAATCACAGAAAAAAGACCAAACAAAAAGAGCATCGATTTCATCTCGATGCTCTTTTTTATTACACTGCTTTTTCTTTATCTGTTACCGCTGACTTATCCCAACACTCTGTATTCGTTAAACCAGGAATAGAATCTGCACTGAAGACTGGATCTTTTCCTTGTTTCTTTTGCCTTACATAGTCTGCCAAAGCAGCATATGCAAATCGCCCAAGAAGTGTAATCGCAATTAAGTTTGTAATTACCATTAGACCCATAAATAAATCTGCCATATTCCATACGACTTGAAGCGTCGCAATAGAACCGAATAACACCATTCCAACTACCGCAATACGGTAAATCGTTAACCAAGTTTTACTTTGTTTAATGAATTCAATATTCGTTTCACCATAATAGTAATTTCCTAAAAGTGAGCTGAATGCAAATAAGAAAATAATAATCGCTAAGAAACTGCTCGCCCATGGGCCAATTTGTGAACTTAATGCATTTTGCGTTAATTCAATACCTTCTAAATTCGTTGCTTTATATGCACCAGAACATAGTACGATAAATGCTGTTGATGTACATACTAAGAATGTATCTACTAAAACACCAATCGTTTGAATAAAACCTTGTTTCGCTGGATGCGTTACATCAGCTGTTGCTGCCGCGTTCGGCGCACTACCCATACCTGCTTCGTTCGCGAATAATCCACGCTGAATACCATATTTCATTGCAGCACCGATCCCGCCACCTACAGCTGAATCTAAACCGAATGCACCTTTAAAGATTTCTGTAAACACATCTGGTATTAAATAGAAGTTCTTAATGACAACAAAAATAGCTACCGCAATATAAATAAGTGCCATTGGCGGAACAATCATTTCCGACATACGTGCGATACTTTTTACACCACCAAAAATAATAACCGCAACTAATGCAGCTAATGCAATCCCAACAATATAACGCTCAATACCAAAAGCATTTTTAAATGCTAATGTAACTGTATTTGCTTGTACTGAGTTAAAAATTAAACCATAACTAATTGTAATAAGGATAGAGAACCAAATTCCCATCCAACGTTTATTTAACCCTTTTTCCATATAATAAGCAGGACCACCACGGAAGCCACTGCCATCTTTTATTTTATAAATTTGTGCAAGCGTACTTTCTACGAAACTTGAAGAAGCTCCGATAATCGCAATAACCCACATCCAAAATACTGCGCCAGGTCCTCCCATAGAAATAGCTAACGCTACACCAGCTAAATTACCGATACCAATACGAGCTGCTGAACTCATACAGAACGCTTGGAAAGAAGATACACTACCTTTTTTACGCGTCTTTCCAGTTAATCCATCACTCATTAGTCGGACCATTTCCCCTAAATGAGTAATTTGTACGAATTTCAATTTAATAGAAAAATAAAGACCTAAACCAATTAACATTGCAATAAGAATATATGACCAAAGAATTGTATTCGTTGATGAAATAAATTGCTCTAAAATATTCATACAATTAACCCCTCCTTTTCTCCATAAAACGAATTATATTTAAAAAACATTTAAAAATCAACATTTTTCGACAATTTGCAATTTCCAAATATTAACCAGGCGCGAAGTAACAATATCTTTATGACTCTCCTCCCTCTAACTGTGCATACTAAAACAAAAAATAAATCTACAAACTACCCCATTGACAAAAATACCAACCTGTAACTATAATGATTACAACAGATTGTAACAAACCTAATTACAATACATTCATTCACTTTCAGATATACACTTTAACAAAACACTTTGGAGGGATTTATTATGAAAATCGGAATTATCGGAGCAACTGGTAAAGCAGGAAGTCGCATTTTAAAAGAAGCATTAGATCGCGGACATGAAGTAACTGCAATCGTAAGAAATGCTGCAAAAATTACAGAAGAAAATGTAAAAGTTTTAGAGAAAGATGTATTCGCTCTTACATCTAACGATCTACAAGCATTCGATGTAGTTGTAAATGCATTCGGTGCTCCAGCAGGACAAGAACACCTTCACGTAGATGCAGGAAACGTACTAATTGAAGCTATGAAGGGTGCACCAAATACAAAATTACTTGTAGTTGGCGGCGCTGGAAGCTTATTTGTAGACGAAGAGAAAACAACACGTGTATTTGAGACACCAGGTTTCCCAGGCGAATACCTTGCAACAGCTCAAAACCAAGGTAAAAACTTAGAAATCTTGCAACAAACAAACGATATTACTTGGACATTCATCAGCCCTTCTGCACTATTTGCATTAGGAAAACGCACAGGCTCTTATACAGCTGGCAAAGACAACCTGCTTGTTAATGCAAAAGGTGATAGCTACGTAAGTTACGAAGACTTCGCAGTAGCAGCACTTGATGAAATTGAAAATCCAAAACACGTAAACGAACGCTTCACAGTTGTTTCTGAAGCTGAATAATAAAAAAGCTCGTAAAACGTTATGTTTTACGAGCTTTTTTATTATTATATTTGCTCTAAACCATTCGGAGTAATCTTGAAGGAAATTTCTTCAAACTTTTTCTTATCTCCTTTTCCAACGAACTCACTATTTTTGTACCAGCTTAAACGATCTGATTCGGCATGATACACTTTTACTACATCTCCATACTCGAACATCATACCATTTACTTGTTCTGCAAAATTCTTTGAAGTCTCTTGCCCTTCTGCTGTTACATGCTTTTTCTCATTATTATTTTGATCATATAACGTAATTCCCATATATAATTCATTGTTAAAGTAACTATGAATTTGTTCATTTGTAGACGTTACATGTAGTTTCTTATCATCATGATTTAACGTTACAATAGAACGAACAACATTACTAAGCCCTTGGTATACAATGCTATCTCCATACGTTACTTCTACTGGCACTTCCGTCACTTTCTTATTTCCAAAGCGATCTTTCGTTTCTACTTTTACTGTTTGCTTTCCGATTTTTGTTGTATTCGGTTTTTCTACAAAGCCAATTACTTCTCCATCTTTCACTTGAACAAAGTCTTTTGCATTTAATTTTTCAGCGTTTGTTCCGATTACTACTTTTTGCGGATTTGCTTGTACTGTTTGCTCAGCTTCCGATCTTTCAAATCCGTTTTCAGTAATTTTGAAGACTAGTTCCTTTATCTCTTTATTTTTCCCTTCTCCCACATATACACCTTTTTGATACCAGTGTAAGCGTGAAGATTCAGCATGATATACTTTCACCACATCTCCATATTCAAACGCTAGTCCGTTTACTTCCTTAGCAAAAGCTTCTGTACTCTCCAGGCCTTTTACCTCTATATTTTTCTTCTCTTTTCCCTCTCTGTTGTACAGAGTGAATGCAAAATACTTCTCATCTCCAAAATAATCATGAATCAAATTACTCGTATCCGTCGCACTCATTTTTTTCGTATCATGATGTAACGTTATAATTGATTTCATATCGTCAGCGCCATAGCTTAATCCGTATACAAGTAGGCTATCTCCATACGTTACTGTTAGAGGTACTTCTGTCACTTTCTTATTCCCAAAACGATCCTTCGTTTCTACTTTTACCTTTTGTTCACCGATTTTTGTTGTATTCAGTTTTTCTACAAAACCTACTACTTCTCCATCTTTCACTTGAACAAAGTCTTTTGCATTTAATTTTTCAACATCTGTTCCAATTACTACTTTTTGCGGTACTGCCGTTACTTCTTGCTGGGCTTCCATTCTCTCAAAGCCCTTTTCTGTTACTTTAAATAATAATTCTTTCTCTACCTTCGCCTTACCTTGGCCGATAAAGTCATTATTTTGATACCAATTAAAGCGATCTGATTCTGCGTGATACACTTTCACTACATCACCATACTCGAACTCTAATCCATTAATTAATTTCGCAAATTCTTCCGCATTTTCAACACCTTTTACTGTTGCTTTCTTTTTCTCATTTCCATTTTGGTCTAGTAATGAGAATTCAAAATACGTGTCTTCTTTAAAGTAATGGTGCACTTGATTTACATCAGCTGTCGCACTAAATTTTTTCTGATCGTGTTGCATTGTTACGATTGATTTAATATTAGTATCATAATTAAGCCCTTTAAATACTAAGCTATCACCATAACTGACATTTACCACAACCGGAATTAAATTCTTATTACCTTTTTCATCTATAATTTCTACTTTTACAGTTTTTTCTCCAACTTCAGGCTTACCTTGTATAATCACACCTGTTGTTTTTACACCTTTGCCTAAATTCTGTACAAGTTCTTTTGCTTTTTTCTCATCATATGTAGTACCGATTACTACATTTTGTATTTTTTCATTATTTGGCTCGCCATATGGAACTTCATATAACTCAGTTTGTTTTTCACGAATTGGATTGCTATCTGTAGATAACCATATTTCTTTTTCTAATTTTGGTAAATTTAATTTTTCAATCTTTTCTCTCGTAGCATCATTTGCAAATAATCCCCATTTATCAAAGAAAGGAATTAAATTTTGTCCTGCCACTTTTGACGTCATATAAATAAACATTTGCTTTTTTTCTTCATCAGATTTAGGCAGTTCTGTATCATGTAACAAACGATACATTTGATGTAAATTCGGATAGAATTGATCCCCATAAGCTAAATGTAACTGCCAAAACATAACTAATTTCTCAAATACATCCATCTTTTCTTGTGCATCCGGTTTACCTAAATAAGCAAATGCAGCTTCATAGCGCCCTTCTTGCTCTAACCTTGTTTTATGCCCGAATGTAGTTTGAACTGCCAAAGAATAAATATTAACGGTTACTTCTCCAAGTCCATCCCATAACCAAGTATTCTGTTGATGTTGATGTCCCACTTCATGCCAAGGCCCCCATCCATCATTAGTTAACTCTTCTAGATTTAGTACTGGACCTAAATTCCCTTTACTATAAGCTGTTCGATAATAAGTCGCATACATATAATTGTCCGTATACCAGTCTTCAACAAAATGAATGGAATGTTTACCTTGATTCGCAACACCCACACCATCTTTTGATAAACCTGATATCTTATGTTCTATATTAATTATTTCATCGTGTTTCTTTAATACCGCAGCTGGATCTTCTTGTTTTAAATGCTCCGCTACAGTCTCAGGATGCATAGTTAATAAACTATTTTCTCCCTTCATTTCTATTGCATATGGATCAGGATTCTCTGCCAACATACGTTTCCAATCTTTTGTCGTATGCTTTCCTAAAATAAATAAAGGGTTTGTTGTACCACCTTTTTTCACTTTAGCGACTACTTCTCCTGTGTTGTGATAATTATAAAAGTATAATAGTCCCCCATTTGAAGAAGAAATTTTATTCTCACCAGGATTTAAATTGAATTGTTTAGGTTCTTCTTTTTCATAAGAATATGTACCAATATAAGCTTTAATCTGTTGAGTCCCTTCTACTTGAATAACCACTTCTTCACCTGGCTTTACATAAATGCCCGTTGGTTCATAAGGAGAAAAACTCATTCGACGCTGATGCAACTCACGCATCTCTTCTACATTACCTTTTGGCAGCAATTGATACACTCGCTCTTCTTGCTGCTTCTCCTTATCTTCAATTGTCATCTCTGCATACACCTTAGGTACTTCAAGTCCATATGGCGTTAATAACGTAGCTAAACAAACACCAGCCACTAATACCCTACTCGTCTTTTTCTTCGACATAATCTGTGTCCCCTGTTCCTTCATTTAGAAAAACCAACATATATTCATTTAATAAGAAATCCTATTATTTTTATAAAAAAATTTAATGAACAGACTAACACCTCGCGCACCTGTATCTATTACTACTGCATCTCCCTCCATGTATTCGCTTTCTTACATTGTAAAATTTTTATGTAATATGCCCTCCTCACTTCTCTCTATTTGTGATGAGTTCTCTTCGTACATAAAAAGAGAATAGTAAAAGATATAATTCAGTATTGTCATCTATACATCTGAAAATAAAAATAGTAATAGAAACTTACATTTTCTTCATATATGACCATCTATAGGTAGTTTTTCCAACTGAATTGTACACGCTTTACACTTTGTTTGATAGACTTTTCAATTAGAATAATGTTACAATTTTGTGAATTTAATCTATTAATCGTAACGTTTAGATTTTATTATATTTTGTTATTCCCAAATAATTTTCACAACATAAAAACAGTGTTTTATCTAGTTAATAATTATCTTGATATAATTTTAAATTTCATATATAAAAAGCATTGGTTAACACCAATGCTTTCATCCTTACCTTTTATATTGATTCGGTTTATGCGGTTCATTTGGAGTATGTGGTTTATTATTATCATGACCATTTCCTTTTTTCCAACTCACTGATAACTCCGGACTTGTTTCTTCTTCACTACGCTCAAGTAATACAACTGCATTTTGAATTGTCGGTGTACCTTTATGTGCAATCCCTTGTAGCTTCGTTAATTTCCCGATTACTTTAAAGCTAAATCCACCAGCTGGTGTTTGTTTCGGAATTAAAATGCGGAACTTTTCTCCTACATTAAATTCTGTTTTTGCTTCGCCTTTTTCATTTACAAATTTCGCTCCTGCTGGTGCACCTGTTGCTTGCACTTTATACGTCCCGCTTTTTGCATTTGTTTCTACTGTATATAAACCTGTTTCAAAGAAATCATTTTTCAATACTGCTTGTTGTTCTTCCAATGGTACGACACTCATCGTAATTTCTTGTAATTCTTCACTAGCGCTTGCTTTTGCAACGATATCTTTCGTTACCTTTTCTACATTTTTATTACGGAAATCTAAATCATTAATATCGATTTGTTTTAACGCATCCCATACCGCAAGCTGCGTTGCGTAATGCGCTTCTCTCCAATCAGAAACACCTAATTCTTGTGGACTCTTTTGTGGATATCCATTCAATAGTACACGGTACACATTAATATCCACTTTACCCATTTCCGGTAAATCTTGACCGCTCGGAGATTTCAAATCTACATTTAAGCAAAATGCAATTTTTCCATCTGCCGTTTTAATAAGTTCTGTTCGAATTGGCTTCTTCTTTGACTTACTATAACTCCAATCCATTTGATACTTTGTATGGTCCATAACTTCGGCAAATGCTTTTTGAAGTGGGAATAACACAAATAACACACTTAAAAACATAGCTAGAAGTTTGAACGATTGCTTTATATTCATGTTTACAGCCCCTTATAACAAACTTAATACTAAGTAGTATTTAATTAGAAAATATTTTTATGCACAAAAAAAAGAGTGCATAAAAGCACTCTTTTTTCTTTCTTACTTTAATCTTAGAAATCGAAGTTATCAGGATCTGGACCAACGCGGTGATTTTGATTTAACGCATCGATTTTTTCCATATCTTCTTTCGTTAACTCAAAGTTAAACACATCAGCGTTTGCAATAATACGGTGTTCTTTCGTTGATTTTGGAATTGTAATTACTCCATTTTGAAGATCCCAACGTAAAATAACTTGCGCTGTTGTTTTACCGTGTTTCTCAGCAATTGCTTGTAATGTTTCGTTATCTAATAATTGACCTTGCATTAATGGTGACCATGCTTCCATTTGAATACCTTGTTCTTTACAGAAAGCTTGTAATTCTTTTTGTGTCAAACGAGGATGGTATTCTACTTGGTTAATCATTGGCTTGACTTCTGCATCTTTCATTACATCTTGTAAGTGATGGATTTGGAAGTTACTTACACCAATCGCACGTACGCGCTCTTCTTTATAAAGTGTTTCTAGTGCTCTCCATGTATCTTTATATTTTCCTTCTACAGGCCAGTGAACAAGGAATAAATCTAAATAATCTAGTTCTAATTTCTTTAAGCTCTCTTCGTATGCAGCAATTGTTTCTTCATATCCTTGATCTGCATTCCACACTTTTGAAGTGATGAATAAATCTTCTCTTGAAATACCAGTTGCTTCGATACCTGCACGGATTCCTTCACCTACAGCTTTTTCATTTCCGTAAATTGCAGCTGTATCGATACTGCGGTATCCTGCTTTAATCGCTGATTTTACAGCTTCTACAAGTTCTGGTCCTTCTTCTACTTTAAATACACCTAAACCGAACCAAGGCATTTCTACACCATTATTTAATACTGCTTTACTTTGTAAGTTTTTCATTTTATTTTCTCTCCTTTTATTTTGCTTGATCTCTTTTTTCTAATGTCATGCTCCACGCTGTTAAAATAACAGCAGCTACTACCATAATGCCGCCTACCCAAGCAGTATGGATTAACCCTAATGAATTCGTTACAAGGCCACCTATATAAGAACCTAAAGCGATTCCTCCGTTAAATGCGGCAATATTAATTGCTGAAGCAACATCGACCGCACTCGGAACAAAGCGCTCTGCCAATATAACTACATATACTTGCAGCCCCGGAACATTCATAAATGCGAATAGTCCCATGAAAATAATTGTGATTAATCCAGCTACTTTAAATGGCGCTGTAAATGTTAAAACAAATAATATAATCGCTTGAATCAAGAACATGTAAAATAGCGCTCGAATCGGATTATGATTCGATAACTTTCCGCCGACCATATTCCCTATCGCAATGGCAATTCCATACACTAATAAAATGATAGTAACAGTACTTGCTTCAAACCCTGTTACTTCTTGTAATAGCGGTGATAAATACGTAAATGTTACGAATGTACCGCCGTATCCAAGTGCAGTAATAATGAAAACAAGTAATAGTCTTCCATTTTTAATTAGTTTGAATTGATCACGAAACGATACAGGTACACCATTTTTCAAATTAGATGGGACTAGTATGCTGTTTGCGATAAAAGCAATAATTCCAATTACAACAATCGCCATAAATGACGCTCTCCAGCCAAATTGTTGCCCAATAAAGGTACCAATTGGCACACCTGTAATAGTCGCAACTGTTAATCCAGTAAACATAATCGCAATTGCGCTAGCACGTTTATTCTCTGGTACGATTGCGGCCGCGATTGTAGATCCTATCGACATAAACACACCATGTGCAAACGCAGCTACAATCCTTGCGATAATTAATATAGTGAAGCTTGTGGCTACTGCCGCAATACCATTACCAATAATGAAAATAACCATAATCCACATTAATAATGTCTTTCTCGACATACTAGCCGTTAACGCTGTTAAAACAGGAGCTCCTACTGCCGCCCCTAACGCATATAGGGAAACAGTTAAACCAGCTGTTGTAACCGAAACATTTAAATCTTTTGAAATGGATGGTAATAAACCGACACTAATAAACTCGGTCGTACCAATCCCAAACGCACTAATTGCTAGTGCTAATAAAGCAAACATACTTCTTCGATTCGTCTGAACTTCGGAAGATGGTACTGTATATGAACTCAATTGAATTCCTCCTTATTACAAGAAATCCAATCATAATAGTGCGATAAAAAGGCCCTTTTATCTTCTAAAAAATATATTTAATCTCTACAAATGCTATTATGAATGGTTTCATTCTTTTTTTGAAGAACGCACTTTAAAGTACTATAGGCACCAAAAGGTAACATAGTCACTTTTCAGTACCGTACTACTCATTTGCCTCTTACATGTGCTATTATGAAACATATTTAACATGATAAAAAGTACGTACTTTAAAGTGCTATAGGTACTAAAAAGTGACATTTGTATTATTTAACACTCACACAAGGAGGGTTTCATATGAAGAAATATAATATTCCTGTAGAGGCGACCTTAGAAGTTATCGGCGGCAAATGGAAGGTTGTTATTCTTTGTCACTTAACGAAAGGTACAAAGAGAACGAGTGAACTAAAACGTTCAATGCCTGGTATTACACAAAAAATGTTAACGCAGCAATTACGTGAATTAGAAGACGACGGCGTTATTCAAAGAAAGGTATACAATCAAGTTCCACCAAAAGTAGAATATTCTCTTACTGATTACGGTTGGTCTTTAGAATCCATTCTTGATTCTCTTTGTTCTTGGGGCGAATGCCATCTTGAAAAGGAAGGTAACACATCGATGCTAATTGTGGAAGGTGAATAATAGGAAAAAGGAAAAAACGAACATGAATTTGTTCATTTTTTCCTTTTTTTCTTATTATATATGTACATTTCTAACTGAAACAAAATATTTTATACGCTTTCATACCTTGTCAGTACTACATTATACACTCAATATCAAATAATTAGGAATCATTTTTATGTTAACATAGGTGTATATAGTATATAATATAGGATATATATTATATACACTTTCCGGTAACGGAGCTTTTCCATTATGCGGACAAGCCATATATCGGACAGTTCATAAATAATAGGTAAGACGTTATGGTTTTAGATTTATGCTTGCAGCTTACTTGCTGTCATAAATTTAAAGGCATTTTATTGTGTTTTGTGAAACTTTGTATAATGTTTCGTAAACGTTTACTATCTTACTTATAAAAAATAAGAGTATTGCTATCGTAAAGGAGAATTGGAGATGCCAGAAACTATGACTCAAACAAAGCCAGAACAAGAAACTGTACAAATTTCTGCTAGCCAAGGACAACTTGATGTACTTGATCAGTTGTTAAAACCTGAGGTACAAGAATCATTAACAACACTAGTGGAACAGCTTCCAAAATTAACTGAGCTTGTTAACATTTTAACTAAGTCTTATGACTTCGCTCAAACTGTTGCTACTGATGAAGTATTAAAAAGCGACACTGTTGGTGCAATCACAGAGCTTGTAGAACCTGTAAAAGATACAGTGAAAAGCATGGCTGCAACTGCAATCGAAGCGAAAGATCGTGCTGACGAAAGCAACGAAGTTATTGGCCTATTCGGTCTATTAAAATTACTAAAAGATCCACAAGCACAAAAAATGTTCCGCTTTGTGAACGCATATCTTCAAATTAGTGCAGAACGTAACAATAAATAAGTTAACTTATAACAACAATTAGTAAAGACGGGGGATATCATACTATGTCAAAACAAATTGTCATCTTAGGCGCTGGTTATGGCGGTCTTCTTGCCGCTTTAAACGTACGTAAATATTACAGCAAATCAGAAGCACAAGTTACAGTGATTAACCAATACCCAACACACCAAATCATCACTGAACTACACCGCCTTGCAGCTGGTAACGTTGCTGAGCAAGCAATTGCAATGCCACTTACAAAGCTTTTCAAAGGTAAAGACATCGATCTTAAAATTGCAACAGTTGAGTCATTCTCAGTTGATAGCAAAGAAATTAAACTAGCTGGCGGCACTACTTTATCTTACGATGCACTTGTAGTTGCTTTAGGAAGTAAAACTGCTTACTTCGGTATTCCAGGACTAGAAGAAAACAGCATGGTATTAAAATCTGCTGCTGATGCAAACAAAATCTACAAACACGTTGAAGACCGTATTCGTGAATACGCGAAAACAAAAAACGAAGCTGATGCTACAATCGTAATCGGTGGTGGCGGATTAACTGGCGTTGAGCTAGTTGGTGAGCTTGCTGACATTATGCCTAAACTTGCAAAAAGCCACGGCGTAAATCCAAAAGAAGTGAAACTTCTTCTTGTTGAAGCAGGTCCAAAAATCCTTCCAGTATTACCAGACCACTTAATCGAACGTGCAACTACTAGCCTAGAAGCACGCGGCGTTACATTCTTAACTGGTCTTCCTGTAACAAACGTTGCTGGCAATGAAATCGACTTAAAAGACGGTCAAAAACTTGTTGCTAACACATTCGTTTGGACAGGCGGCGTACAAGGTAACCCACTAATCGGTGAATCAGGTCTTGAAGTAAACCGTGGCCGTGCAACAGTTGATGCATACCTACAATCTACTTCTCACAAAGACGTATTCGTTGCTGGAGACAGCGCTGTTGTCTTCGCTCCAGACGGACGTCCATACCCACCAACTGCACAAATTGCTTGGCAAATGGGTGAGTTAATTGGATACAACTTATACGCAGCACTAGAAGGCAAAGCATTCGAAGAGTTCGCACCTGTAAACTCTGGAACACTTGCTAGTCTAGGACGTAAAGATGCTGTTGCTACAATCGGAGCAAGCAATACTCCACTTAAAGGTTTACCAGCATCATTAATGAAAGAAGCAAGTAACGTTCGTTACTTATCACACATTAAAGGTCTATTCAGCTTAGCTTACTAATCTGAATATAAGCCCGAATCATGCCCTGCATGGTTCGGGCTATTTTTATCCGTAATTTTCTCTAACTTATTTATTCGGCAGAAGAATAATATAACCCTTCTAATTATCTAAATTTACTGATTATTTTATGTCTAAATTGTGTATATGAAAGAATGGAAGTATTCTTCCTACTCCCATCCTTTCACACAAATTATTCTCCTAACTTCACAAGGCTATAGTTCTTCTTCCCTTTACGGATAATAATAAATCGCCCATCAAATGAATTCTCTATAGTAACATCCGTGCCCACATCTGTTACTTTTTCACCATTCATAGAAATCGCACCATTATTAATGTCTTCGCGTGCTTGTCTTCTAGATGGTTCAATTCCTAAATCAACTAGCCATTCTACGATGTTTTTCGTCTCTTTTGAAGACTGGAATGTTGGCATTTCTTTAAAGCCTTGTTCAATTTCATCAGCTGTTAACGATTTAATATCTCCGCTAAATAACGCTGCTGTAATTTTCACAGCTTGCAGGAATGCTTCTTCTCCGTGAACGAATTTCGTCATTTCTTCCGCTAATACTTTTTGCGCTTCACGTTTATGAGGCTCTGTTTCTACCTTCACCGCTAATTCATCAATGCGCTCTTTCGTTAAGAATGTAAAGTATTTCAAGTATTTGACTACGTCACGGTCATCTGTATTTACCCAGAATTGGTAAAATTCAAACGGTGTCGTTTTTTCAGGATCAAGCCAAACAGCGCCACCTGCCGATTTACCGAACTTCGTACCATCTGATTTCAATAATAACGGAATCGTTAATCCGAATACTTTCGCTTCGTGCCCTTCTAGCTTACGAATTAAATCTAATCCACTCGTAATATTTCCCCATTGGTCACTACCACCAATTTGCAGTTGCACATCTTCTTTCGTGTATAAGTGATGGAAATCCATCGCTTGCAAGATTTGGTACGTAAATTCCGTGAAAGAAATTCCTGTATCTAAACGGCTTGCTACAATATCCTTTGCTAACATACTATTAATGCTAAAGTTTTTTCCGTAATCACGTAAAAACTCAATAATGTTTATTTCATGTGTCCAGTCGTAGTTATTTACCATCTTCACTTCGCTATTTCCGCCAAAATCAAATAGCTTTTTCATTTGTGCTGTTAACGCATCTACATTATGCTGAACTACTTCTAACGTTTGAAGTTGGCGTTCTGATTGACGTCCACTCGGATCACCAATTGTTCCTGTTGCCCCACCAATTAAAATAACTGGATGATGGCCAGCTAACTGGAATCTCTTCATCATCATAAACGGAATCAAATGTCCGATATGCATACTATCACCAGTCGGATCCACTCCGCAGTATAGTGAAATCTTTTTCTCTTCTACTAGCTTACGTAAACCTTCTTCATCAGTCTGTTGATTAACGGCGCCGCGCCATTCTAATTCATCAATGATATTCATCTTTTGTCATCCCCTTTATTTTTTAAAAACAAAAAATCCCTATGTCTATGACATAGGGACGATTATTCACCGTGTTACCACCCAGTTTGTATAAATAGCATAGCTACTCATACCACTCTTAGCAATAATATCGATTGCCAATCCGCTTAGCATTACCTAAGATACTCCAGAGTGTAATTCGCAAGTTTGTTTGTGCTAGGTTCCAGCAACCCCTAGCTCTCTCGTTAACAGTGACAAACTGCTACTGGGCTCTTTCAACGTATGTTATTTGTTAAATTATTAGCCATTATATTGAATTAAAAACAAATTGTCAATAATCGCCAAATATTATTTTAAAATAATTCCCATCTTCATACGTATTCCTTTATTACTTATCTTCTCCAATAATCCTTACTTCTCGCTCTAACTTCACACCGAATTTCTCTTCAACTGTTTTTTGCACGAAATGAATTAAATCGATGTAATCTTGTGCTGTTCCGTTATCAACATTCACCATAAATCCAGCATGCTTTAGAGAAACTTCCACTCCACCAATTCGCTTACCTTGTAGTCCTGATTCTTGAATCAATTTACCAGCAAAGTTATTTGGTGGGCGTTTAAATACGCTACCACATGAAGGATATTCTAGAGGCTGTTTTGACTCACGTTTAAACGTTAAATCATCCATTTTTTCTTTAATTTCTTCACGTACACCTTCTTCAAGTTCAAATCTCGCTTCAAGAATAATGTAGTGATTGTTAGCAAATACACTCTTACGATATCCAAATTCAAATGCTTCTTTCGTTAAAGTACGTAGCTCTCCATCACCTGTCATTACGACAGCTTCTGTTAATACAAACGAAATTTCACCGCCGTAAGCACCAGCATTCATATATAATGCTCCGCCCACTGAACCTGGAATACCACAAGCGAACTCAAGGCCCGTTAAGTTATGATCTAACGCAATACGTGATACATCAATAATTGCTGCACCGCACTGTGCTACAATCGTTGTTCCATTTACAGTAACACCTGTAATATGAATTAAACTTACCGTAATCCCTCGAATACCACCGTCTTTAATAATGACATTCGAACCATTCCCTAAAAACGTAACTGGAATATTATATTGGTTCGCATATTTAATAACTTCTTGAATTTCATCATAATTCGTAGGCGCAACGAACACATCTGCTTTTCCGCCAACTTTAATATGCGTATGATTCTTTAACATTTCATCTTGTTTCACATGACCTTCAGGCAATACCGTACTTAAATATTCATAAACCTCTTGCATATTCATTTTACGATTCCTCTATTTCTATATTCTTTTTATCCCGTTATACGGGCCCATAATATCCCCACGTACATGAAAGAACCTAAAGTGGTGGATACAGTGTACCCAAAATCAATTCGAGACACCTATAAACCTCTTAATTATAAGAGGTGCCACTCATATTAAAATATATATTGCATAATAAAGCAACCCAAATGGGCTACTAAACTTGACATGTAACCAGAAAGACAACAATTTGTAAAATATATCACTTTTACAAAACAATATCCTTCAGTATCTTACTATACCATACGAAAAGAAAGTGGTATTTTTTTGTAATCTTTACTTTATTTTCATCAATAAAAAAGGATGCTTTTACCTATGTAAAAGCATCCTTTTCATTACTTATTTTAAATTACTTTTCGTTCTCTTCTTTTTCCTTATCAAACCATAACAGCTCATCGTCATCAACTTCACCATTATAATTGATTAGAATCTCTTCTCCCGCTTTTATATCCTTATAAGCAAAGAAGTTAAACGTATGATTCTCAAAGACAATATCATACGTTGCATTCGGATTATATGCATGATTAAATAACATGCCGTATCCTAAAAGGAATGCCGTATGATTTACCCCATACTCAAATGCGTAGTCAGCAAGTAACGTTTTCTCAATGTGTTCATGCTGTTCATTCGGATAAGAGATAACTGGTGCTGAGTGAATCAACTCGCCCTTTTTAATATCACGAGTTGCAAATACACCTCTATTAAATTCTCCATCACTAAGTTCAGAAGTCTTAACTTCGATCATATGCGTCACCTATATAATTCTTTCTTTGAAGTATTTTATCTCGCTACCTGCGAGGTTCAACTAATAATTAGTAGCTATTAGTTGAATTTTATCTCCTTAAGCTTGGCAGAAAACGCGCAGAAAAGCAATTAAATTCCTATTAAGTCTTCGTTTAAATGAAAAAAGAGCACAAATGGTGTGCTCTCTTCAAGCGATATTACTTTTCTAAAATATCTTCTAATAATTTCACTTGCTCGCTAACAGTATGTAATGTCTTCACTGATGTATCATTTCGATGTTTTTCTTCTTCCACACTTGCTAACACTTCTTCTGTAGCCGCAGAAGTTTGCTGAATTACATTAGAAGCATGTGTAACATCCTTTACGATATTCGTCGTTTTAGCTTGGAAATTTTCTTGATGACCAACAATCTCTCTCATTACATCATTAATTGTATCAATAAACTTCCCTAAATCCGTTACATTTGTTAAAACGCTTGCTAGCATTTCGTTACATTCCTCTTGTACTCTTTCTGATTTCTCTACCTGCACTTCTACCTTGCTTGCTTGATTACTAAACTCCTTCAAAATCCCTTGAATTCTTCCAGCAGAACGATTCGATTCTTCAGCAAGCTTTAATACTTCATTCGCTACAATAGCAAACCCTTTTCCATGTTCTCCTGCCCTTGCAGCTTCAATATTTGCATTTAAAGCTAGCAAACTCGTCTGACTTGAAATATTTGTTATTACATCTACAATTTCATTAATTTGCTTCGATTGCATCATTAAATCTCTAAATATAATTCCTGACTGTGAAACAACATCATTTAAACTTCTCATGTTAGCTTCAAAACTTCTTAAAGTATGTACACTACCCTTTGAAATCTCTAAACTTTCATCAACACGAATTGATGCATTTCTTACTTGAGAGATGATTTGTTCAATATTTCCTTCCATATCGTTCAATACTTCTACCGAACGTGACATCATCTCTGATTGTGATTGCGTACCAACTGCCACCTCTTCAAAAGCAAAATTAATGTCACTCATCGACTCCATCGATGTATTCATATTTTGTCTTAAATGATTGAAATTACTATCTAGTTTCACAACTGTTTCTTCAATAAGCCTTTGCGTCTCTTCTAGCTCCTGAGCTTTTCTCATTACTTCTTGCTTCTCATCACTTAAGCGAGACAGCAAGTTAGAACCAATTTTCGTGACGCCCCACATAGCGATTGTAACAATCGCTAACAAACTCGCAAAATTAGCAGCTTCAGATGCCGCTGTATAAGCAAAAAATTGATCCGGCCAATAACTACAAAGGATAAATGTACTAACAACAGCTACCCCGCCAAGAATTAAAATAAGACGCTCACTTAAATAAATAAGTGAAACTGCTAGTGTAAAGTAGACCATTTGAAATACAGCTGGACTTTCATTAAATGCTTGTACCATAATGAAAGACATCATAAGCAACATAAATGTCATGATGTATTTATACATTGATTCCATACTTTTTATAAAAGTAAAAAGCGTTCCAAATACAACGACAGAAATGCCACAAGCCCAAAACGCTAGTGCTCTCTCTGTAAAAATATATCCGTAATAACCAATCGCGATGATTCCAAGGAAGAAACTACAAATCGTAATAAACAGCAATAAATGATTTTTCTGTGATTCTTTCTCAAGGTTAGAAAAACAAGTTTTCTTTAACCATTCCATATATAAAGTCCCACCTTCTGCACTTAATTCTTCAACTTAAATACCGCACTCACTGGGTTATGATCACTATTTTCAAACTTTAAATCTTTCCCTTGTACATTTACAATCTCCACATTCGGCGAAACGATAAAGCCATCAATAATCGTGACGAAGTTTTCACCCTCCACATATTTCTTCACATCATCTCTCACCGTCATAACAGACGGATCTACAGCCCACTTAAAGCCACCATCAGTAAAGTCCTTCGGTAACTCTACTAACCACTCAGGACGCTCTTTCACAAACTTCGGATCACTTAATTGAACGTCAGAAAGCAATTGATTCCAATCTCCGCCCATTATTACGTAATCACCATTTTTATAATGCTTGTTCATATATTCTTTTAAATACTCTACTTGCTGTTTTCTAATTTTCCCGCCTTCATCATAGGCAGACAAATGTAAATTTACGAGTCTCACAAACTTCCCATTATTAACAGGAATTTTATGTTCAACAATCGCTCGATCTAAATCAAACAAACGCTTCGGCCAAGGCTCCATTCCAGGAAGCTGGAACCTATTCGCTGTTTGAACTGTATATTTGGAAAATGTGCTTAATCCAGCCTCCGCATATCCCATTGGACTTGTAATTGGAACAGGAACCCATTTTGTATCATAGTTCTTCCCGAATGACGAAGCATAATCAGGTAATCCCTTTTTTAAAAATTCATGCCCATTTACATCAAATGATCGAAGTGATTTTATATCAACTTCTTGTAATAATGCAAAATCACTATTCTCATTTTGTAAAAACGAAAGCATATTCTTTAAGTTCGTTTCCGTTTGATCTTTACTACTTGAACCAGATCTCTTTCCCCCATCCATAAAGAAGTCTTGGTCCTTATCTAATCCAGCATAACCAATATTAAATGTTGTAACTTTAAAGTCATTTCCTGTCGCTAATACGCGCTCTTTATTATTTTCCACCTTCAAACTTATAACATCAGCAGGCTGTTCTTTAGTAAGCGTCATATACGCTAAAAAACCACCTACAACTCCCACTCCTACTAAAATACATATAAGTACTATTTTTAATAATTTCTTCAAATAAACGCCCCTTTTCTAAAACACGCAACTTAATTATCTTTATTTTCAGTTAACTAAAACTGAATGACAGACCTACGAAATATTTTATCACATTGAAAACCTTATATCATTATATTTAGTTTATAAGTAATTATTCTTGCTCTTAAATCATCAAAAAATACAAAATGCCCCTACTTCTTCACTGGAAATCAAACACAATGTTTAGTACACTATATGTAATAATCATAGGCGATGGAGTTCGCCATAACTGCTGCTTAGCTAATGACTCCTACCAGTATAACTTACTGGTAGGAGTCTATTTTTTTGAGCAAGCTATTTAAAGAGGTGAGAAAATTGATTTATATTATCGTTGGCATTTCCGGTATATTAGGAGCCCTTTCTCGTTATTATTTAGGTCTTACTATTCATGAGTTTTGGCATCATTCATTTCCATTAGCTACATTACTGATTAACTTAATCGGCTGCTTCTTATTAGCATGGTTAACTACATATATTGCTCGGCTAAACATTTTACCTTCGGAGGTTATCACAGGCGTTGGAACTGGATTTATCGGTTCTTTTACGACGTTTTCAACATTTAGTGTAGAGACTATTCAATTGATCAATCATTCTGAGTGGAGCATAGCCTTCTTATATGTATCATGCAGCATACTTGGTGGCCTCATTATGTCTGGCATCGGCTATACACTTGGTGATTTCTTAATTAAGAAATCACTGACGGAAGGTGATCACATATGATGGAAGCTTTATTAGTCGCGACAGGGGGATTTTTCGGTGCGATTACACGATTCGCAATTAGCAATTGGTTTAAAAAAAGAAATAAAACCTCATTTCCAATTGCTACATTTCTCATTAATATAACAGGAGCGTTTTTACTCGGATATATAATTGGCAGCGAAGCCACTACAGGTTGGCAATTATTATTAGGTACTGGATTTATGGGGGCATTCACGACATTTTCGACGTTTAAACTAGAATCTGTTCAACTTCTCAATCGTAAAAACATTAACACTTTCCTTTTATACTTAATTGCTACTTACATAATTGGTCTCCTCTTTGCATTCCTTGGAATGAAGCTAGGGGGAATATAAAAAAAGAAAGCGACTCTTATCAGTCGCTTTCTTTCATAAGAAGTAAGTCCCGCCATATGGAATGGAAAAAAAACTAGCTGGATACACATCATAATGTACAATTTGCATCGGAACCTGTGAATACGGCATATACTGACCTTGCATCATTTTTGCAAATTGTGCTTGTTGTTGCATTTTAATAACTTGATTCACAGCATGAATGGTTCCCTGTGCCCCAGCCAGCGTAATAGCTGCTCCTATTTGTCTTCCATTGTAAAAATAACGATTCATCATTATCCAACTCACTTATCATTTGTCTTCCATATGGTATGTTTCTATTTCATAGTGAGTGTTTTGTCCCGCTTTATGGCCCCCTTATCTATTACTTTTTTTCAGCTTTGAAGTAATAAATCCAAATAATAATACACCAATACCACTAAGGAACAATACATAACTTATCGGTACTAGGAAAAAGAAAGGTTCTTCAAGGAATCCATTCGCTCCTACTTTACTGTTTGAAGCATGTATAGTTAAAGAAATAATCGCTAAAATCATGAAAGAAATAGCTACTACGTATTTATTTTTCATCATGTACTCTCCTTTAATTCCCACTAATCTTATTACCAACATAATAAGCCCATAAATATTATAAGTCAACAATATTTTATTGTTTATCGATAAAATATTGTTGTTCAACTCATAAAAAAGGGCTAGAGACAAAACATTGTCTTTAGCCCTTTTTACGCATTTATTTCACTCTAAAATATTCCTTTTGGAACATACACATTCTTATCGCATTATGGTAGTTGCCATCAACGAAGAACTCGTCTAAAAGCTCACCTTCTACCATAAATCCAACCTTCTTATAAACATGTACTGCTTTTTCATTTTCCTTATCCACAACTAAATATATCTTATGCATATTTAATACGGAAAAAGCGTAATTCATCGCTAAACGCGTCGCATCCGCTGCATAACCATACCCTTGATAATTAGGGTCAATAATAATTTGAAATTCTGTTCTTCTGTGAATATAATCGATTTCTACTAACTCAACTAATCCAACCATCTCATTATCTTTTTCAACGATAAATCGGCGTTCACTTTGATCATGTATATGTTTATCGTATAGGTCCTGCAGCTCCACAAATGCCTCATATGGCTCTTCAAACCAATACGACATAATATGTGCATTATTATTAAGTTCATGTACAAACTTTAAATCTTCTCGCTCTAATGGACGTAACTTCAATTCTTGACTCATTTCTATAACCTCCAAGTAAAAGAAACCTCTTCACTTAATTTCTCAATTTTTTTCAATTTCAAACGCCCTATTTACATTGTAAACTTTCAAGTAACTTGAAGGTCAAGACATAAAAAAGCAGTGCAAGCTTATGCCTGCACTACTACTCTTTTCTCAAATCTCTCATATTTGATATGTATAAAGCAATAACTAAAACAAGAATTGCTCCTGCGTATAATAACGTCTCCATCGGTTCCTCATGAGATACAATAATTAATCGAATTAAAGCCGTAATTCCGATATAAATAAAATAACGTAACGGGAAATGATAGTTCGATTTAAAATACTTAATAATTAATGCAATGAACTCGAAATATAAAAAATAGACGATAATACTTTCAACTAATTTATACGACGTATACTTCTTCGCTGAAAATATGTATTGAATAAAAGTAATCGTCTCATTAATTAAAAAGATAGATAAAACAATGGATAATATAATTAGAGCTATATTTAATATCCACTGTAAAACACTCGCGATAAAATGATCAATATTGAATGATTTCATTTTCTCTTTAAACTCCCCTTCGTATAAGTACGTATTTATTATAGCAAAATTATGATTGGAAAGAAGTTAAATCATAGGTTCGTCCTTTGTTGTTGCCGGTGTATGGGATTTTCATTGTTTGGAGGAGTCGTTTAACCGCAGAACTAGATTGCATATTAAAGAATCCTCTCAATTTGCTATTAGTAGTTATCATTCCAAACAGAAGTGTGTAATCTTGCAAAGCACGTAAATGAGCTTGTTTAGACGTACTATTACAGTTTTGGCAACGCCATCCCTGCTTTTCTTTTAACATCGCCATGGTAAAACATTCCTCACACTGTACGCCCTTTAGCAACTCCTCTTCTTTAACTTTATATTGTACAAGAATATTTTGTCTCTGCGGGATGTGCCCATTCATAATTTGATTTATAAGTCCATTTATATTACTAATTGCTTCTTCTTTATATTGATTTTCAATCTGTTTGATTCTATTAGGTAAATTTGCACCGTGGATAATTTTATTAGGAAGTATTTCATCTGAAGTTTTAATAATTGTACGAGGAGAACTAATTACAACGAGAGATTCAATCGGAATATTATATAAATCATGCAAACTCAACCATTTTCTCAGCTGCATCTCTTGCCGTTTCAGTTGTAAAAGCGGATCTGGGAACCCTTCTTCCGAAGTACCATCTGCTATTCGAATGAGTTGATTAAACTTCGCATCAAAAATTAATGTGCCAATGATATTTTTTATTTCAAGAAAAAGAAGAAAACACGAGGAAACTATAAGGGTATCGATTTGGAAATAATGTTTCTGATCAAACAACCTGATATCATGTAAAATACTATATCTTGTTTCGGACAGAAAACTAAGTGGATATTCAATCGCCTGCTCTCCTTTATAGCCAGCCATAAATTTCGCTAGATTTTCAGCCACCATATTCCTTTTTGGATGATGGGCAGGCAATCTTCTAAGTAAAGCTTCTAATTGAAGTAAATGTACGGGTATTTTTCGTTCTTTCACAATCATCTTTATCCACCTCCAAAATATATCAGCGATTTTTCAAATATATCAGCGCTACTCAAATTATATCGGCGATTTTCTAAATATATCGGCGCAACTCCAAATATATCAGCGATTTTCTAAATATATCGACTTACCGACAAAAACCGACACAACAAACACTCATAGAACCCTATATACAGTATAGCATCACATCAAAAAGCGTACTGTAATCATAATATTAATCCGCCCATTTGATTCCGGCAGTTTCAAAATGAGAGATTAGCATTCATCGTATGTAAAAGACCATTTTTTAATTATGAACAAATTTTAGGAATTAGTTTATCTTTTTTTAATGTTTTATTTAGAGGCAGTTTATACTCGAGGATTAACATAATAAACGTAGTAACTATTACTACAATCAACAACCGTACTACTTACATTTATAAAATGAGGAGACGATAAAAAATGAACAAAAAAACGAAAGCACTATCAGCTATATTGCTCGGATTCACACTAGCACTAACCGGATGTGTTGGTACTAAAGCTGAAGAAAATCATAGTAAACCGAAACAAGAACAAGCTGCTAAAGAAACAAAAAAGGAAAATAAGTTAACGAAAGGCCAAAAAATGGCTAACATTCTTAGCGATACAAATTGGCAAGGTACCCGCGTGTATGACAAAGATAAAAATGATTTAACAAAAGAAAATGCAAACTTCATCGGTCTTGCTAAATATGATGCAAAGTCAGGAAGATATGAATTCTTTGATGCTAAAACAGGTGCAAGTCGAGGCGATAAAGGAACTTTCTTTATCACAAATGATGGGAAGAAGAGAATATTAATTTCAGAATCAATGAAATATCAAGCTGTTGTTGACATGACAAAACTAAATAAAAATGTATTTACTTATAAAAGAATGGGGAAAGACGCTAACGGTAACGATGTAGAAGTCTTCGTTGAACATGTTCCATATAAAGAAAAAGAGCTTTCTTTCACTGATCCGGACAAGCAACTGAACACGACTACTGGCGATATCGTTAAGAACGTTGATGGAGATAAAATTTTAGGTGGAACCCTTTGGCACGGAACAAAAGTATTAGATGAAGCTGGTAATGACGTAACACAGTTTAATTCGAACTTTATTAGTTTAGCAAAATTCGATGACAAATCTAATAAATATGAGTTCTTCAATAGCGAAACAGGTCAAAGCCGCGATGACTATGGTTACTTCGATGTTTTACATGAAAATAAAATAAGAGCTCATGTTTCAATTGGAAATAATAAATATGGTGCGGCTCTTGAACTTACTGAACTGAACAATAAGAAATTTACGTATAAAAGAACTGGTAAAGACCAAGCGGGTAAGGACATCACTATATTCGTTGAACATGAACCTTATAAAGGTGATATGAAACCACAATTTAGTTTTTAATTGGTTTGATTAAAACTCCTGTACTGAGTTACAGGAGTTTTCTTATGAGTCTACTTTTTATATTTAAAAAATAAAAGAAGCATAAGCTGACCAGCACAGTCAGCTTATGCTTCTTTTACATGGAACAATCACTACAGTTCATCCATTACTTTCGTTGGCTTTTGAAGCTCAGATGAAAAAATTGTTAATTCTTCAGCTGATTGCAAGGTAAAAAAATTGCTGCCTATAAAATACAGACAGCAACTTCAACTAAAGTAGCTAGTATCATTTACGCAAGCTACAGTATACATTTTTTAACTAATAAACAGCAATTGGCCCATAAGGCCCCTTGATAATCTCTATTTTTGTTTCAAAAATATCTGTCAAAAGTGTTGGGTCCATAACCTCTTCTACTGTTCCAAAAGCGGCAATTTGTCCATCTTTCATAGCACAAATTTTGTCAGAGTATTTAGCTGCAAAATTTATGTCATGCATAACAGTCAAAATTGTTCTTCCAAATTCATTAGCCGCACGTCTCAAATGCTCCATCATTTGAACAGATCGAGCAACATCAAGGTTGTTCAGAGGCTCGTCCAAAAGTACATATTCAGTCTCTTGGCACAATACCATCGCTACATATGCCCTTTGTCTTTGACCACCAGAAAGCTCATCTAAATATCTATTCTCTAAATTAGTTAAATCTAGGAAGTCGATATATTTAGAAATAATAACTTCATCCTCTTTCGTTAATCTCCCCTTTGAATAAGGAAATCGTCCAAATCCAACTAATTGTCTAACAGTAAGCCTAGTTACAAAATGATTTTCTTGTCGCAATATAGTCAAAACTTTTGCTAAGTCTTTTGATTTGGATTCAGAAACATCCATATTCGCTACCTGAATTTGACCTTCATCCATATCTAAAAGTCTTCCAATCATCAAAAGTGTCGTGGACTTTCCAGCGCCATTTGGTCCAATTAAAGAAGTAAAGCCTGCTTTTGGTATTTCAATATCCAAAGGTCCTATTTTTACCTTATCAGTATAGAACTTTTTAACGTTATCAATTTTTATCATAAAGCCCTCTTCCTTAAAACTATAGTTAAGAATATGATTCCACCAAATAATTCAATAATAACTGAAACTACCCCTTGAGCATGGAATACATGATACATTAAAAAGTATGCACTCGTCATTATTAAAAATCCTATAGCAAAAGCCATTGGGAAAATATATCTATGATCATAAGTTGACGCCGCCTGATAACTCAAAGTTGCTACTAAAAAGCCGTAGAAAGTAAGTGGCCCAATTAGAGCTGTTGAGATAGACATCAAAATAGCAACTAACACAAGCGTATAAATTACACTAGGTTGATATTTAACCCCAAAAGAAGTAGCAACATCCTTTCCTAATGACAAAACATTCAACTTCTTAGAATGAACAAAAATTAATACCGCTACAATTATGATCATAGGAATTACAATAGGAAAATATGCAGGGTCTGCATGATTAACAGAACCAAATAATCTCGCTTGTAAAATATCAAATTCTGAAGGCGCAAGTAGTTTTCTCATAAAAGTTGACACAGAATTTAGCCCGGTACCAATGATAATTCCAACTAAAAGCATAAGTTGTAAATTCCCGTATTTACCGGAAAGTAACCATCCATAAAGTATCAAACTCATGAAAACCATCACAACAACTTGAAATAAAAATGATCCAATTCCATTAAAGTTTATTAATGCACTAGCACCAAAGAAGAATATTGTACTCGTTTGAATTGCTGAATAAAGTGATTCGAAACCTAAAAGTGAAGGAGTAATAATCTTATTATTCGTAATAGATTGGAAAGCAACTGTCGATAAGCTATGGCAAACTGCAGCAATAATCATTGCAACAATAGCTACTATCCTTCTCTTAACAACTGGGATAAAAGAAGGTGAATCTATCGGAACTGGGTTGTTATAAACTAAAAGTCCATATGAAGAAAGGAGACCTAAAGCAATCAATGTTATGAGTAAAATCCAATAACGTCTCGCTTCCTTCTTAGAACGAAAAGCACTAGCTGATCTACTTTCATTATGAAGGCTAGAATCGATTTCGACATTTTCTTTATTTTTATATTCTAATGTGATCATCGCAGCCTCCTTGGTTTTCTTTGTCTCAATAGAATAGTAATAAACACGACCGCTCCCACTGTTGCAAGTATTAAAGAAACAGGGACTTCAAAAGGCTTTATAATTGTTCGAGAAATGATGTCACAGGCAGTTATTGTCCCCATTCCAATCACACAAACCCAAGGTAAATTACTTCTAAGATCATCACCTCTAAACATAGAAACAATATTTGGCACAATTAATCCCAAGAAAGGTAAGTGTCCAATAACAGCTGCAACAATTCCAACTGCAACAGAGATAAGAGCAGTCCCAAAAAGAACAATTCTATTGTAATTAACGCCAAGGCTTGTTGCGACATCTTCTCCTAGTCCAGCTAAAGTCAATCTATTAGCATACATAAAAATAAGCAAAGTAATGATAACAATCAGCCATAAATATTCATATCTTCCCACCTGAATGTTAGCAAATGAACCTACAAACCAAGTTTCAATACTTTGCGTCATTTGAAAAAGGAGTCCCAAAAAGGTAGACACTGCAGAAATAACTGCTCCAAGCATCAATCCAATAATCGGGACAATTAAAGACGAACGAAGCTTAACTCTTCTTAAAAATAGAAAGAAAATCATAGTTCCTATAAAAGAAAAAATGATTGCACCAGTCATTCTTTGAACTAAAGTCGGGGCAGGAAATAATAAATACACAAAAAGCAGGCCTAAGCCTGACCATTCAATAGTACCCGTTGTAGTAGGTTCAACAAAGCGATTCTGTGTAATGAGTTGCATGACGAGTCCTGCCATCGCCATTGCAGCTCCAGTAAGCATTAATGCAACTGTTCTCGGAACACGAGTGATGAAAAACATCTCCATTCCGTCCTCTTGTCCACGTATATCATAAACTCCAGTAAACAGTGATATAATCCCTAAAATTATAACAACTATAACCGCTATTATAAAAGGTTTTGTCCATATTTTATTGTGATTATAAAACTGGGGTTGAGAAATATTCTCAACCCTAGAAATCATATTTTTTGACACTGTTTCGTACCCCTTTACACTACTTAGCTAAAGTTTTTGCAAGATTTCCAAATAACTCTACATAAGTCTGAATTGATTCATTTGTGTAAGTATCTTCTGGTGCATAAACAACTTGTTTTTTAGAAACAGCAGTTGTGTTTTGTAGAGCTGGTGATTTAGAAATAACATCCTTAGCAGGTGTTGAAGTAGCTGCATCAGATGTTGCAGCATCACGATCTAATACGAAAAGCCAATCAGGATTTGTTTGTGCAATAGCTTCAACAGAAACGTCATCACCTTTATGACCTGCAGTAGAATTAGACACTTCTAATGCTGGAGTCCAACCGAAAATTTCATACATTGGTCCCCAAACACGACCAGAATGTGGAGCAGCAAAACCAATATTCCCACCAGTAACGATAACACTCATAACTTTATCTTTTCCGTTATAAGCAGATTTTGCTTTTTCAATAGATTTATCAAAATCAGCTACTAATTGTTTAGCTTCTTTATCTTTATCAAAGATTTTTCCTAGAGTAGTTGTAGAATTTTTAAGTCCATCTACTAAATTTTTTCCAGGCGTAGTAGATTTCTCAGAAACATCAAAATTAAGATCAATAACAGCTGCATTTGGCACTAATTTTTTGATTTCTTCGTAATGATCAGCAAATCTTTGACCAACGATTACAAGTTCAGGGTTTGCCGCTGCAATAATTTCAAGATTTGGTTCGCGATGATTCCCGATATTTTTAACTGAATCATCCTTTTTATATGCTGAGTCTGCAGGCATGATATCCTTTGGAGCAGCCGCTAATTTAATTCCCCAATCAGCTAAAGTTTCAAAAGTTCTATTATCTAAAGCAACTACATTCTTTGGATTTACAGGGACTTTAACAGTTCCATGAGCATCAGTGATTTCAACCGTTTTTGGCTTATCACTACTATCACCTTTATTAGCTTTCGAAGTTTCCTTACTTGAATCTGAGCAAGCTACTAACATTAAAGTGAAAATTGCTAGAATACTTACTAATTTTAAAAGCATAGTTTTTTTCATACGTATACTCCTTATTATGTAATTTAGTTCGAAAATGATAAAGTTCATAGATTAAATTAGATAGTAACTTTTATACATCTAAATTGCTATTGATAATCATTTTCATTTGAACATCCTGTAAATAAGTATAGTCATTAATTCTGTGAAAATCTTGTGAATGGTGTGAGTTAATAAAATTAAAGATAAATTTGATACGGTCTCAACTAATGCGCATCAGATCCATCCCCCCACACATACTAATCGATAGGCTCACACCTTATAAACCATGATTTCTACTGCAAAAAAATGACCATTTCCTGATAGCAATCTTCTTTTTATAGTTTCTGTCTTTTCATATTTCACAGAAACTACTTTATTATCTTATGTTTATCATTCAACCATTGAATATCCCCTGCCATGTATCGTTTGAATATATCTATCTTTCTTCTCGCACTTTAACTTTTTTCTTATATACCCAATATATAAGTCTACTACATTTGGATTTACTACTACGTTATGTCCCCAAACCTGATTCAAAAGCATTTCACGGCTCAATATTGTATTTTTATTCTTGATTAAAAATACAAGTAAATCATACTCCCGCTTCGTAAGCGAGAGATTTTTACCACCTTTTTTCACAATATTGCTAGATGCATCAACAAAGAGATCTTTAAACTGAAAAAAGTTTATCTCATTTTGCTGGTTACAGTCACTTCTTCTTAAAATAGCTTGAACCCTTGCTACTAATTCTTCTTTCGCAAATGGTTTTCTTATATAATCATCTGCTCCTGCTTGTAACCCTGCTACGCAATCCTTGCTAGAAATATTGTCAGTCACAATAATGATCGGTGTCGTTTTAACAAGTCGTATTTGTCTGCAAATTTCTGGTCCGGATATGCTTAATGAATCCCAATCTAATATGATAATATCCCAATCTTGTTCATATATTATATTTAAACCTTCGTTTTCATTGTGAAGTTTTAAAATGAAATAGCCTTCTTGCGTTAAACCGCTTACGATTTTCTTTGCTAAAGACCGTTCATTTTTAATTACTAACACCTGCCTCACCGATGGTTCACCTCTACTTCAATATCACTTAGTTAGATAAAAAATTATCCCTCAAAAATAATTTAAGATTTATAAATATTAAATTCCTAAAAAATCCATTAAAACAGCTTATTAGGAGAACTCTATATAATCTTACAATATGTATGGATAAAAACACAAAACATATGAAGATTTGAATAAATTAAAAATTTAATAACCGCTCGCCAATCGGGCGCTTACGGGCAGCTATAGTATCTACCTGCTTATCATCAATAACTATTTATACTGGAACTTTTTCCATAAAAAGACTTAAGCATTTTATAAAACTACAAAACAAAAAGAACCATAAACTTGCCGTTCAGGCAAACTTATGGTTCTTATCATACATGTGACTTTACCCATAAAGTTGCCGCTAAAAGAAGCATAACTTTGCCGGAAATCACATGTTATTGAGAAGATTTGGTTGATTATTCGAGGAAAAAGGAAGCATAACTTTGCCGTGGATTAATTATTAACCCATAAGCTTGCCTTGAATTTTACAACAAGACAAATAAAAATACCTATTATCAGTATGAGGTATTTAATCTTACTATTTTAGTCATTAGAACTTTTATACGACAAGTTCAGTAACTTTAACAATGGAATTTTAGTATACAGGCTTAATGATAAAAGTGCTTGTAGTGATATCCTTTGCTTTCTAAGCATAATTGCTTTTAGAGTCATAGGATGTATGCCTGCCGCTTTACAAAACTGGCGATGGTCACTTTGAAAAAGAACTGTTACATACTGTCCAAGCATTAAAGAAATCTCTTCTATTGTCGGAGGAACAATGTATGGAGCTACTTGTAACAGTTCTCCTATACTTTTACTAATCCATTCCTCTCTTTGAGTTATCTCATATTGCTTTTCCAAAAAATCATATTCTCTTTGTCCTAACCAATTACCACATGCATAACAATGACCCCGAGACTGTCTAATAGCTACTTGTTCTCTCCTACATTTTGGATTAGGACACAAAGCTTCTAATTTTCTTTTATGCTTCAAACATACAGTGGCACAGTCAAAATACCAAATAAATGGTTCATATATTTCTTCACCAACCTTCTTCCATTCATCAAGACAGTGGGGACACCACTTCTTATAAAAATTATATAAATTCTGAGAATATACAACTTCCTTCCAAGTTAGCATCGTCATGTACTTAAAACCTTTTTGTAACGTTAACAGTTCTAAGGATTCAGCAATTATCGATGTACTTTTTGCCATACTATAATAAGAAGTCTGGTTGATAAAACTTCCCTGTTGAGGTTCTTTAGAAAGTAAGTTACGCTTCTCTGGATGCAAAAAAATAATATGAGAAACAAGGGTTCTTAATTTAACATTATGCGCATCAGCAAGTCTTTTAAGATAACTATTTAAACATTCAACCATTGGAGTACCAATATTTATAGGTTTTATAGGATAGAAATAACTAACTGTTGGCTTTTTAGATATATCCATACTTTTAGCCTTCCATATAATCTTGTTTACCTACAGGATCTCTTTTTGGATTACGCATTCCTACCTTCCCCCCTCTAGTTGCAACTGTTTTTTTCGCTTGCTTTTCCTCTCTCTCTTTTAATCCTATTTTATATAAGAAATTCATCCTATGTTGTTCATTTTCATCAAATAAAGCTTCACCTTGTTCAATTTCCCCATACAACATTTCTAAAGCCTGGATTGGCATAGCATATTTATGTAGCATTTCTTCTGTAATAGTGCTTTTTTGATTATGAAGAGCATCTCCGAGACAACGAGTTAACCAATCTTTTAATATACCTACACAACCCAATGTACGCTCATAAATAAAATCTGCATGCTGTAATAAATTCGGTTCTTCTTCTAGAGGCATGTTTTTTTGCAACATACGAATCACTGATAAAAATGTACGGTATTCATCTACATTACTGGCTTTATATCTTGGGAAGTGTATACTAATTGTCCTACGACTAAGCTGAGCACTTAAATTAAAAAATTCTTTCAATTCATATGTACCAACTAATATGTGAGGTACTTTTGTTTGATTTGCTAAAGACTTAATAGTATCTAGTTGATTTTGTAAACTTTTAGATCCTGATACTTTTAGCAAATGTTGCGCTTCATCCAATATACAAGCTACAGGTCTTCGAAACTTAAATGCGTTCTCAAGTGAGCTTCTTAACGCATACCAGGTAGATTTGCTATGATAGTTAATTGTAGAATTTCGCACCTTATCCTTTTGATTTTCTATAATAACCTTATGATTTATAAGTGGTTCCTGTAATGCCTCTAAAGTTCGATAATAATAATCTTTCCAAGTAAATTTTCCAGAATCAAATCCTACAACTTCAGTTCTTACTATAGGGATTCTCCCTCGATCCCTTACTAATTCTTCCTTCATTTGTTCAATGAAATATTCGTCTAACACTTGAGCTAAAGTGGTTTTTCCCACCCCACTGGGTCCAAGAACTAAAAAGATAAAAGTTCCCGCCGGATTAAGGATACAAGATATAAGTTGTTCTTTGACTTGTTTAATTATAGTATGTTCTACCACAAGACTTTCAAATTGCTTTAACTTTTTATCTTGTTCAACAAATGAAGGTCTATTCTCATTCTCTTTATATTTATTCATCTTAATTTCAGCCTCCCTTCTTATAGATATCAAACTCTTGAAATTCCATATTTTCCAATAAATCTTTAGCTTTTGATGAAATAGAAGAAGGGTATTGTTCTTCAAATTCGTTCTGATCCCCTTTAGAAGACAATTGTTTCTTCATATTCTCTGCCATTAATTTCTCTTTTTCCTCAATATTATTAATAAATTCAGCAATTTTCTTAGCTGTGATTGCATACCCTTTGACGTGATTTTGTTTTCTTTTCTTAATTTCTTCCATAGCTAATTTTAGCTCTCGTTCTGTTTTCCCTTTTAATTCATGATAATATTCAGAGGTACACGTTACCCATTTTTTGTTTACATACGCGTAAGCAATTCCGATATTAAATGGATCATATCTCACAGGTACACTTTTCGCCTCAAGTATAGAATTATTTAAAGCAGGACTCCAATAATTTATATAATTCACTTTAATACCTGTACGTAAATTCACTTTAGCTACCCCATTCCTTGTAGACGGCAAAGTAGTAACGATAAAGTTTTCATCATACGAGATGAAATCAAGTTTCCGCTCTCCTGTTCTATATATGCCTTCATTAAATGCTTCATTAGGCGTAAGCCCTTCCAATGATGGATGTACATTATCACTGTATACCTCCACTAGCCATTTACCAAACACACCTTCCAAATTTTCCAAAGTCCATATCGCGTGATTTACAGGATTTACAGCCTTGGTAACTTGTCGAACATTCTTCATAATTTGAGTATTTCCCCTTAGATTATGAAGGAAATTAGAATTCGAGGTGCCAAACAATCTTTCAATTACACTTCCAAATCTAGCTTTTGCTGGTAGTCTTACTTTTTTGTTAATTTCGTACATAGCTGTAAATGTCTCGAAATAAATGCTGTGAAATTCTTTTCCTCCGTCCACTACAATAGATTGCGGAAGTCGATGATATTTACGCACACATTCTCTCAATGCTACCATCACTGATCTGTAACTAGGTGACTCGAAGGTAATATAATGGGAAAGAACCATTCTAGAGTATGCATCCACTAATAATGTTAGCCACGGTCTTCCTAATACTTTACCCGTCCTAGAACATACAACCTGAATATCTAACTGTGTATGATCTATATGTGTAATCTCAAAAGGTCTATCCCCATGTTTGGGAACGCTTCTTTCTAAGTTCCAATAAAACGGCTCATGCTTATAAGCAGACCGTTCTCCTTGTCTTTTCTTGACTTGTTCATATCGATTTCTATTTTTAATAGCCTTACAAAATGTTTTAAAGCTTGGAACAGAAATATTTTTACTTTCACATAGAATGACTAGTTGTCCGTATACGATTGTTTTATTCTTCTGTTTAAGATTCTCATATTCCCTTTCAATTACTTCTTCTATTAGAGCTATTGTTTCAGTTGGAAGCTTTTTCTCTCGATTACCCTTGCTTTGATTTTTAGCTAATAAACCTATATATCCATTTCCATATATCTGTTGAGCCTCTTTGTAGTCTTTTACCCACTGTCTCAAAGTTCTTTCAGAAACTTCACTACTAGGTATTTTTTCATTATTTAATTTTCGCTTAACTACATTTATCTTTCTATTAGCCTTTGCCAACTCTTCTGGCCCCATTTCTAATATATTTTCTATAAAGGGCGCATATTTTCTACTCTCCTCTTTTTCATTTTTGAGATCTATCCTACCGTTATTCAGCAACTCTATAAAATGTATTTTAGGTAATTCTAATAATCCATTGTCATCCGAATAAAGCGAGATTGATTGAAAGCCTACATTTACAATCCTCCAAACAATTCCGTCCCACATAACTGTCGCATTAACATCTATTGTTACAGCTGTTACAGGATGAATATTTTCAGTTTTTGTTGAATTAATACTTTCAAATGCCTTATTATGCTGTTCACTCAAAAAAATCGGTACATCATTAGAATTGGCAATTATATATTTCACCAGGTCCACATATATTTCATTCTTCACAATCAATGTATATACATCATCAGCATTTGTTGTTTTTAAAGAAGCAAGTAGTTTGGATAATTTCATTCCTAAATTCGAAGAAAGAATATTAATGATCTCTTTTTTCTTGCCTTCTGGTACTGTATAATCTCCATTCTTGAGATACGCCTCTAGAAATATAAGATTTCTGTGCACGTTTAAATCTATTTCAGCTGATGACCGCACAACAAAATCTAAACCTAATTGACTGGCTGCAATTTCTGCGGGGGGACATCTCCAATTCCCCTCTTCATCTTTGCAGTACCTTACTGGATCTTTTTCTGAAAGCTTAATTAGTTGTTCTTCTGTTTTCCATTCTTCAATCTGTACACCATCTTTTCTTAACACTAAAAAATCTGGGGTATAATAAAAGGCAATTCTCTTACCATTTTCCCGAGAATAATCTAACTTTAGGGTAATAGGCTGATCATAATATTCAAGTACATCATCATCATATTCCATTACGTACATAGCGACTAGTTCAACAGTATAACTCTCATATTGAATAGACATCCCCATTTTCTTACTTGGGTATTTCCCTGATAAGTTTTTTTTCGAACTTCTAACACTACGAGAAGGCGGTGATGTCCGGATTTTTTGAATTGTACTAACCGCCTCTTTGTTGAAATCCAACAAAATACACCAGCTTTGAAACTCCTGTTCACTTAACATGACTTACCTCCTATCATTAGAAAATTCATTTTGCATCAATACATTCAAATATTCTCTTAACTTCTTATCTTTAAGTAATCCTGGCTTATGAGCAATTTCTTCTATCTTTCTTCTACTCGGATACACACCGTGCTTTCCTAGAATTTCAACACAGTTATCAATTATTAAGCAATTATCTTCATAAGCCTGTTTTGTTCGTCTTTTAATAAATTCTTTATTCTTTGCAGAAATAATCTTGCATAAGTCTGGAAAATGTTCATACAGTGTTCTTTTGGGGTAGCCTATCAACTTAGCTAATTCAGTCATAGATATAATTCGTTCTGAATTGCTGGCATATTCCCTAAGTATGGACAATGCCCTAGCCCAATCAAATCTAATTTCTCTTGTACCCCGATTCCTTAAAAGATTCTCTACGTTCAAAATAATTAGATTTTTATTTGTACTGATATCTTGGGTATAGAAATAAACCGGTGAAATATCAAATAAGCTACATATTTCAAGCATCCTAGGAAGGGGTGGTAAAACTTTTCCTTTACACCAATCCCAAAGAGTCGTTTTTGCTAAATTTAAGTTCTTCGCAAACCTTTGTAGATTCCCCTGTTCATAAGTTTCAACAAGGTAATTTAAATTTCTAATGATTTGTTGTCTATTCCCTGAAACTGATAGCTCTTCCTTATGTTTTATAAATTGTTCCGCCATTAAAGTTATTTTGTAATTAAAATCTAGATTGTGTAAATTTTGATCGCTACCTTTTTCTATACCAAGCCATGTATTGCAATATACACAATATCCATTTTGACTTTTCCGGTGTAAAATGGGAGATTGTTTAGAACAAGAAGGACATTGCGTTTCTAATCTACGTTTATGCTTAAGGCATACCTTAACTACCTCAAGGTGCCACAATAATGGATTATAATGACTTTCTTCATTATTGATTTGCTCTTCATAACATACTGGGCACCAAGAAAGATGGGCCTTCAATAAATACCGTGATGGAATTACTTCCTTCAATCCCATTAATGTCAATTGATCCAAATGCTGTACTCCTGTTAAAACTTCTAAAACAGTTACCATATCTATAGCATTTTGTTCAAAAGCATTAATTGTCCGAGCACCATCGTAAAATCTATTTCCACCTCTTTTAACACTGTTAATAAGGAATTCTTTATCAAGAACTGGTGCAACGATATAAGAAAGTAACGATGACAGATGAACTTTATGTACTTCTGATAACCTAATTAAGTAACTTGTTAGGCATTCAATATAAGGACTTCCTACTCCCATAGGTTTGACTCCATATAATTCACTTCTTTTTGAATATGCATAATGCAATTTCAACACCGCACTTTGTAAAATATCCTATTACAAATATGGACATATATGTTCGTATATAAACTGCTAATTCTTCCAAATAAAACATTTATGAATCCTTATTCAAAAACTAGATGAATGGTATAATTAAATATAATGAATGTACTAGCAGGAGGATTATAATGAGTACTCAACCTAAAGCAGATATAAGCTTTCAAACAGATTTATTTGATGCAGCAAATCAATTACGTGGACCGGTTTCACCGGCTGATTATAAACACTATGTATTACCTTTAATTTTCATGAGATATCTATCATTGCGTTATGATAAACGCAAAGCACAGATTGAAGCCATGACAGATAATCCAGATAGCGACTTTTATGCAGCCGGAGATGAAATAATACGCGAGACTTTCCTTAGCATGGATGACCTATATAGATCTGAAAATGTCTTTATAATTCCCCAAAAAGCTCATTGGGATTATATCCGATCTAATGCAAATCAGCCTAATATTAAAGAAATTATCGATAACGCTATGAAATTAATCGAGGAAACAAACCCAGAACTACAAGGAACCTTACCTCGAATTTTCCAACGTGCAACTTCTTTACCTATTGAAAATGTCGCTCAGCTTATCACTATCTTTTCACGCGATGCTTTTAGCACATCTAACGAAAATAGTGTTGATGTACTAGGTCGAGTATATGAATACTTCATTGGAAACTTTGCATCTACAGAAGGACAACGCGGTGGTGAATTCTTCACACCAGCATCTATTGTAAATTTATTAGTTGCTATGCTTGATCCAAAGGAAGGAAAGGTCTTTGATCCAGCATGTGGATCAGGTGGGATGTTCATTCAGTCTGATGACTATTCTCAACATAATCGCAACTTGTCTTTTTATGGGCAAGAAATCAAAGAAAATAACGTACGTCTAGGTAAAATGAACGTATTATTACACGGTATTAATGCTGATATTCGTTTGGGTGATTCCCTACTAAATGACCAATTTCCTGATTTAAAGGCAGACTATGTTATCGCAAATCCACCTTTTAACATGAAAGATTGGGGTGCAGACCTTATTCCTAATGATGATCCTCGCTTCAATGTATTAGGATTAGAAGGTGTAAAAGTAACAGATAGCAATGCCAACTATGCTTGGATGCAGCATTTTTTATATCATTTAAGTAATGAAGGTACAGCAGGATATGTTATCGCTAATGGTGCGATGACAACAAATATTACAGGTGAAAAAGATGTTCGACAAGCATTAATTGAACAGGGTTATATTGATTGTGTTGTTCAATTACCAGAAAAGCTTTTCTTTACAACCGGTATACCATGCTGTTTATTCTTTTTAAGCAAAAATCGAGATGGAAAAAGTAAATATCGTGAGCGTAAACAAGAAATTTTATTTATTGATGCTCGTAAAATGGGTGAATTAGTATCACGCCGTCAAAAAGCATTAACAGAAATAGAAATTAATTCAATTGTAGAAACATATCATCAATTTAGAAATAAAAATAGTAAATATAAAGATCAAGCTGGATTCTGTAAAATAGCCTCTATCTCAGAAATACGAAATCAAGATTACAAATTAACTTCTGGTATTTATGTTGGATCAGAAATTCCAGACAGTGATGATATCCCATTTGAAGAAAAAATGGGTGAATTAATTGAAACCTTACGCGAACTATTCGAAGAAAATAATCGTCTTCAAGAAAAGATTTTTAATGACTTGGAGGGATTAATGTGAAGCACACGTTAATCAAATATAAACTGAGTGACCTATGTGAGATAACCATGGGACAAAGTCCCAAAGGTATAGATTGTAATACAGACGGGTTAGGGGTCCCTTTATTAAATGGACCAACAGAATTTAGTCATGAATTTCCTATTCCTGTTCAATTTACTACCTCCCCTAAAAAAATGGCTAATATCGGAGATATATTATGGTGTGTACGTGGATCAACAGTAGGTAGAAGAAATTTTGCAGATAAAGAATATGCAATAGGTAGAGGACTTGCAAGTATTAGAAGTAAATATGGTATTAATCATACTAAATTAGTAAGTTTGATATTGGATCAAAAATTATCATCTATCCTTCAATCTTCATCAGGAAGTACATTCCCTAATGTAAGTCGAACTCAATTAGAAAACTTAGAAATATTCCTTCCATCCATAGAGGAACAAATGACTATTGCAGATATATTTTCTTCGATTTTACAACAGGAATCTTTAAATTTAAAAATAAATAAAACTCTTGAAGAGATGGCACAAACATTATATAAGCATTGGTTTATCCAAGAAGATACTGAAGAAGAGATAGAATTATCACAAATAGTGGAGCTTAATCCTAGATTAACAATAAAAAAAGAGCAGATCTCCTCTTTTATTGATATGAAGGCCCTACCAATTAACGCTTCTTCTATTCAATATACATCTATTCAAAAAAAAGCGTTTTCCTCGGGAAGTAAGTTTCAAAATGAAGATGTGCTTCTAGCAAGAATCACTCCATGTTTTCAAAATGGAAAAGCAGCATTAGTAAATTGCTTAGAAGAAAATGAAATAGCCTTTGGATCAACGGAATTTTTAGTGTTAAGATCAAATAAGCATTCTTGCTCTATGTTTTTATATTGCTTATGTAAAGACCTTTCATTCTTAAAATATGCAGAAGGAAGTATGGTAGGATCATCTGGTCGACAGCGTATACAAAATGATTTTTTATTAAAATACAAGCTTCCTAAATTTACTCAAGAAAAAATGACTAACTTTAAGTTACAAACAACAACTTGGTTTAAAGTAATTGCGAACAATACATTGCAAAACTATAAATTAGCTGAAACTCGAAACTATCTCCTTCCTCTTCTTCTTTCTCGAGATATAGAAGTAAAAGAGGCCAAACAAATAATAAAAGAGGTGCTAACAAATGACTAGTCGGTTGTATGAATCAGATTTTGAACAAGCAACCATCGAGAGACTACAACAAGAAGGTTACACATACTTACCAGCGCATAAATGGATGACACGTAATGATTTACATGAAGTAATAATAAAGGAACGTTTAGCAACGTTCCTTTCTGATAAATATCAAATGATTCCATCTAATGAGATCCCTCGCTTAGTCTCATTATTAACCACAATAGATGGAGTAGATGTAGAAAAAAGAAATGCACGTTTTCATGAACTCCTAGTTAAAGGATATACTTTTTCTTATGAAAAAAACGGAAAAACAAAATATACAGATGTTAGTTTTATAGATTGGGGTGCCCCAAAAAATAACGATTTCATTGTTATGAACCAACTAGCAATCGAAGGCCGTTTTTCTCGCAGGCCTGATATTATCATTTATATTAATGGTATTCCATTAGTTGTTTTTGAATTAAAAAGCCCTTATCGTGAAGACCCCTCTGTTCGAGGTGCTCATTTACAATTACAACATTATGTAAAAGATATTCCACAACTATTTGACTACAACGCTTTTGTTGTCCTATCAGATGGAGTGCAAACAATGCACGGGATGCCCTTTGCTTCATTTGAATATTTTGCCGAGTGGAAGTCAAAAAATGGACGTACAATTGAAAATAATCCTGTATTATCTATGAAAACATTAATTGAAGGGTTATTTCCTAAGGATCGTTTATTGGAATACATTCAAAGATTTATTTTCTTTAAAACACAAGGACAGGCTAGTGTTAAAATCGGTGCAAAGTACCATCAATATTTTGGAGCAACGATTGCATACGAGGAAGCGTTACGGGCTTCTGGTCCAAATGGAAATAAAAAGATTGGAACGGTATTCCATAGTACCGGTTCAGGTAAATCTTTTACTATGCTATTTTTAGCAAATTTACTCCGCCGTTCAAAGGATTTAAAAAACCCAACAATTGTTTTACAGGTAGATCGCACAGATTTAGATGAACAATTATATAAAACATTTGTTAGTGCGGAAAGTTTTATAGGCAAGGTATTCCAAGCAAGTTCGGCAGATGATTTACGTGATTTATTACAAAATGAAGGTGGACAAATTGTATTATCTACAATTGAAAAATTTCGCTTAAAAGATGATGAAAATGAACACCCTGTATTATCTGATCGTTCTAATATTATTGTTATTGCTGATGAAGCACATCGCACTCAATATGGTGTAAAAGGATTTGCTGGGAACTTAAGACAAGCTTTACCAAATGCTTCTCATGTTGCCTTTTCAGGTACACCAATTTCTATGATCGGACGAGATACTACAGAACAATTTGGGCCTATAATTCATACATATGATATGGTTCAATCGGTAAACGATGGTGCAACTGTTAAATTAACATATGACTCTCGCTTAATTCCATTAGATTTAACTAATCTAAATATTGATGAGGAATTAGCTGACATCGTCGCTCATGGTTCAAATGATGATGCATTAGAAAAGTACAAGCGTCAATATGCAGCATTAAAAAAGGTCGTTGGAACACCGAAACGATTAGAGCAATTAGCAAAAGAAATTGTAAATCACTTTAATACGGCTAGCATTGAGCAGCCTTTTGCAAAAGGCTTAATAGTAACGATGAGTCGACATATTTGCGTAGCTTTATATGACCAACTAAAGAAAATACCTAATTGTCCACAAATGGAAATTGTTATGACAGGAGGAAGAACAGACGATCCAATAGAATGGAAAGACGTACAAAAAGGTAGCCAATACGCACATATAAAAAATGACGAAGAAAAGAAAGTTATCAAAGAAAGATTAGCAGATCCAAAAGATCCATTAAAATTATGCTTAGTTGTAGATATGTTCTTAACAGGCTCAGATTTCCCACCAATGACATTTCTATATGTCGACAAACCTATGAAAGGCCATAACTTAATTCAAGCAATCGCACGTGTTAACCGAGTGTTTCCAGAAAAAGAAGGCGGTCAAATTATTGATTTTATCGGTATTGTAGATCAATTAAAACAAGCGACAAAACAATATACAAATAGTATCGAGCCACCAAAAGAAGCTCTTTTTGATATGAAAGAAGCATTAGAGATATTTTGGGGGAATTTAGAGATTATACGACAATATGTACCAGTACATTTACGTCCGGCAGGTTGGCGTAAATTGAGCAAAATCGAGCAAGAAGATTTATTTGCAACACTGCTAGGAAAGTTTTTAGGTATGGATATAGAAAAAGATTTCTTAGAGGCTCAATTAAAATTATCTAAATCCTATAAACTTGTTTCTAACGAAATGGTTGTGAGACCTGTAGTAGATGAAATATTGCTTTATGAAATTGTAAAAACCCAAATACGTAAAATTAGTATGAAGGATTTTCAAGCGGAAGAGCAACTAGAACAAAAATTAAACAAATTGGTAAATGATAGTCTCGTAACTCGCCAAACTATTGATATATTTGCCGTTGCAGGTATAGAAAAACCAGATGTATCTATTTTAGATGATGCATTTACATTGGATGTACAAGATAAAAAACATGAAGATTTACGCTTAAAATTATTCAAACAATTATTAGAGGATCAGGTGAAATTAACATTCTCTAAAAACAAGGCAAAATCTCAAAAAATGAGTGAGCTATTAGAGAAAACAATAACTGAATACCATAATCGAATTATCAATGCAGCAGATGTAGTACGTATTATGACAGAAATGCGTAATGAGATGATGACAGAGGAACAAAAACGCAAAGATTTAGGACTAACCGAAGAAGAAGCTTCATTCTACGAGATTATCGCTAATATGGGTGAACATAGTTTTGAAAATAAGTTTATTGCTGATTTGGTTCATAAAGTAATTAAAGAAATGAAGAGAGAATTTCGTCCTGGCTGGACAGAGGTTCATCGTACCGATGTTTTAGCAAAAGTACGTATTGCCGTTACAAAAGTTCTTATTAAAGAAAAAGTTTCTGGTCAACAACTACAATTTATTATGAACGCGATTGTTGATGAAGCAAGGGAGAAATATAGAGATTGGCCTATTAATGCCTAACTAGAAGTTCTATCCTCTTTTTTATGAAAGGAGGATAGGACTTCTTATATTTCACGTTACAATACTGATGGATACTTTCCGTTAGGTGAAAATCTATTAATTCGATATTTGTATCTCTGGTAAAATAAACACATAATATATTATACACTCTGTTTGTCCATATACTCTTCAAAATCCTTAGCCACCTTTAAGAGTTCTTCACTTCTTACATGGACCGTTTTATTACCTAAATTATATTTCCGGGCTTTTTTTAACTCTTTTATAAAATTGAGCCTTAAATTCATTTTCTTGTCTTGGCCGTACATATGGATAAGAGCTCTATTCCTATTTTCTAATGCCTTATATTCATTGACATTTGCTTTTATATCATGCCTATATTCTGTAGCTTTTAAATAAACTTTTTTAGCTGTAAGCTCATCCATGTCTTGATTAAAATAAATATTTTTATAAGCATTCACACATTGCAGAATATTTAATTCCCTAATATCTCTTTCATTGTCTAACCAAACAATATCATTTTTTTTGTTACCTACTTTATATGTATCACCATCATAAAAAACAAGATATACTTTTGGACTAAGCGGGAAGAAAATTTGTAATCCTTTTGTGGCAAACCCCAAATTGCTTCCATGTGAGTTTCTATGCTCCAAAAATTGGTTATACTTTACTACAGGGTTATCTGATGTAATAAACGCTCGATTAGTTCTATTAAATATTAATTTACACTTTAAATCAGAAGCGACCGGAAGCATCTTTGCCGCAACACTTAAAATAAATGCTGGTGCATTAACATGTTTTACCGTGAAGTCATCTAACCTCTCTTTAACTCTAGGATCATCTTTAAATATAGTCTTAACAGCCTTATCAAGAAATTCATTTTGTGTATCTGCTGAATGCTCGGTTCTGACAGCTAAAAATATTGTAAAGATTAACATCAGATAGTAGTCATTTGATAAATATGCTGGCATAAATTTTTCAGATAAAATCTTATAAAATAGCTTTGAGGCCTCCCCCTCTAACTTTCCCAATCCATCTTCTATCCGACCATCCTTGCCATAAAAATAATCTTTATATGCTTGATTTTTCAAATTACCTTTTGCTATAAACATCTCTCTTTCAACATTAAATATCCCAATAGTCTTTTGATCCAAGTTATTCGAAAACATCTTCAGATAAAACCTTGGCACAAAATGTTGTTTTTTCTTTTTAGACACTAGACCACCTCTTCTAAATAAGCTTGAACATTAAACAAATTAATTTTTTAATAATAAAATTCATTATTTAGATAGTCATTTGATTAACTAAAAACCTCTTACATATAACTTATAATGTAAAAAACAAAATACAAGATACTACAATAATAACGAAAAGAAGAGTTTCAATATGACAAATTGGGTATTTATCTTTAAACCCTAATTTCAATTCTTTAATAACCCAGTTTGATTGCATAGTCTTAAAAAAAGCAATATGAGTCCACCAATGTGTAAAAATCGCCTGATTAGATAAAGAACATTGGTCAACGTCATCAATTATTTCCCTTCTTCTTCGTTCATAAGACTCCCAATTATTTATAGGTCCTTGCTGATTTTTTATTTCAAAATACATTTCACTTAGTTCATTAAAATAACGTAACATTTTTTTGCCTACAATATTATATTCCTGTTTGTTATCTCCTAACAAATCAAGAACTAACCCTATAATACCTACAGCAATTAACGAAATTGATATAAAATCTTTTACTCCTTCATTATCAACTGATTTATACCAAATAGATAGCTGATACACACCTATAATAGTAACTAGGATACTAATCAATCGTGGAAAAACACGATATATATCGTATGTTACAAAATGTTTTTTCCCTCCAAACCCTATATTATAAGCAGTTCGAGCTATATTATGTAATAACGTTTCTTTATCCATCTCTTTTCCCCACTAGCCTACATATGATTTCCCGAATATTTCTTGCCACTTCTCTTTTGCTGAATATGTATAACCTTTTTCATCATATTCAATTGCTTCGATTGTAGTTTTATATGCTTGTTTTGCTTTATACTCAAAATTACCTCTTCGCCAAACATATTGTTTACTTCCCCAGGCCAACCAGTACTCTTGTTTAGGATTGCACTCAGAAAGATATTTAAAAAAGTCTCTAGCCATCCAATCATAGTAAATGTATGATTTATCATTGTGCTCCCAATCTTTCATAAAATTCATTACTAATGTCTCTATTAACAATCCACTAATCGGTACATTATTTTTATTTTTCCAAGTCTTCACCATACGTACAAGGTGTTTGACTTTCTTGTTATACATTTTATTCTGTTCATTTATAGCCTCTATTTCAAGTATAGGCTTACAAATTTTCCAACTTCCTCCATTGTTAGAATCAGCATATGTATAACTTTTTTCCCCTTCATTTAAAAAGGCAGGTACAATCTCAAATTTAACACCATCGCTAAAATTTACTACTACAACTTGCCCGTCCCCACCAATTTCTGTATTAGGATAGGTTGATTTTATAGAATTACGTACCGCTTGTAATAAAGCTGATTGGCCATTACCTATATAACCATTATATTTTGCATACATATCATATGGTAAAACCATTAATAAATCTACATCACTAAAACCTTTGATATCCGTTCCCCTTCCATAAGAACCTACATATCTAGAATTTGATGTGGAACTATCTAAACCCCTAAAGTCCAAATTAATTCTTTTAGTAACACGTTTACATCTTTCAGAAACAATAGCATGATTAGTTGTTCTCAAATTATTAGTAAATGCCTTGAAATTTTCAGCTACACCCATGTCACTTCTCCTCTACTTAAACGTAAACTTACAATAATTTATATGAATTAAAAAATTTAGAAATTAAAGTTAATTATAACATAAAAATTGGAAGCATAAGTTTGCCGCAAACAAAAAGAACCATAAACTTGCCGTTCCGGCAAACTTATGGTTCATATCACAATACAAAATAAAAAAACCACCAAATATGTATTGGTGGAGACGGTGGGAGTCGAACCCACGTCCAAAAATATCGGCACTTAAGCTTCTACGAGTGTAGTCGATATATTAGCATTTCGCAAACTCTTCGGCCTATCGACAGGCTTCCAAGTTGCTAGTCTGGTTGTTCTCTTCCTTTGTCCTCAGACGGCGAACTCCGGCGTAGTCCACTTAGTTTGAGTCCCTTACCCTACCACATGGACGATGGAGGGAGGAACCTTTAGTGCAATTAAGCAGCTAAAGAAAGATTGTTTTGTTTGCCAATTATAGGCTTTGACGTTTTAACGAGGCCGATCCCCTCGACTCGCAACCTAAGCTCGAACTATCCCTGTCGAATCCGTAACGTCCCCATGATAAAAATGGAGCATACGAAGAAAATTTCGTGATAGCTACTAAGAGCTGTTTTTCAATGTGCAACAATCTTACATAAGTTATTATAACATACGCGCGCCGTTTTACAAATGTAAATATCTGTATTACATCTTTTGACGATCACGGAACGCGCGTGCAATTTCACGTTTAGCTTCTTTCTCTTTTAAATCGTGACGCTTATCATATTGTTTCTTACCTTTTGCTAAACCAAGTGCCATTTTCGCGAATCCATTTTTTAAATAGATTCTAACTGGAACTAATGCATATCCTGTTTCTTTTGAAGCACCCATTAACTTCTCGATTTCTTTTTTATGAAGAAGTAACTTTCTCGTGCGAAGCGGGTCATGGTTGAAACGATTCCCTTGCTCGTACGTACTAATATGCATATTATGAACCCATACTTCACCATTATGTACACGTGCAAACGCATCTTTCAAGTTCACGCGTCCAGCGCGAATCGACTTAATTTCCGTTCCTTGAAGGACAAGCCCTGCTTCGTATGTTTCTTCGATGAAATAATCATGAAATGCTTTTTTATTTTGTGCAATAACCTTACCTGAACCTTTTGGCATATAACGTCCCTCCTCTATTTTTACTATTGTAACAAATGTTAATAAAAAGCGAAAGTGGCTCGCTCAGAATGTGAGGTGGATGGAGCTTCTGACCTTGAGGTGCTCTTTACCTCTGGGGAAGAAGCGAAGCCGCCGAACATTCTAGCCACTGTAGCTGGATTCCTATAAAAAGCGAAAGTAGCTCACCCAGAATCTTTGGACATTGGAACTCCCGACAGAGTAACGCTTTTTGCTTCGTCCGAGGGAGTGAAATGGCCAACAGATTCTAGCCACTGTAGCTGGATTCCATAAAAGCGAAAGTGGCTCGCTCTCAAGCCACCAAGAAAAAAGAAAAAGCCCCGCTTTTCATCAAAGCGAAGCCATCTTTTTCTTACTTACGCTTTTTCTTTTTCTTCTTGAATCCTGGTACGTTTTCGAAGAATGCTTTTTTCTTCTTGCCGTTACCATCTTTTTTCCCTGACTGGCTAGCAGATGTGGATGTGGATGTGGATGCGGATGCAGATCCTCTTCCTTTTCCTGTGCCTTTACCTTTGCCACCACGGTCAAATTTTCTTCCTGTGCCACGTTCTCCGCCGCGCTCATTACTACGCTCGCTACGTCCACCGCGTTTCTTTCTGCCTGTTCTTGGCTGTTCGATAACGACTGGGCGGTCTTTGAACTTACGACGAGGCGTACCTTTCATGCCAACGATTTCAAAGTCGATTGCACGCTCATCTTTGTTTACGTTAATAACGCGAATTGTAATTTCGTCACCAATGCGGAATACGTTACCTGTACGTTCTCCGATCATTGCGAAATGTTGCTCATCATAACGGTAGTAATCATCCGTTAAGTAGCTAACATGTACAAGACCTTCGATTGTATTTGGAAGCTCTACGAATAAACCGAAGTTTGTTACAGAGCTAATCATACCGTCATACTCTTCGCCGATCTTATCAACCATATACTCTGCTTTTTTCATTTCGTCTGTTTCACGTTCTGCTTCAACAGCACGACGCTCCATATTAGAAGAGTGCTCTGCAATCTCAGGTAAGTTTTCACGCCATTTTGCTTGTGTTTCGTTGTCGACTTTACCGTTAATGATGTATTCACGAATTAATCGATGAACAATCGTATCTGGGTAACGACGAATTGGTGACGTGAAATGCGTGTAGAATTCAGTTGATAAACCGAAATGTCCTAAGCTATCCGAATCGTAACGAGCTTGCTTCATGGAACGAAGCATAACTGTTGAGATTACCACTTCTTCCGGTTGCCCTTGAACCATTTCAAGAATTTGTTGTAGTGCGCGAGGATGCACTTCATTCGCACGACCTTTTACTGCATATCCGAAATTCGTTACAAACTCGAAGAAACGCTCTAGCTTATCTTCTTTCGGATCTTCATGGACACGGTACATGAATGGTACGTTCATCCAGTGGAAGTGCTCTGCTACTGTTTCGTTCGCAACAAGCATAAATTCTTCAATTAACTTCTCTGATACAGAACGATCACGCATGACAACATCTGTCGGTTTTCCTTCTTCATCTACTAATACTTTCGCTTCTTTAAAGTCAAAGTCGATTGCACCGCGGCGCATACGTTTTTCACGTAAAATTTGTGCCAATTGACCCATCTCTTTAAACATCGGTACTAGCGGTTCATAGCGCTTGATTAATTCTTCATCCTCGTCTTCTAAAATGCTTCTTACGTCAGCATACGTCATACGCTCTGTCGTTTTAATTACACTTTGGAAAATCTCGTGTTTGACAACGTCACCTAAATTGTTAATTTCCATTTCACAAGATAGTGTCAGACGGTCTACTTTTGGATTTAATGAACAAATACCGTTCGATAGTCGATGCGGAATCATCGGAATTACACGGTCAACAAGATATACACTCGTCGCTCTTTCCGCTGCTTCTACATCAATTGGAGAACCTTCTTGAACGTAATGGCTTACATCCGCAATATGAACGCCAAGCTTGTAGTTACCGTTCTCCAGTTTTGTTACTGTAACAGCGTCATCTAAATCTTTCGCATCTGCACCATCAATTGTTACGATCATTTGGTCACGCAGGTCACGACGATCTTTTAAATCTTCTTCTGAAATCGTTTCTGGTACACTGTTTGCATGTTCCATTACTTCTTCAGGAAATGCTAAAGGTAAGTGATGTTTATGGATGACAGATAAAATATCTACTCCTGGATCATTTTTATGACCTAGAATTTGAATAACTTCACCTTCTGCACTTAAACGATTCTCTGGATAGCTCGTAATTTTCACAACTACTTTATGACCTTCTACAGCACCCATCGATGCACTTTTCAAGATAAAGATATCACTCGTCCAGCGCTTATTGTCAGGTATAACAAACCCAAAGTTTTTCGATTCTGTATATGTACCAACTAATTCTTTCGTGCCACGCTCTAAAATGCGTACAATTGAACCTTCTTGACGCGAACCACTCGATTGGGAACTAAGTCGTGCTAATACTGTATCGCCATGAAGTGCACCGTTTAACTCTGTAGGCGGGATGAAAAGATCATCGTCTCCTGTTTTCTTCTCGTCTGGTACAACGAATGCAAAGCCACGTGCATGTCCAATTAACTTACCGCGTACTAAATTCATCTTTTCAGGAAGACCGTAACGGTTGCTACGGGTACGAATAACAAGTCCCTTCTCTTCCATCATTACAAGTGCCTTTACAAAATCTTTAAAGCCCTCAGAACTTTCAATTCCAAATGCCTCTTCTAACTCTTGTATTGTTAATGGTTTATACGCTTCTTCTCTCATAAATAATAACAACTTATCAATATGTTCTTGTATGATTTCTTCCAAGCAAAAATACCTCCTTTAAAACCTTATATTATTTAGTGTATCCGAAAGATAGGGGATGTATAAAGCGAAACTTCAATACTCCCCTTATGATTTTTACAGTTTTCACAAAAAATTCCTTATGAAAAAAAGAGGCAACTAGATCTTACCAATCTAGTTGCTCCAAGAAGTTATATACATCCTCATGTAGCTCGTCACGTTGCTTATCAAGTGTAATGACATGCGTAGAGTCTTCATACCATTTAATGTCTTTTAACGTTGATTCTACACCGTTATAAATAATGTTCGCACTATCTGTATTAATCATTTCATCATGACGTGCTTGTACAACAAATGTCGGTGCATAAATCATGTCCACATTGTTACGTACGTCAGCAATTAATTGTTGTAATGCTTTTAATGTATTCATCGGTGTCTTTTGGAATTCCAACATTTCTTGTTCAATTTGCTCTGGTGATTTTTGCTCACGTTTTTTATATTCGTGGGCATATGCCAATATACCTTGGTACATCGTTTCTTCACTCTTAATATACATTGGTGCACACATTGGTACTACACCTAAAACCGGTACTGTATAGCCTAATTTTAGAGAAAATACGCCGCCAAGTGATAATCCAACGACAGCAATTTTCTCAAAACCTTTATCTTTTAAAAGCTGGTATGCCTCCGTTACATCTTGCCACCAATCTTCAGGACCTGTATGAACAAGCTCTTCTGGTGGTACACCGTGCCCTTTATAAATTGGCGCATGACAAGTATAGCCTTTCTTTTCTAAGAAACGCCCTAACATACGTACATCAGCTGAGTTTCCTGTGAAACCATGTAGTAATAAAACAGCGCGGTCTCCACCCTCAAATGTAAATGGTTTCGGAGATGCTAATTTCATCATGTACTTCTCCTCTTTCTCTTCTGTAATCTAGTCGTATTCTTTCTATATCTTAGTGTACCATATTTATATTTCTATAATCTAATTAGAAACATCTTTCAAATGGCAAAATAAAAAAAGAAGAACCATTAGTACAACTTACTAACGCTTCTTCTTTCAATTCTATAAATTTAAGTACGTAACAGCAATTGTTAATACGAAGAATAGCACAGCTAAAACAATCGTAATGCGGTTCAATACCGCTTCAATTCCACGTGCTTTTTGCTTACCAAATAATTGCTCTGCACCGCCTGAAATTGCACCTGAAAGGCCTGAGCTATTACTAGACTGCATAAGTACCATAACAATCATTAAAATCGATACAATAATAAGTAAAACGGATAATAACGTATGCACTTGGCGTACCTCCTACAAAGATTCAGTTATTGTAACTGTAGCATAAATCCTATAGAAAAGCGAGAGCAATAAGGTTGCTCTCGCTTTCCTTCTATTACATAAACGTCATTGCAAATAATGGTCCAAGCAAACATGTCAAAATTGCAGTTAATGTCATTGTTACCGATCCAATAACACCTTCATGTTCATTATTTTTCATCGCTCTCATGACGCCCATAATATGAGAAGCACATCCAAATCCGATCCCTTTACCAACTGAGTTTGTAACGCGGCTCCATTTTAATAAAAGCGGTCCTGTAATCGTTCCAGTAATACCTGCAATAACAACGAAAGCTGCTGTTAATGACGGTACACCACCAACTTGCTCTGAAACACTCATCGCAACTGGCATTGTCACCGATTTTGGTAAAGAAGATAAAATTAAGCTTTTATCTGTTCCCATAAGTGATGCAATGGCAAAATCACTTGCAATCGCAACTGTTGTACCTACTAATACACCACCAGCAATCGGCACAATATACTTTTGCAGAACGTGACGTTGTTTATAAAGAGGAATTGCAAATGCTACAACACCGGGTCCCAGCAGTTTTGCAATCCAGCCACCACCACTTTCCATATAATGTTGATATGGTATATCAAGTACGATAAATAAGAAAGCCATTAAACCTGTTGCTACAAGCATTGGAATGGTGAATGGTGTTGGAAATACTTTATAGATTTTTTTAGATAATTGATATAATAGCACCGTAAAAAGAACCCAACCAATTCCGATTAATATTTGGTTCATCGCGACTCTCTTTCCTTTCTATTCGCAAGATATTGTCCTGTATGTCCTGCGACAATAATAATTAAAAATGTACTCGCTACAACTGTAATAAAAAGTGAAATTCCTTTACTCATAAAAAAAGCACCGTAATTCATTAAGCCAAGCGTTGGCGGAATTAATAAAAACGGCATAATAGCAACGAGTGTTTCTGCTCCTAAATCGAACCATTCCACTGGAAGAACTTTTAGGCTAAGTAAAACAAGTAAGAGGAACATCCCAATCAAACTTCCTGGAATCGGAATATTTAACATTTCTTGTACCCAAGTTCCAACCATATAAAAAACGTAAAGAGCAGCAATTTGGACAAGAATCTTTGTAAATTTCATGTTCATCATCCCTCATGTTTATACGATCTTCTCTTAATATCTTTATCATAGTATAAATTGTAAAAAGCTGCAATTTATCAACTTGACAGCAAAAACAGTCTATGTTATACGCTTACAACCTTGATATGACTGTATTTCCAAGAGAAAATTAAGTCAAAAACCTTGACCTAATATAAGAAGTTTTTATTTTCTGAATTTTAAAGGTTGTTATTTCAATAAAATAATCTTTTTCTCCTTAAACTTACATATATATAAAGTGAAACTTTAATCACCTCTCACCAATCGAGCTTTTACGGGACAAACAACATAGGTGGTGAACATATGCCAAAAAAAGTTCTTATTTTTTGTGATCCTGGGATTGATGATACGATGGCTCTCCTCTTAGCATTCTTTATCGATGAAATAGAAATCATCGGTATTGTTGCTGATTACGGCAATGTTCCAAAAGAAATGGCCGTACAAAATGCTCATTTTCTTAAGAACGAAACAAAGAATAGAAATATCAAGATATTCGGTGGTTCAGAACGTCCGCTTACTGGTGCCCCCCCTGCTTTTTTTACAGATGTACACGGGACACAAGGGCTCGGTCCAATTATTCCAAATGGGAATGTGACTAATGGAGAAATGGAGAATTTTTTCGAGGTTATTCCTCTTATTGAACAGTATAAAGATGAATTAATCATTGTAAGTTTAGGAAGACTTACCTCCCTAGCAATTTTGATTATCATGTGCAAACAGTTAATGAAGCAAATTAAATCTTACTACGTAATGGGTGGTGCCTTTTTACATCCCGGTAATGTTACTCCTATTTCGGAAGCGAACTTTTATGGCGATCCTACTGCCGCTAATATCGTTCTTCAATCCACAGCTAACATGTACATATACCCGTTAAACGTCACCCAATATTCCGTCATTACACCAGAAATGGCCGAATACATTGAAGCAAAAGGAAAAGCCCCACTCGTCAAACCGTTATTCGATCATTATTACTACGGCTATTATAAAGATGCCTTACCGCATTTAAAGGGAAGCCCCTTTCATGACACACTGCCGATACTCGCTTTATTTGATAACTCTATGTTCACGTATCACAAATCACCTATTGTTGTCATGACGGAATCCTCTGCACAAGGAGCAAGCATTGGGGAATTTCGCTCTTTAGTGAACCAGAAGCCATTTATTGATTGGCCGGGTCATCAAATCGCCATTGATTTTGATTATAACCGTTTCTTTAAACATTTCATGTCACTTATGACGGGTGAACAATTTTAGCACAAAAAAACAGACCGTGATTTCTCACGGTCTGTCGTTATTTTCTACAATTATCGTTTGATGTTATAGAAAGATTTTACACCATCGTAAACAGCTACTTCGCCTAGCTCGTCTTCGATACGTAATAATTGGTTGTACTTAGCAATACGATCCGTACGGCTCATAGAACCAGTTTTGATTTGGCCAGCGTTAGTTGCAACTGCGATGTCAGCGATTGTAGCATCTTCAGTTTCACCAGAACGGTGAGATACAACTGCTGTGTAACCAGCACGTTTAGCCATTTCGATAGCTTCAAAAGTCTCAGTTAAAGTACCGATTTGGTTAACTTTAATTAAGATTGAGTTAGAGATACCTTTTTCGATACCTTCAGCAAGTTTTTGAGTGTTAGTTACGAATAAATCGTCACCAACTAATTGTACTTTATCACCGATACGATCAGTTAATAATTTGTGACCATCCCAGTCGTTTTCGTCTAAACCATCTTCAATAGAGATGATTGGGAAGTCTTTGCAAAGCTCTTCGTAGAAATCAACCATTTCTGCAGAAGTTAAGCCAGTACGGCCTTCACCTGCAAGGTCATATTTACCAGTTTCTTTGTTGTAGAACTCAGAAGAAGCAACGTCCATTCCTAAGAATACGTTCTCGCCAGCTTTGTAACCAGCTTTTTCGATAGCTTCGATGATTACTTCTAGAGCTTCACGGTTAGAACCAAGGTTTGGAGCGAATCCACCTTCGTCACCTACTGCAGTGTTAAGACCTTTGTCATGTAATACAGCTTTAAGTGCATGGAATACTTCAGCACCCATACGGATTGATTCTTTGAATGTTGGAGCACCAACTGGTAAGATCATGAACTCTTGGAAGTCTACGTTGTTATCAGCGTGAGAACCACCGTTGATGATGTTCATCATTGGAGTTGGTAATTGTTTTGCATTGAATCCACCAAGGTAACGGTATAATGGAAGACCTACGAAGTCAGCTGCTGCGTGAGCTACTGCCATAGATACACCAAGGATAGCGTTAGCACCTAGTTTACCTTTGTTTGGAGTGCCATCTAATTCGATCATAGCACGGTCGATACCAGCTTGGTCAGTTACGTCGAAACCAACGATTTCTGGAGCGATTGCTTCGTTAACGTTGTTTACTGCGTTCATAACACCTTTACCAAGGTAACGAGATTTGTCACCGTCACGTAATTCTACTGCTTCGTGTTCACCAGTAGATGCACCACTTGGTACGATAGCGCGTCCGAAAGCGCCGCTTTCTGTGTAAACTTCTACTTCTACAGTTGGGTTACCACGAGAGTCAAGGACTTCGCGAGCATAAACATCAATAATTGTTGACATAATAAATTCTCTCCTTTTTATATAAGCAAATTATTTAATAATTGTTTTACCTGTCATTTCTTTCGGTTGTTCCACATTTAAAAGCGTAAGCATTGTTGGGGCGATATCTCCTAAAATACCACCTTCACGAAGCTCTACATCATTTTTTGTAACGATGAAAGGAACCGGGTTAGTTGTATGAGCTGTCATTGGCTCGCCATCAGCAGTTAACTCCTGATCAGCATTACCATGGTCAGCAGTAATAAGTGCTACACCATCTTTTGCAAGAATTGCTTCTACAACTTTTCCTAAACATTCGTCAGTTGCTTCTACTGCTTTAATTGTTGGTTCCATCATCCCAGAATGGCCAACCATATCACAGTTTGCAAAGTTAAGAATGATAACATCATGTTTATCATTTTCGATTTCATTTACTAAAGCGTCCGTTACTTCGTAAATGCTCATTTCAGGTTTCAAGTCATACGTTGCAACCTTCGGTGAGTTAATTAAGATACGCTCTTCTCCTGGGAATTCAGCCTCACGACCACCGCTAAAGAAGAATGTAACGTGCGGATACTTTTCAGTTTCCGCGATGCGAAGTTGCTTTAATCCCGCTTGCGCAACAACTTCACCTAAAGTGTTATCAAGATTCATTGGCTTGAATGCCACGTAACCATCTACAGTTTCACTGAAGTGTGTCATACAAACGAATTCAGGAATGTGAGGTACTTTTTCACCACGATCGAACTCACGGAAATCTTCGTTTGTAAATACACGAGCAATTTGAATTGCACGGTCTGGACGGAAGTTATAGAAGATAACTGCATCATCATCATTGATTGTTGCAACTGGCGTGTTATCTTCGTTAACAATTACAGACGGCAATACGAATTCATCATAGATACCGTTCGCATAAGAGTCTTCTACACACTCTTCTGCTGATTTATAAGTAGGGCCTTCACCATTCACCATAGCACTGTAACATTTTTCAACGCGATCCCAACGCTTGTCACGGTCCATAGAGTAATAACGACCAGAGATAGTCGCGAATTGTCCTACTCCTGTTTCTTTAATTACTTCATTCGTTGCATCGATATAACCTTTTGCTGTTTGTGGTCCAACATCGCGGCCATCTAAGAATGCATGGATATAAACTTTCTCCACGCCTTCTTTTGCTGCTAAGCGAAGAAGAGCAAACATGTGGTTCATGTGACTGTGCACACCACCATCAGAAAGTAAACCGAATAAATGAAGTGCAGTACCTTTTTCTTTTACGCTTTTAATTGCATTTTGGAATGTTTCGTTCTGATCGAACTCACCTTCACGAATTGCAACGTTTACGCGTGTTAAGCTTTGATATACTATGCGGCCAGCACCGATATTTAAGTGACCAACCTCAGAGTTACCCATTTGACCTTCTGGAAGACCTACTTCCTCACCACAAGCTGTAAGCGTTGTATGAGGGAATTTGTTCCAGTAACCATCAAAATTAGGTTTTTTAGCTTGTGCTACAGCATTCCCGTGAGTTTCTTCACGTAGTCCGAAACCGTCAAGGATGATTAAAGCTGTTGGCTTTCTCATTTTACCGCCCCCAGAAGACCTAAGAACGAAGCAGGCTCTAAGCTAGCACCGCCTACTAAAGCGCCGTCGATGTCAGATTGTGCCATATACTCTTTAATGTTTTCTGGTTTTACGCTACCGCCGTATTGAATACGAACAGCTTCTGCAGCTTCTGTAGAAACAGCTTCTGCAACAACTTTACGGATGTGCGCACATACTTCATTTGCATCTGCAGAAGAAGAAGATTTACCTGTACCGATAGCCCAAATTGGCTCATAAGCGATAACAGTTGCTTTAACTTGCTCTTCTGTTAAACCTGCAAGTGCTTTAGTCACTTGACCTGCTACTAGATCAAATGTTTTTCCGCTTTCGCGCTCTTCTAAAGTCTCACCACAACATACGATTGGTGTTAAACCATGCTCAAATGCTGCAAGAGTCTTTTTGTTTACTGATTCGTCTGTTTCAGCAAACATTTCACGACGCTCAGAGTGGCCAAGTACTACGTAGCCTACTTTTAAGTCGCTAAGTGCTACTGGGCTAATTTCGCCAGTGAATGCACCATTTTTTTCGAAGTGCATGTTTTGTGCACCTACTTGTAAGTCAGTTCCTTCAGTTGCTGCTACTAAGCGCTCTAAGAATAGAGCTGGAGAGCAAACTACTGCGTCAACAGCTGAAGCTGCTGGGATTTGACCTTTAACTTCCTCTACGAAGCTAACTGCTTCAGATAGAGTTTTATTCATTTTCCAGTTACCTGCGATAATTGGTTTACGCATGCTTTGCACCGTCCTTTTTCTTTGGCTGCTACTTATTTGTCGTTAAGACAAACTACACCTGGAAGCTCTTTACCTTCCATGAATTCTAATGACGCACCGCCGCCAGTAGAAATGTGGCTCATTTTATCAGCCATACCGAATTTTTCAACAGCTGCTGCAGAGTCACCACCGCCGATAACAGAGTATGTACCTTCTGCATCTGCTAATGCTTGTCCTACTGCTTTTGTACCTTCTGCGAATGGAGTCATTTCGAATACACCCATTGGTCCATTCCATACAACAAGCTTAGAGTTTTTAATTACATCTGCATAAATTTCACGTGTTTTAGGACCGATGTCCACGCCTTCCCAGTTAGAAGGGATAGAGTCGATACCAACGATTTTAGTTGTTGCAGTTTCAGAGAATTCCTCAGTGATTACAACATCAACTGGCATGTAGAAGTTTACGCCTTTTTCTTTTGCAAGTTGCATAAATTCTTTAGCTAGTTCAATCTTGTCGTCTTCACATAGAGATAGACCAATTTCATGACCTAAAGCTTTAACGAATGTGTAAGCAAGTCCGCCACCGATGATTAAGTTATCTACTTTGTCTAATAGATGACGAATTACACCGATTTTATCTTTTACTTTCGCACCACCGATGATAGCTGTGAATGGACGTTCTGGGTTAGAAAGTGCTTTTCCAAGTACATCTAACTCTTTTTCCATTAATAAACCAGATACTGCTGGTAGGTAGTCTGCGATACCTGCTGTAGAAGCATGAGCACGGTGAGCTGCACCGAATGCATCGTTTACGAAGATATCAGCAAGAGCTGCAAATTCTTTCGCAAGTTCTGCATCGTTCTTTTCTTCGCCCGCATAGAAACGTACGTTTTCAAGAACTAATACGTCGCCTTCGTTCATTGCTGCAACCATTTCTTGTGCAACTGGTCCGAATGCTTCGTCCGCTTTTTTAACATCTTTACCAAGAAGCTCGCCTAAACGTGCTGCTACTGGAGTAAGACGTAATTCTTCTACTGCTTGACCTTTTGGACGGCCTAAGTGGCTTGCTAAAATAACTTTCGCACCTTGCTCTACTAAATATTGAATTGTAGGAAGAGCTGCACGGATACGAGTTTCATCTGTAATTTTGCCTTCTTTCATAGGTACGTTGAAGTCAACGCGGCAAAATACACGCTTACCTTTTAAATCTACGTCACGAATTGATTTTTTGTTCATTGGATTTCCCTCCGACTACTAGTTAGGATTGACAAAACCCACTCAAAAGCTTAACACATTTGCTTTTAAAACGAAAGAAGAGAGAGAGGGAACAAACCCTCTCCCTCGTTTTGTCATTGATAACTTATATAATTAAGAATTAAAGACCTTTTGAAGTCATGTAAGCTGCTAAGTCTACTACGCGGTTAGAGTAACCAGTTTCGTTATCGTACCAAGAAAGTACTTTAACCATGTTACCTTCCATTACCATTGTAGATAATGCATCGATTGTAGAAGAAGCTGTACATCCGTTATAGTCGATAGATACTAATGGCTCTTCGCTGTATCCAAGGATACCTTTTAATTCGCCTTCAGAAGCTGCTTTGAATGCTGCGTTTACTTCTTCAACTGTTACTTCTTTGTCAAGTTCAACAACTAAGTCAACAAGAGAAACGTTAGCAGTTGGAACACGTACAGCGCCACCGTTTAATTTACCTTTAAGTTCTGGTAATACTAATGCTACAGCTTTAGCTGCACCAGTAGATGTTGGGATCATGTTTTCAGCTGCTGCACGAGCACGACGTAAATCTTTGTGTGGTAAGTCTAAGATTTGTTGGTCGTTAGTGTAAGAGTGAATTGTTGTCATCATTCCGCGTTTTACGCCGAATTTTTCGTTTAATACTTTAGCGAATGGAGCTAGACAGTTTGTAGTACAAGAAGCGTTAGATACTACGTTGTGGTTAGCTGCATCGTATTGTTCGTGGTTAACACCCATAACTACAGTGATATCTTCGTCAGAAGCTGGAGCTGAGATGATAACTTTCTTAACTGATCCACCTAAGTGTTTTTCAGCGTCTGATTTTTTAGTGAAACGACCAGTAGATTCTACTACTACTTCTACTCCGTAGTCGCTCCATGGTAATTGAGCTGGGTCACGCTCAGCGATAACTTTAATTTCTTTACCGTTAACAACGATGCTGTTTTCGTTAGCAGATACTTCTGCATTTAAAGTTCCGTGAACTGTGTCATATTTTAAAAGGTGAGCTAATGTTTTAGCATCTGTTAAGTCGTTGATTGCTACTACTTCTACCTCAGAGTTGTTAAGAGCTGCGCGGAATACGTTACGTCCGATACGTCCAAATCCATTAATACCAATTTTAGTCATTTGAATTTCCTCCTTGGGGGATTATATTAAAGGGTAATACCCTTTGTTAACTGTTTTGCTGCACCTTCATCTGTAATTAGAATTGAAGTGTGCCCTTGTTTAATTACAGCCTGTATTGCCTTTGCCTTTGAAGAACCTCCAGCGACTGCAACAACGTGAGATACATGTTGTAAATCCTCTAGTTGCATACCAACTGTTCTTACTTTATGAACAACATTTCCTTGTTCATTAAAGTAGTAACCGAAAGCTTCGCCAACTGCTTCACTTGCCTGAATCTTTAACCAATCTGCTTCTGAAGTATTTCTGCGACGTGCCATTGTTAACGCATCACCTATTCCATGAATGACGATATTGGAAGATCGAATCAACTCAAGAACTTCTTTCACGGAAGGCTCTGTCACAATAGACGCATATGCTTCGCTACTAACATGGTCTGGAACATACAACAAGCGATAATTACTCATCGTATTTTGCGCCATTTTGGCACAAATGGTATTGGCTTCTAACTCAACACCTTCTCCAATTCCACCACGCGCTGGGACAAATAGCATATGTAAATCTTTGCAATCAAGCTGCATCATGTCCGCAGCAGCAGCTAGCGTAGTTCCTCCAGCCACAGCAACGATATTATTCGCTGTCAGACGGTCTTTTATACAAGTCACACAAGCACGGCCCATCTCCAGTTTGACCCAAGGTGATTCATCACTATCACCAGGGACAACGAAAACTTCATCCAAGTCTAATGTTTCCTTAAGTTGCTTTTCTAAAACCTTTAACCCGGAAATTTCTTTCATAAAGTCTTCCAAAGCAAGAACTAAAGCTGTTCCTTCTTCTGTCAAAGTCATTCCAGAAGAAGCGACGTGAACTAAGTTTTGTTCTTTCAAAACTTGAACTTCACTTCGCAATACTCGTTCTGTCATACCGAGACTTGCTGATAAGTTTCTTCTTCCAATCGGCTGCATGAGCCTAATGTATTGAAGAATTTGCATTCTCGTTTGCATAACAGGTAGCAGATCAGGTAATAATTTTTTTGTATTCTGAATCCATGAGCGCATATCTTTTCTCCTCACTACATTGGTTCATTTTTCCTCGGTGGTCACTTTACGTCCCGTAGTGACATTTTGTGTCCCACATAGGTTAAAAAAATAATCCCTGCTACGTGTATTATTGTAACAGGAGATAGAAACTTATTCAACTCTTAACTGCATTCTTTATATAGTTTATTATGACACCTTTGTGAATGTTACCATATTCTACTTGTTTTCCGTCTATTTCTACAACCGGAATCATTAAGTGATATTTTTCTAAAAGGTCATTATCTTCATATATATCTATTTCCTCGATTTGAAAAGAATATTCACATTGTACTTCCTGCAAAACTTCTTTTGCCTGCACGCAAAGACCACAATCTTTTTTTGTATACAGTACAACTTTCATCTTCTTCACCTATCCAATCGTTTTTCGTAATGACGAAGCTGGAATATGCATTTGTTCTCTATACTTCGCCACCGTTCTTCGAGAAATAACGATTTCATGCTCTTCTTCTAATAATTTTGAAATCTTTTGATCTGAAAGTGGCTTTTTCTTATTCTCTGCCTCAACAAGCGTTTGAATAAACTGTTTTACACGTTTTGTAGAAACTGCTTCATCTTCAGTCGTTGAAACAGCATTACTAAAGAACGATTTCATCTCAAATAAACCATGTGGTGTTTGCACATATTTATTTCGCGTTGCACGACTAATTGTAGATTCATGCACACTTAACTCTTCCGCCACCTCTTTTAAAGCAAGCGGTTTTAAATACGCTGGACCTTCCCAAAAGAAATCACGTTGTTTTTCCATAATAATAGTCATTACTTGCAGCAATGTCTGTTTTCTCTGTTTCAAACTGCGCATGATCCACTGCACATGCTGATACTTTTCTGATACGTAAGATGCTACTTCACTTTCGCTATTATTAAGAAGCGCACTATACTCAGAATGAATTTCAATTCTTGGCATATTTCTCTCATTCATCTGTAAAACGAGACGATCGCCATCTTTTTTCACCGCCATATCAGGCACAATATAAAGTGGTTTATCAGAAGAAAACGCAAGACCTGGTTTTGGTTGTAATGACGTTATACAATTTACCGCATCCTGCAATTCTTCATTACTACACTTCAACACTTGAACAAGCTTTCGCCAATCTTTCTTCACGAAATAAGCGAAATGATCTTCCACAACCTCTTCTGCTAATCCATTTCGTCTTTGTAAGCGCTTCAATTGCAAAGTTAGACATTCCTGAATATTACGCGCGCCTACCCCTGCTGGCTCGAGTGATTGGACAAGCTCTACAGAGCGGTCAACTACATGAAGCGGTGCGGAAAGGAGGCTTGCTAACTCCTCGTTCGTTTCTTGTAAATATCCATTTCCATCCATGTTCATAATAATGAAAGAAGCTGCTTTTCGCTCTTCTTCCTCTATTTTATAATACTGTATTTGATTTAATAAATGTTGCTGAATCGTTGTAGAATCCACACTGTAGATTTCCATCTGATTCTCGACTTGTTTGCTGGTACTTTTACTTGTGTTAGAGCTCTTTTTCTTCTCCCTCTCAAAACCACCTAACTCAATAAGGGGATTCTCTAACGATTGCTCATACAAAAACTCCGATAATTCTTGTACATTATACTGGAGCATTGTAATCGCTTGCCTTAACTCTTGTGTCATTGCCAAACGTAAGCTTTGTTCTTGTAAAAGACTTGCCTTCAAACTAATCTCCCCCTTGTTTCTATTGTACAATAAGTTTGGTAAAAGGAGAATGCTATCACAGACACCCATTCCAAAATATTATTAATTTATATGTATTAATGAGATTTACAACTTACAACCGAAATTTGAATAATATTGAAAGAAAATATTAAGGTTAAAAAATTATTATCAAGTACTAATAGTAAATCTTATCACTAGATATAACAAGAGAGAAATAAAAAAAGTCCTAACCTACAAAACGTAAGTTAAGACTTTTTGACGCGCCCAGAGAGATTCGAACCCCCGGCAGACGTGGTACCGGAAACCAAACGGTAACTGCTGTTTAAAATTATTAATAAAATCAAGGTTTTACCTTGTACGTAATTTAGAAATGATATTTTTAGACATGAACATACAACGTTATGTATGCTAAACTATTTCGATTATAAAATCGCTTGCGTACTTTTTTCAATATTAATTTCATTTCGGTTATTCTTCTACACTTCCCACTTCTTCAGATGGTTCATATATGTATTGGAATCCGTAACCAGCTTTCATAATGATTCCCTCAACATTTTCAAGAAATTCTTCACCATATTCAGTACAACGGTATTTTCCATGTATTTTTATAACAAATTGTCGCCCTTTAGAATCGGGGTACATCTCATATATCGCCCCACTTTCTATAAATCCTAAGTAAGCGTAAATTTTTTCTATCAATAATGAAACATGTTCTTCTTCATCTTCCCAATTTTCTTCATCTGCAATAATAAGTTGGACATAACCCGTTTCTTTTTCAACAGCTAATAAGTCTATCTGTTCTAACTCTCTTAAAGACATATGTACACCCCTTCTTATTGTTTACGTACTACTTCAACTTTAGTTGGTGGTATTTCAGTACCTCCAGTTAATGCTGGCTTGCCTTTCCCTTTCACAACCGCACCGAATTCTTCAATTTCAGGAAAAGCAGCTTTTGATTTTTAGTTAAAGGTGCTTTTAAAGACACTTTGGCTTCGTATAAATCAATTTTACCTTTCACTTTATCAATTGCAGCTAAATCAACCCTAGTTCTTATACCGCTAGGTGTTTCTAAGGTTAATTGCTTTACCACTGTTTCATAATCTCCTGTGCCCTCTAAGTTTGATTTCAATTCGGCTTCAAACTTATCTCCTGACGTTCTATTAATAGCTGCCTGCTTTTGTCTCTTTGCTTTCAATAACGCAGCAGCTTCTTGCATTTCCTTTTTTGCTGCATCAGCTTTATCTAAGGCTTTTGCAACTTTAGGTATTTTCCCTAACTTACCTACTTGAAGCATACTTCCAACAACCATGACACCAGCAACCGACCTATCAAACCACCTCACTTTTTCACCAGTAGAAGGGTCAATACCGTCAACCGCACGGGAAGCGTCATAAGCCCCTGAAAGTTCTCCTGTTATGTCTGTCCACATTTTAGATTGAATGCGTGCTTCCATCGCTTTCTGTTCTTCTTCATCAACTTTACGGAATTTTTCAGCCGCCTTTTCAAGCCCTTCAGCAATTATCAAATTCCATTAAAACAGTGAACATTTTCGGCTTCGCTTCATTAAACATTTGATAGAAGCGTTGACTTGTCGCCCCTGTCCACTGTGACGCTATATATTCAGTTTGATTAACTAAATCTTTATGTATCTGTTCTAAGTAGTTACGTGAATCCTTGACATTCTTTGCCGTCTGTTCCAATTGTTCAGGCGTTACCTTTATTTGCGTCATAACATCCCTTCTTTATACAGTATTTCACAAGAAAATTATACCATGTTAACTTATTTTTCTATGCTAATTATTTGAATTTACTAAACAGATAAAATGAATACGATTAGTTACATAATTGAAAATATAATTGTCAAACAAATGTTGAGAAATATCGAAATTCAATTTCCATTATATTCTATTCTTGCTATCATTTAATGTAAGACTATTCAGAAAAGGAAGGGATTATATGCATGTTCCAGTGAAGGGGAATGAAAAGGTTACAAAGTTACTTAATGACTGGTATCAAGCTATACTACAACATCAAAGTATACAAGCAACAAACTTAAAACAAGAAGTTGAAGATAAGCTTTCCAGTATAAAAGAAGATAAAAATTTATTATTATACTATTCATTATTAAACTTTAGATATGAAATGCTGACAGATGGATTTAACATTACAAAAGATAGCTTTAATGAAATTAACTCCTTTGATGTACCTGATAGCGGCTTTTTATCCTATTATTATCACTTCTTTAAAGGCATTCATGAAGCCATGATTTCTAATTACACTAAAGCTAGAGAAGAATTTGAACAAGCGGAAAAACTTTTAATGTACGTACTGAATGAATTAGAGGAAGCTGAATTTAATTACCGCATTGCTTCATTTCACTATCAAACATACCAACCTTTAGTTGCAATTCAATATGTAACGAAGGCAAAAGATATCTTTTCTAAACATACGGGATATGAAGTTAATGTCGCTTCCTGTAACAATGTTTATGGGCTATCCTGCATAGATTTAAGACAATTTGAACAAGCGGAAATCAATCTAAATTGTGCGTTAGATATTCTACAAAAACACAATGAAGAATCTCTAGTCCTTAGAGTACGACACAACTTAGCGTGGTTATACGCGAATCAAAATCTTTCAAATTTAGCAATTCGACATGTATCCGAAGTGACAAAAAAGAACCCCAAACATTTCAAAGCTATTTTTGTAGAAGCACGTGAGTATTATAAATTAGGCGAACATACTCTTGCCGAAGAATTGATTGAAAACGGTCTACGTATTTGTAATGAACTTGAAAACAAAGAACTTCTACCTCATTTTACGATTCTAAAAGAACTAAATAATAAAACTTCCGCATTATCTTTAGAAAAAGTAATTTTAAAAGGGATTTCTTACTTTAAAAAAGAAAAACTATGGGATTGCGTGCAAGAATACACTGAAATTTTAGCAAATGCATTCTATCAAGAAGAAAATCATGTACAAGCTAGTAAGTATTTTTATATGAGTAATGAAGCAAGGAGAAAATATGAAGAAAAAGGGGCGTTAAAGTAATGAAAAAGATTGGATTAACAATAGTTGGATTATCCGTATTAGGAATTACGTCTTTAGGATTAGGACATACAAATGAAATAGTAAAAACGAAACAAAAACTAATAGCAGTAAATATAGGCGATACCTGGTCACCACAAAGACCAGATTTAGCAGTAAATATAGGCGATGGCAGCGGTGCACCTGAATATACACATGGAGAAGGTTGGTCTCCATCTTACACACACGGGGAACCTTGGGGTATAGCTGACGGTAATACTGGTGCACCTGCTTACGACCACGGACGACCACCAGGACCACAAGCTTAATTGTTTCATAAACAAGGCCATACTACTTGTATGGCTTTTTTCTTTATTTTAGTTACTTAAGTCCTACATTTCACTTTAATTATCTTTATTCTACTTATTACTTCCTTCATTTAACCTTATATAGGTTTAAACTACTTTAAATTACTTTATATTGTCCTACAGATTAGTAACGAAAAGGATTGTCATTTCAGACACATATATTATAAAGTATAGACAGATAATCTGTTCTTATTTTAGTAATGTGCAGATTGCCTTTTACTAAAACCTAGAATGAATTGTCAGATAACGCTAACATACAAAAAATAATAAAAAAATTATTTAGACCCTGTTCCCCCTATATTACATACCCCGCCCCCCTGGTGTACGGGTCGCTTTGAAAGGTTCACTAAAAAATGGCCCTAAATGACATGCTATAGATAGCGCCATATATACTCCTACCCTACGTCCTCTACTAGTCATCAATAACACATCGAACGGAACACGCTGTTCGTATCGTGTCGTAACGCTGTACACACACATCACACACACATACACAATGCACCAACCATGCACCATCACACACTATGTATGTACACCACGCCGTGACATCACCTACTGCAACGCATACCACTGCTGCACATATATATCTATCACCTTACCTTTACCACGAATTGGTGCCATATACTAAAGGTTCACCAAACGAATTAACGAATACAGCCATTCCCAACCCTTCAAAATACTCTCCTGTTTCTGTTACTAATTGGGCCAACTCATTTTGAACCTTTTTAGACATTGGAATTACCCTACTTTTTCGGTTCTTGTTTTTTCTGCCAGGTAATAAAATAACGCCATTATCAAAATCAACGTCATTGATTTCTAATGTATTGACTTCGTTGATACGCAAGCCGCATTTAAGCATTACCAGCATAGCTACATAATCTCTATAACCCGCATAAGAAGTTTTATCAATCATCGCGAATAGGCGTTTTATTTGATTGTCGGTCAAAGTATAAATTTTTTGTTCATCTACCTTTAACTTTCTAACCCCCAACACAGGATTATTTTCAATAACCGTTTCTTTTTCCAAACGATTAAAAATTGCCCTAATAGCAGATAAGCGAATATTAACTGTCACAGGCGATAACTTTCTTTCTTTTAGCAGCTGATTCACATACTTCCTTATGTCCTCTTTCGTAACATCTGTAATTAGCTGGCGGTCAATTATCTTAATAAACTCCGCCCAAAACATCCTATAATCGCTTATAGTCCGTTCTCTGTACCCTTCAGCTACATAAATGTCCATTACACGTTCTAAAGCCCTATTAACAGTAATAGACGGCTTATATAGGACAATATCCGTATCAACATCACGACGCTTTCCAACGGCACGACGCTTAATTCTTTTCATAGCAAAAAACCCCCTGTACACGATTATTTCTAATCACATACAAGGGGCTGCCTTAGATTTACTATTAATTTTCAACACGTTCTTCACGCTGTTACGTGCTACTTACTTAATACACTTTTCCTTTCCACTTCTAAATGGAACGCGTCACAATAACACTAAATGTATGACGGTTATCTAAAAGCTTTCGTAAAAGAATGTGACTATAGTAAGGCTGTAACAATATATAACGCGCCCAGAGGGATTCGAACCCCCGGCAGACGTGGTACCGGAAACCACCGCTCTATCCGACTGAGCTATGGGCGCATGATTATAAAATATACTTCATTTTCTCTCCATAATAATAGCAATAAAAACCATTTAAATCAATAAAAACTCTTTGATAGCACATTGTATATACGCTATTTCCCGCATAAAAGCGCCCCCTATTTTCTACATTTAGGAGGCAATTCTTAACGGTCTTATTTATCTAGTTTCTCTTTAATCTCTTTTGGAATTTCATCCGGTTGTACTTCTTGGTATGTTTCGATATACTCACCTTTCGTTTTAACCTTTACATATGCTCCCTCTCTAAGCCCACGAGGTGCATAAAACTTAACATCTCTTCCTTCACCTGAAGCGTAGTAACCAGTAAGTTTATAGTCTCCAGCTACCTCTCCAACTGTAGATAGTCGGCCAGATTCTTTCGCTTTTACATATACAAAGTCTTCTTTCACAAGCGGATTATATCTATCAGTCACCTCATTATGAGAAAAGCTTGCCACACCAATAACTAATATAAAAAGTCCAATTAAACCTAATAATAACTTCTTCATTTTTCTCTCCTTCAAATGTCCTTTTACCTTGCTTTACTTTCTTTATTCTAGGAGAAAAAGTTTTTTTCCACTATCGCTTATCCTTACATATTCATTACAAAATTGTAATTTCAAAATGATACATCCCTAAAATTCCCAATCATAAATTCACCCCAACTCACAAATTATAATCTTTGAATTGATATTCCAAAGGGGGCTTCATTCAATGACTGTAATTACGAAACTAAAGCAAACTGTTTCTGGATTAAAAAGCGCACAAGCTAGCTTAGAGGGATTCGCTCTTGATACGGATAACCAACAAGCAAAGCAACTTTTCCAAACAGCTGCGCAGCAAACACAAACGATTATCGATTCTTTAAACCCACGTGTTGAAGAAGTCCAACAAGAAGAACCACAATACTCACAGCAATAACGGATTCGTCATGCTGTGAAATAGAAAAAGGATGATATGCAATCATCCTTTTTCTATCACATTACATATTGCAATAGAAATGGAATGATAATTATGCGAAAACTCGGCCTCATAACCGCATTATTTGCCCTTCTATTTAGCTCTTTTACCGGATGTGATAATAGTCCCTTAGATAAAAAAGTGAAAGAAGAAGCAAAACGAACGGAGAAAGAGAAAGGTCCCAAATTAACAAAGACAAGTACGGAATCCTTTAATCAATCTATATCACAAGGAGCCAAAAAAAGAGCTCTCGCTATGGATGAAATTATAAAAAGCACAGCAGTAAATTCAAATTTAGATCTCTACATAGCAGTTACACCGGAGCATCACGAAAGGTTTGGATTAAAACCTCTTCGTAAGAAGCTTCAAAAGCAGCTAAGTGATGAGCATCCTACTTTCGATGTTCGTGTCAGTACAGATAAAAAAATCTTTATGTTACTCGAAAAACTCGAAAGAAAAATTAAGGAAAAAGAAGTATCTAAAGATGAAATTAATAAACAATTAAAATTCATTGGGAAAAAAATGGAGTCTAACACTTAACGCTTTTTTTTAAGAAAAGGAAGGATCGCAATGTCTAGTAAAGATAAAAACTTAACCCCTGTGCAACAGGAGTATAAAAAATTCGAACAAGAACGAGAACCGAAGCGCCCTGTCTTGAAAAATTGTATAAAAGCCTTTTTCGTCGGTGGTTTTATTTGCTTCATCGGACAACTCATTTCTACATTTTATATCACATATTTTGATTTCACCGAGCGTTCAGCGGGAAATCCAACAGTCGCAACTCTTATTTTCATCTCCATGTTACTAACTGGATTTGGTATATACGATCGTTTTGGACAGTTTGCTGGAGCAGGCACAGCTGTACCTGTCACTGGATTTGGTAACTCTGTTATTGCCGCATGTATCGAACACCGAACAGAGGGATTTGTCCTCGGTGTTGGCGGTAACATGTTTAAATTAGCTGGTTCTGTTATTTTATTTGGTGTATTTTCCGCTTTCGTCATCGCACTTATTAAAACGATTCTCGTTCAATGGGGAGGGCTATAAATGTTACAAGGACACCGAACATGGGTATTTGAAAACAAACCAGTTATTATTTCGACGGGAGTCGTTGGCGGGCCGTTTGAAGCTAAAGGAAAAATTCCAGAAGACTTCGATACCCTCCATGAAGATTTATGGCTCGGACAAGATTCCTATGAAAAAGCACATAAAATTTTGTTCGAAGAGGCTTGTAGCCGCGCTACTGAAAAAGCAAAACTTCGTAAAGATGATATTCAATTTGTACTCGCAGGCGATTTAATTAATCAAATTACCCCTACAAGCTTTGCTTGCCGTACACTGGGCACTCCTTATCTCGGACTATTCGGCGCTTGTTCTACTTCTATGGAAGGTTTAGCACTTGGAGCAAGTATCGTAAATGCAAAAGGCGCAAAATATTTATTAACCGGTGCATCAAGCCATAATACAGCTGTGGAAAAACAGTTCCGCTATCCTACCGAATATGGCGGGCAAAAACCCCCTACCGCGCAGTGGACAGTAACCGGAGCAGGAGCCGCTATTTTAAGCGATACGGGACACGGTCCTAGGGTAACATCTGCCACAATCGGACGAGTGGTTGATATGGGATTAACGGATCCGTTTAATATGGGAGGTGCAATGGCTCCAGCTGCCGTTGATACAATTGAAGCCCATTTACGCGAACGCCAAATTGATGCCTCTTACTACGATTTAATCGTAACAGGCGACCTCGGACATGTCGGTCGCGAAATCGCTTATGACTTACTACATAAACACGGAACAAAAGTAACGAGCGAACAGTTTCAAGATTGTGGGTTACTCATTTATAGAGAAGGGCAACCTGTTATCGCTGGTGCTAGCGGACCAGGATGCTCTGCAACAGTCGTATACGGTCACTTATTAAACCGAATGAAAAGAGGAGAGTTTAAAAAAATACTTGTCGTTGCGACAGGCGCCTTGCTATCTCCACTTACATTCCAACAAGAAGAAACGATTCCGTGTATCGCTCATGCCGTTTCGATTGAATTTGGAGGTGCAATGCAATGATTTTTTTCTGGGCTTTCGTCATTGGTGGACTCATATGTGTAATCGGGCAACTTATGTTTGATGTCGGCAAGCTAACACCAGCTCATACAATGGCAACACTCGTTGTTGCCGGAGCTATATTAGATGGATTCAATTTGTATGAACCATTAATTGACTTCGCTGGAGCTGGGGCAACCGTACCTATTACAAGCTTCGGTAATGCCCTCGTTCACGGTGCAATGGAAGAAGCTGCAAAACATGGCATCGTTGGCGTCATTACTGGCATGTTTAAAGTAACGAGCGCCGGTGTGTCCGCAGCTATTATTTTCGGCTTCATTGGCGCATTGCTATTCAAACCGAAAGGATAAGGGGTGTTTATATGACTGTTATCGCTAGCGTAAAAACTTGCCTTGCTAGTATGAGGGGTGCTCAAGCAAGTTTAAGCTCTCTTTCGCTAAATTCCACAGATGACGAAGCAAAACGCGTATTTCATGAATGTATGTTAGAAATGGACAGTGTCATCGCTGATTTAAAGGATAGAGTTTCAGTATTAGAACGTGAAGAACCTCAATATAAAGGGTTTTAAGTAGACTGGAGGAATGACTATGTCTCACCTGCCGGAATGGACACTTGTCATTCTTCGCTCTGTATTCATATTAATCATTTTATTCACTATTACAAAATGCTTAGGAAAAAGGCAAATCTCCCAACTTTCCTTTTTTGAATACATAGCAGGAATGACAATCGGTGATATCGCCGCTCAAATAGCTACAGGGCTTGATCAAAAGTTTTTCCATGGTGTCTTTGCCATACTTATTTTCGCCTCAGTACCCTTTTTTGTCGGAATTCTCTCCCTAAAAAACAAAACTGCTAGAGATTTTTTTGAAGGGAAGTCTACAGTGTTAATAAAAGATGGCAAAGTACTTGAGGATAATTTAAAACAAGAAAAATATACAAGTGATGAGTTACTTGAACTTCTTAGAGGAAATGGTGCATTCAGTATAGCTGAAGTCGAATTTGCTGTCTTAGAACCAAGCGGAGAATTAAATGTATTATTAAAGAAAGATTCTCAGCCCCTTACTGCAAAAGATCTCGGTTTAAAAGTGCCGAATGAAAAAGAACCGCAAACTGTTATTATGGATGGCAATGTACTAGATGAACCTCTTTCAGCAAGCGGGCATAACCGCGCTTGGTTGCATTCCGAACTAGAAAAGCTCGGTGTTGTTATTGAAAATGTCTTTCTCGGTCAAGTGGATTCATACGGACAACTTACTATCGACATTTATAATGACAAACTACAAATGCCTTCTCCTCAAAACAAACCTTTATTATTAGCATCTTTAAAAAAATGTCATGCTGATCTTGAACTATTTTCCTTAGAAACAAAGTCGAAATCAGCAAGCGAAATGTATAGTAAAAACGCGAAACAAATTGAAAAGATTTTAAATAAAGTAACCTATCTTTTAAAAGAATAACTCTCGAAAGAACGCTTCAGTAAAAAGGCGTTCTTTTCTTTTTTCTACAGGTTTCATAACGTTTAAATTTATGTAATTCGGTTATGATGTTGAAGATACATAAGCAGGGAATTTCAAAAACATAGCGAATAATTCATGGTACAACTACATATTTTTTTGATTTAAAGTGGTTTCGTTTGACCTTTATTGACCATAATTGTATTATAAGACTAAGAAAGCTTTAGAAGGAGGAAATAACAGATGAATTTAATTCCTACAGTAATTGAACAAACAAATCGTGGAGAACGCGCTTACGATATTTACTCTCGACTATTAAAAGACCGCATCATTATGCTTGGTAGTGCAATTGATGACAACGTAGCTAACTCAATCGTTTCCCAGCTTTTATTCTTGGAATCTCAAGATCCAGAAAAAGATATTCACATCTACATCAACAGCCCTGGTGGTTCTATCACAGCAGGTATGGCAATTTACGATACAATGCAATTTATTAAACCACAAGTATCAACAATCTGTATTGGTATGGCTGCATCTATGGGTGCATTCTTACTTGCAGCAGGTGAAAAAGGAAAACGTTATGCACTTCCAAACAGTGAAGTAATGATTCACCAACCACTTGGCGGAGCACAAGGTCAAGCGACTGAAATCGAAATCGCTGCAAAACGTATCCTATTCTTACGTGAAAAACTAAACCAAATTCTTGCTGACCGCACAGGTCAACCTCTTGAAGTACTACAACGCGACACAGACCGCGACAACTTCATGACAGCAGAAAAAGCTTTAGAATACGGTTTAATCGATAAGATCTTTACAAATCGTTAATACTTAAAAGCGAAAGCGGCTCGTTTAGAATCGCAGGGTGTTGGAGCTTTTACATCCGAGGCGCTTTTTGCCTCGAATGTAAAAGCGAAACAACTGGAGATTCTAGCCGCTGGAGCTAGATACATAAAAGAGCGCCCTATTACAGGGCGCTTTTTTATGTATTGGCCTTCGCACGAATATACCCCACCTAGTATTCACCTAAATATATCAGCGATTTTTCAAATATATCGACCGTAACTCCAATTATATCGGCGATTATTTTAATATATCGACGTTTCGACACAACTTATCGACTTACCGACAATCCTCGACAAGCACTCACACCCCACATACCCCACCAACAAACATCAAAAACAAAAAAGCTATCGCATATACGCGATAGCTTTTTATTGTACATATGCAGCTAATGCTTCTAAAGCCTCTTCTGCATCTGAACCTTCTGTTGTAATTGTTATCATGCTACCAGTTCCAATTGCTAAGCTCATAATCCCCATTATGCTCTTTGCATTTACTGTCTTTCCATCTTTCTCGATGAAGATATCCGCATGAAAGCGATTTGCCTCTTGTACAAACAACGCAGCCGGACGTGCTTGTAAACCGTTTTTTAATGAAACCTGAACTCTTTTTTGAACCACAGCTCCATTTCCCCTTTAACCTCTTATTTTTTTGCTACCGTTTCCCCCGCGCGTAATTTCTCTGCAATATCATCGATTTTACGCAAACGATGATTAATACCCGATTTACTAATTTTGCCCCCGGATACCATCTCACCTAACTCTTTCAATGTTACATCTTGATAATCTCTTCGTAGTTGCGCAATTTCTCGTAGTTTATCTGGCAATATATCAAGACCAACCGTCTCATCAATATAGCGGATATTTTCAATCTGCCTTAGCGCTGCACCAATTGTTTTATTTAAATTAGCTGTTTCGCAGTTCACTAAACGATTTACAGAATTACGCATATCACGTACAATTCGAATGTCTTCAAATCTTAAAAGTGCATTATGAGCACCTATAATATTTAAAAACTCTGTAATTTTTTCTGCTTCTTTCAAATACGTAATATACCCTTTTCTTCTTTCCAACGTCTTACTATTTAAATCAAATCCGTTCATCAGTTCACATATAGCATCATTATGTTCCTTATATAACGAAAAGATCTCTAAATGATAAGATGATGTTTCTGGGTTATTTACTGAACCACCTGCTAAAAATGCACCGCGTAAATACGATCGTTTACAACATTTCTTCTCAATCAATTCTTGTGATATATTTCGAATAAATGAAAAGTCATCTCGAACGATATGAAGATCGGCTAATATTTCGCGAGACTTCTCAACAAGCCTTACGATATATACATTATTTTTCTTCAATCGCATTTTTTTACGAACAAGTAATTCTACCGTCACGTCATATCCTTTTTTCAAAAGCGTATAAATCCTTCTTGCAATTGCCGCATTTTCCGTTTGAATATCGATAGATAGACGACGATTTGAAAAAGAAAGCGATCCGTTCATTCGAAGTAACGCTGATAGTTCTGCTTTCTCACAGCATTCCTTCATCTCAAGATTCGTCAACTCTTTCTTTGTTTCTGATGCAAATGACACAGTCAACACCTCCTTATACGATTATTGTGGAACAAAAATCTTGTCCTATATGAAAGGATGAGCGTTACCTCAAACGAGGCAACGCACATCTACAACAGTGAATATAAAATAGAAGCTAACTTTAATGTATCGTGCCTTACAACACGATCATCATACTTCGCTAATTGGTCTTGAATGACATCAATATTGTTTTCGGTAAAACGCTCTTCATCTACTACAACTGGCGCCGACATTTCTTCCTCATATAACTGACGTAATTCACAAGGAATATCACGGTTATTTACAATTGCAGTATCGATAAATGGTTTACCTAAATGATCATGTAACGCCTGCACATGGTCAAACGCAGTATATCCCATCGTTTCACCAGCTTGCGTCATAACATTACATACATATACCTTCTTCGCTTTTGCAGCAAGAACAGCGTCCCCGATTTTGTTAACAACTAAATTCGGTAATATACTCGTATACAAACTTCCTGGACCAAAAACAAGTAAATCAGCTCGTTTAATCTCAGCCAACGTTTCATGTAACGGCTCTACATCTTCTGGAGTTAAAAAGACACGGTTAATCTTCTTCCCGAAATAAGGAATTTTTGATTCACCTGTTACAATTTCTCCATCTTCTAGTTCCGCATGCAATACTGCACTTTGGTTCGCTGCCGGTAACACACGTCCTCTGACGTTTAACACTTTACTCGTTTCAGTAATCGCATGGAAGAAATCTCCTGTAATCGAGGTCATACCCGCCAATAATAAATTCCCTAATGCATGACCTTTCAGCCCATCTCCCGTTGTGAAGCGGTGCTGAAATAAAGCTTCCACCAGTGGCTCTACATCTGATAACGCCACAAGTACGTTACGAATATCACCTGGGGGTGGAATTTCTAGCTCATCACGTAATCTACCTGAACTACCACCATCATCAGCGATTGTAACAACTGCTGTAATATCAACAGGATACTGTTTTAATCCTCGTAACAAAACAGAAAGTCCAGTTCCGCCTCCCATGATAACAATTTTAGGTTTTCTCTCTTTTTTCATCCCTTAATGGCCCTTTCTCTTCTCCACATCACGATGAGATACATGAACACTATACTCTGGTTTCAAATGTTTCCCAAGGTATTCTGTAAGCGTAACAGAACGATGCTGTCCACCTGTACATCCAATTGCTATTACAAGTTGACTCTTGCCTTCTCTTTTATAATGAGGCAGCATGAAAGTGATAAGATCCGTCAATTTCTCTAAAAACTTATGCGTCTCATTAAATTTCAGTACATACGATGAAACTTCCTCATCTAGTCCTGTTAATGGCTTCATATGTGGAATGTAATATGGATTTGGTAAAAAACGAACATCAAATACTAAATCTGCATCAATTGGAATGCCGTACTTAAATCCAAATGACATAACATTTACACGAAATGCTTGCTCCGTTTCAGTTGAAAACAGATGAACAATTTTTTCACGTAATTCTTTCGGTTTTAAATCCGATGTATCAAGCACAATATTAGCGCGTGCCTTCATATCAGTTAATAAGCTACGCTCCATCTCAATTCCCTTTAACGGCAAACCGGTTGGTGCAAGTGGATGCGAACGTCTCGTTTCTTTATAACGAGTTACAAGTGTGCTATCTTTCGCATCTAAGAATAAAATATGAGGAATAATCCATGTACGTTCTGATAAATCATCAAGCGCTCCCCATAAATGTTCGAAAAACTCTCGGCCACGTAAATCAACGCCAAGTGCTACTTTATTCATTTTCCCTTTTGAATCCGCCATAAGCTCAATAAACTTTGGCAATAACATCGGTGGTAAATTATCTACACAGAAATATCCTAAATCTTCAAAACTTTGTAAAGCTACTGTCTTTCCAGCTCCAGACATTCCTGTAATAATTACCATTTTTATATCATTATTCTCTGTCATCGTATCCTCTCCTTGACGGTTTAACTCGGATCTAATCGATATGAAAGCAACTCGAAATCTGGGGTATATACAAATGTACCGTAGATTATGCCATTTCCTTTAATTAAATAATCAATAATGTGATAATCTCCTGGTGCCATTGCTAAATCATCAATTTTATCAAATGTATGCCAACCAATGATGCCTTCTTCGCTCTCTAGTTTGTTTTCTCCTGCAAAATCTGTCGCTAAAAAGGAGAACATCATCCATTCAGAAACAACTTTATCACCTTCTTGGATGACAAAGGTGAAGACCCCCTTTAACGCTGGGTTCTTTAAATAAATCCCTGTCTCTTCACGATACTCGCGAACAACGGAATCTCTTACAGTCTCACCACGCTCCATTTTCCCGCCTGGTGCAACCCACCAATTCCGGCGAGGTTTTTGGAGTAAGAGTACTTCATTATCTCTAATTAACACACAGTTTGTCACTCTTTGCATGTTTCTTCACCTCAGCTACTTGCAGCAAATTTTTCACTGCATACTCATTTCATTATACTATCAAAAACAGTTTGCTACAACGAAGGAGCCAGTCCTCCTTCGCTAAGCACACGCTACTCAACAATTTTAAAAAAGCTTTCTATAACAAGCAATGTAAATGCTTAGAATTTCAATGAATAGCATGAAAAATCCCCTTAACGATTTTTATCGCCAAGGGGATTAAAGCCTTTATTTCTTACCGAAATAAGTAACAATCGCAAATCCTAAAATAAAGGTAATAATTGAACTTATAATTGAAAACCCTCCAGTTGGAATACCAGGGAACACAATTACAATCGAGCCGATAACAAGTCCAATAATTGCCGCAAATGTCATACTTTTATAACGATCTAATAAGAAACTAATTCCTTTACTACTTACAACGAACCCTACCATAACACCAGCACCGATAACTGCGATTAAAGGTAAGTTCAGTGTAGTTAAAGCGTTAATTGCTGTCGGATACACACCAATAATTAATAAAATAAATGATCCGCTAATTCCAGGAAGCAACATAGCCATACTAGCCATCCATCCTGCGAAAAATAAACCAATTGCATTTAAAATTGTTAACGTCGTAATTGGATCTGCTGCCTTATCTGGTTTAAAGAAAGCTGTGATCGCAACAAGAATTGCTGCAACTATTAATAAAACAATGTGCTTACCTTTAAACGATGCCTTTGCATCAGCTTCCCTCATTAACATCGGTAATATACTAATAATTAAACCGAGGAAGAAAAATTGAGTCGGTTCATAATGATTTGCAAGTAAATATTTAATAACGTGACTTAACGTTAAAAACGCTGCTGCCACACCAGCTGCAAGGGGAATTAAAAATCCTAAATGTTTTTTCCATTCACGACTAAAGAATCCACTAATTGCCGCAAGCAATTGTTCATAAATCCCTAACACAACAGCGATTGTACCGCCGCTCACACCAGGAATTAAATCACTAACGCCCATACAAAATCCACGATATATATTACGCCATTCCATACTGAATAAATTCCTCATTTCTTATAGTGATTTTTTCCGTAAAGTCCAGTATATCAATAAGAAAGCTTATAATCTCAATATTTTTTGACAAAACTTTGACATTTTCACACAAAAAAAGAAGAAAGCTCTTATTATGTAGCTTTCTTCTCAAAAAGTATAGCATCCCTTATTTTTCTGATACAGTTTTTAGTTCTTCTAATAACTCTTCTACGTAATGTTGTGCGCTTTGCGCTGCAATACTACCGTCACCTGTTGCAGTTACAATTTGACGAAGCATTTTTTCGCGAACATCACCAGCTGCGAAAATACCAGGAACTTTCGTTTCCATACGCTCGTTCGTTTCAACGTAACCATTTTCATTTGTAATACCTAACTCAACAAACGGTTTTGATAGTGGTAACATACCGATATATACGAAAACGCCATCAGTTTTGACTTCTTTCTCTTCTCCACTGTTCACGTCTACAAGCGTTACGCTTCCTACTTTACCATTCGCTTCGTTAATTTCTTTAATAGTGTGATTCCAAATGAAATCTACTTTCTCGTTTTGGAAAGCACGATCTTGTAAAATTTTCTGTGCACGAAGAGTATCACGACGGTGAACGATTGTTACTTTTGATGCGAAGCGTGTTAAGAACACACCCTCTTCAACAGCAGAGTCTCCACCCCCAATAACAACAAGTTCTTTCTCTTTAAAGAATGCACCATCACATACCGCACAGTATGATACACCACGGCCGCCAAGTTCTGTTTCACCTGGTACACCGATTTTTTTATACTCTGCACCACTTGCAACGATAATTGCACGTGTTTTATATTCTTTTTTACCAGCAATAATTGTTTTGTACTCTTTACCATCGATGACTGCTTTCACATCACCATATGCATATTCAGCACCAAATTTCTTCGCATGCTCGAACATTTTATTTGATAAGTCTGGTCCTAAAATTGACTCATAACCTGGGTAGTTTTCTACATCTTCTGTGTTCGCCATTTGTCCGCCTGGAATACCACGCTCAAGCATTAATGTGCTTAAATTCGCACGAGATGTATATACTGCAGCTGTCATACCAGCTGGTCCTGCACCAATAATAATGACATCATAAATTTTTTCTTCTGACACACTATTCACTCCTATTCATTCCTACACAATTAAGTTACCCTCATTATACTGTTAGCATCATTTTTTTCCCAATGATTTGCTTACTTATGTGTGCGTACGTTTAACAGCTTGCACATACTTTCGAACAGTCGCTACAGATACATTATATACATCCCCGAGCTCCGACTGTGTCATCTTATTTCCTTGTTCGCTGCGTACGATATATTCAACCGCAGCTGACCAACCGTATACATTTGTAAAAACTGCCCCAGATGTATATAAACGTATGAACGTACAAAACCAAAATTGTAAACACTCTTCGATTAATTCATCATCTTTTTTCGTATAATTGTATAACGCATCCGCGATTCGCGCGCACTGTTCAAATTGCTGTAAATCAGCTGGAATGCTCTTATGGCTATTAAGTAAAAAGAAATACTTTGCAAGTTGCGATACGATTGGAACACCGTTCTTCGCCTGCGTTACATCAAAGAAGAATCCCACCTTCTCTGGCGTTGACAATTCATTCATTAAATATAAAGCTAGCATTTGTTCCTCTAGCGTCGCACTTTGCTGAAATGATTTTCGTAATTCTTCAAATAACACGTTTTGTCCTTCATCCGCTAAATTCAATGCATTCCACGGTTCTTTTCCCTTTTTATCAGGGTGCAATTCTACAACATGTTGCCACATTTTTTCAGCTACTTGCTGATCTTTCACCATATACGCAGAATATGCAAACCAATAATAAAAACTAACGTCTCCCTCGTATCCTTGACGCTTTAATAATTTGAACCATTTATATGCAGGCTCGAAATGACCAATTGTTGCAAGTGTCGTTCCAAGTTTCAAACGATGTTCAAACGAAATCGGATATACCGAAACTAACTGCGCAGCTAACGCCTCTACTTGTTTATGCTCTCCAATTGAATATAGAAAAATAAGCGTATTACAAAGCGCATGTATATTACCTGGATTTTTCTCTAAAATCATTTCAGTTAACTTCAGCGCCTTATCTACATTACCAGATTGAAAATGCGCAATGGCTAAATTATTATGCCCCGACCAAAATTCCGGATAATCTTTCGTAACAATTTCTAATGTAGCAATTGCTTCTTCCAATTGTCCGTTGCGAATATAACGATTCGCTTCTTCCTGCATAACAATTAAATCATCTTCATCCTCAATCTCTTCCGCACCCATAGCTTCTTCTTCCATGATCTCAAGTAATTCTAATGTTTCTTCTACGAATTCCTTCTCTTCTGCAACTTCTAAATAGCGATCTGCATACTTCTTCGCCTGCTGAAATAGCCCCATATATGCATAATTATTTGCAATAAAATAATAACACTGTTCAAGTTCTGGATTAGATCTAACAAGCTTAAAGAAGGTTTGATTTGACTCTTGATATTCACCAGCCTCAGATAATACTGTTGCTAATTGGCATAAAATAAACGGCTCCTTCTCACTTTGTGCCGCTCTTCGAAAATATTTAATTGCATCTTGCAATTTCTGCCCTTTGTAAGCCCTCATCCCTTTTTTATAAAAGAAGTCCGCTAATTGATTAAAAGAGATAACTTGTCCGTTCTCCTTATATATTCTTTGATTTTTCCCCATATATCCTCCAGTTTTTTGTTTTCTTCGTTCACACATTCTTCTATCTATAAGTATAAACGATTCCGTAAAAAACAAAACAGTATATTATACTCAATTATTTCCTTTTTATTCATTAAAAAAGAAGAGAAATGTTACATTTTTAGTATCAACCTTCTCTAGCATCCATTTCTTCTTTTGTATAAATAACACGCATTGGATTTCCACCTACGAAAGCACCACTTGGTACATCTCTATGAACCAGTGTGCCAGCTGAAACAATCGCGCCATCCCCAATTTTCACACCTGGTAATATAGTCGTATTTGCTCCAATCATCACTTCGTTTCCTATGATGATTTCCCCAAGTCGATATTCGCGAATTAAATATTCATGTGCTAAAAGCGTTGTATTATAGCCGATAATCGAATTTTCTCCCACAACTATCTTTTCCGGGAACATAATATCTGGCATTACCATAAGCGCAAATGATGTTTTCTTTCCTACTTTCATCCGTAAAAACGTACGATACAGCCAATTCTTCACAGATAAAAATGGTGTGTAGCGTGCGATTTGGATAATAATAAAGTTTTTCATTACCTTCCAAAAAGACACTGTTTTATACACATTCCATAATGAATTTTCTCCTGAAACAGGATAGCGCGTTGTCCGTCGCACTGAACTCTCTCCTCTACTTATACAAAGTAAAACTTTACGAGCGATTCATATCAGACAAAATCGGTAGTAAATCACTCATTTTATCTAACATAAAGTCCGGTTTATAAGCCTCTAAATACGCTCTACCTTTCAATGTCCATGAAACCGCAGCTGTTTTCGTACCCGCATTTTGTCCACCAACAATATCATGATGATTATCCCCAACCATCAATGCTTCTTCTGGTTTCGCATCTAATAACTCAAGCGCTTTTTGAAGTGGCTCTGGATGTGGTTTCACATGCTCTACATCGTCAATTGTTACGACAACATCAAAGAACTCATCAAGCTTTGATAACTTTAATCCCATCTCAACGGTTTGTCGTGCTTTCGTTGTAACAATACCAACTTTATAACCTTGTTTCTTTAATTCTTGAACTGTTTCATATACAGTTTCATATTCTTCTACTAATTCATCATGATGATCATGGTTAAATTGACGATAGCTTGTAATTAACTCTTCAACCTTGCTTTCATCAATCTTACTGAAAGTATCATGTAAAGATGGACCGATAAATGGCAATACATCTTCACGCTTATATTGATCTGGATAATATGTATTTAAAGTATGTAAAAAAGAAGAAATAATAAGTTCATTTGTATTAATTAACGTTCCATCTAAATCAAATAACACTGTATTTATTTTCATTGCCTTAGTCCTTTCTCTTTCCTGAATATGAAAGAAGCAGCATCTTATAATAAGATGCTACTTTTCTCTAATTTTCCGAATATCTTTTATCAGCTTGCCCCATTTTTCGTCTCACAATAATGAAAATAATAGAAATAACAACAAGTCCAATTGACATCACTTGTGCAATACGAAGTGGTCCTAGCATTAAACTATCTGTACGTAACCCTTCTACGAAGAAGCGTCCTACTGAATACCAAATTAAATATGTGAAGAATAGTTCCCCACGGCGTAAATTCACTTTTCGTAATGCAAGTAATAGAATTACTCCCGCGAAATTCCATAATGATTCATATAAAAATGTCGGGTGGTAGTACACACCATCAATATACATTTGATTAATAATGAAATCCGGTAAATGAAGACCTTCTAAAAACTGTCTCGTTACTTCATCACCATGTGCCTCTTGGTTCATAAAGTTTCCCCATCGGCCAATTGCTTGTCCTAGTAAAATACTTGGCGCAGCAATATCAGCCAACTTCCAGAATGAAAACCCGCGGCGTTTCGCAAAAAGAATTCCTGTAATAACAGCCCCGATTAAACCACCATGAATCGCCAAGCCACCTTGACGAATATTAATAATTTGACTCGGGTTTTGCGCGTAATATTCCCATTCAAAAATAACATAGTACATTCTCGCAAATAGAATAGCGATCGGTACTGCAATTAATACAAGGTCAACAAATGTATCTTTTGGAATACCTAGCCTTTCTCCCTCGCGAGTTGCTAGCCAAAGACCTAATAGCACACCTGTACCGATAATAATCCCGTACCAATAAACAGGAAACGGCCCAAGTTGGACAGCTACGCGGTCAAGCTGCGGTACAGAACCTAACAGCATATGTATGACCTCCCTCTCCAAAGTTTACTCCTGATTTCCTAACTCAATCGCACTCATTAATCGTTCTGAGAACTGCTGTGCTGCATTGACTCCCATACGTTTTAAACGGAAGTTCATCGCTGCTACTTCAATAATAACAGCCAAGTTTCGACCAGGACGAACTGGAAGTGTAATCTTCGTTAGTTCTGTATCAATAATCTTCATCTTCTCTTCATCAAGACCTAAGCGATCATAATTTTTCTTTTGATCCCAAATTTCAAGATTAATAACAAGTGTAATACGCTTATAATTTCGCACTGCCCCTGCACCAAATAACGTCATAACGTTAATGATACCTAGACCACGAATTTCTAATAAATGCTCAATTAAATCTGGTGAGCTTCCTACTAATGTGTCTTCATCTTCTTGGCGAATTTCTACACTATCATCCGCAACAAGGCGGTGGCCACGCTTCACAAGTTCAAGAGCTGTCTCACTTTTACCGACACCACTTTGACCTGTAATTAAAACACCAACGCCGTAAATATCTACTAACACACCATGAACAGCAGTTGTTGGCGCTAACTTACCTTCTAAATAGTTTGTTAAACGACTTGATAATCTTGTTGTCGTTTGAGAAGAACGTAATAAAGGCATGCCGGATTCACGTGATGCTTGTAGTAACTCATCTGGTACATCTTGATTACGAGTTATAATAATACATGGCGTCTCCTCGGTACAAAGCGCTTTCATTCTCTCTTGTTTTTGCTCTGACGTTAACGTGTCAAAGAACGTAAGCTCCGTCTTTCCAAGAAGCTGTACGCGATCAGCTGGATAGTATGTGAAAAATCCTGCCATTTCAATTCCAGGTCTTGATAAATCACTTGTATCAATCGGACGATGAATTCCATCTTCACCACTTATTAACTCCAATTGAAATTGTTCAATTAAATCTTTTGTCCTTACTTTCGGCATATGTATAAACCTCCACTCCGCTGCGGGTTCAGTCTCGTTTGATGTAAAATTCCATTCTACCCGATATTGTACCATTTTTTTCTGGAAACAAGAAATACGGTTTCTAATAAATAGAAAAAAACATTTCATACACATCATGAAATGTTTTTCTTTTTGTCATTTTCTCTTTTTTTCATATAACGGTTCCACAATTGCCTTTTCAATAATCATATTAAAAATTGAAATACAAATTGCCGCAACAATTGCTACACCGAAACCTGATATATTAAATGCATCTCCTAATAATGAATCTGCTATTTTTAACGTAATCGCATTAATAACAATTAAGAAGAACCCGAAAGTTACAACTGTAATTGGTAGCGTAATTAAAATTAAAAACGGTTTTACGAACACATTTAAAACAGCCAAGATAATACTCGCAATAATTGCAGTTTGTATATTTGCTACGTAAAACGCGTCTGGTGCAATCCCTTTTAAAAGTCCCGATACAGCGATTAACACAACGCTATTTACAAGAAGTGATACAATCCATCTCATTTTCTTACACATCCTTTAAACATATATATTTCATCATACGCTAATAGATAATAAACGCAAGTATCATGCAAACACTTATACCAACTTATTCTACTCTTCATGCTTGTATACCTACTAACATTTCCTTGTGAAATAAGGCCCACACCATCTATGCTCATGCGTTTTCACAAAAGTCCAAGTGAAATCTTTATCTACAATATAAATATCGCCTTTATACATATCATCTGTTTCACGTAATATATCATCCATACTTAATAAACTCGCATCTTTTATTAGCAGTACATCATCACAGTGTTGATAGAAGATATAGCAATCCTTTTTCACTTCATTATGAAACGCGTCCTCCGCTTCTTCCCCCTCTAAACACTTCTTTTTCTCATAACTAAATATGTGCCATAGATAACCACATGTATACTTATCTCCGTAAAGGAAAATATCTTTTTTTTCCTCATCACTTAAATGATTTGCAAAATAGTCCTCCCAGCGTTTCCGAAAATATATACCCCACCTTTTGAACTCTCTTACCTTCATATTTTTCTTTCGCAACACATCTAAAAACTCCATCGTCTCCCCCTATACAATAAAAACCGAGTGTCATTTCCACTCGGTTTTTATTCATACACTTATTGTGATAACTCTACTTCTTTTATTTTTGCTTTCATCCTTGCTTTATCACGAACTAAAATGTCTTTTAAATACTTACCTGTATACGAGCGCTCTTCTTTCACTACTTGCTCTGGCGTTCCGGAAGCAACGATTTGTCCACCTTTGTCCCCGCCCTCTGGTCCAAGGTCAACGATATAATCAGCTGTTTTTATCACATCTAAATTATGTTCAATTACAAGTACCGTCTCACCGCTCTCAACAAGACGTTGCAACACTTCTAGAAGACGTGCGATATCATGTGCATGTAAACCAGTCGTTGGCTCATCTAAAATGTATAGCGTACGCCCTGTAGAACGACGGTGTAATTCAGAAGCTAATTTCACACGCTGTGCTTCACCACCAGATAACGTCGTAGCTGGTTGCCCTAATTTCATATAACCAAGCCCAACATCTACAAGTGTTTGAAGTTTACGCTTAATTTTTGGGATATTAGCGAAGAACTCTACTCCATCTTCAATTGTCATCCCTAACACTTCAGAAATGTTCTTATCTTTATACTTCACTTCTAACGTTTCACGGTTGTAACGTTTACCATGACAAACTTCACACGGAACGTATACGTCTGGTAAGAAGTGCATTTCGATTTTAATAATTCCATCACCACGGCACGCTTCACAACGTCCACCTTTTACATTAAAACTGAAACGCCCTTTTTGATATCCGCGCACTTTCGCTTCATTCGTTTGTGCAAACACATCACGAATATCATCAAATACACCTGTATACGTCGCTGGATTAGAACGTGGTGTACGACCGATTGGTGATTGATCAATATCAATTACTTTATCTAAGTTCTCAAGACCTTTAATTTCTTTATGAGTACCTGGCTTCGCTTTCGCTTTATATAACTTTTGCGCTAACGATTTATATAGTACTTCATTAATCATCGTACTTTTACCGGAACCAGACACACCCGTTACCGCTACAAACGTACCAAGTGGGAATGACATTTTCGCATTCTTTAAGTTATTCTCTTTTGCACCGACAATTTCCACTTTACGTCCGTCACCTTTACGTCTTTCAAGTGGAACCGGAATAAACTCTTTACCGCTTAAATACTTCCCTGTTAATGAATTCTCATCTTGCATTACTTCAGCTGGTGTCCCTGCTGATACGACTTGTCCACCGTGAATACCTGCGCCAGGTCCGATATCAAGTAAATAGTCAGCTGCCATCATCGTATCTTCATCATGTTCAACGACGATTAACGTATTGCCTAAATCGCGCATTTCTTGCAATGTACGAATAAGACGATCGTTATCACGCTGGTGTAAACCGATAGAAGGCTCATCAAGAATATAAAGTACGCCAGTAAGACGAGAACCAATTTGCGTCGCCAAACGAATACGCTGCGCCTCACCACCTGATAAAGTTCCTGCGGCACGACTTAACGTTAAATAATCTAAACCAACGTTCACTAAGAACCCAACGCGCTCCTGAATTTCTCTTAAAATTAAATGAGCAATTTTTTGTTGTTTCTCCGTTAGCTCTACATTCGAGAAGAATTCCTGTACTTCTTGAACAGAATACTTCGTTACATCAGCAATCGTTTTATCACCAACGAAAACAGCTAAACTCTCAGGTTTTAAACGTCCACCTTTACACTTCGGACAAGCTTGTTCTGCCATATACTTTTCCATTTGCTCGCGGATATAATCAGAACTCGTTTCACGATAGCGACGTTCAATATTTGGGATAACACCTTCAAATAAAATCTCATTTTCCTTTACTTGACCAAATTCATTTACATAGCGGAAGTAAACTTTCTCTTCACCGCTTCCGTACAACACTTTATCAAATAAATCTTTCGGTATATCTTTCACAGGCATATCCATATCAACACCGTAATGATTACAGACAGACTGTAAAAGCTGTGGGTAATATTGTGAATTTGTCGGTTCCCAAGGCGCAATCGCATGCTCATTTAATGATAAATCCCAGTTCGGAATAACAAGTTCTAAATCCACCTCTAGTTTTGAGCCAAGTCCATCACAAGACGGACATGCCCCGAATGGACTATTGAATGAGAACATACGCGGCTCTAATTCTCCAATTGAAAAACCACAATGCGGACAAGCATGATGTTCACTAAATAGAAGTTCCTCTTCTCCCATAACATCGATTAACACGCGGCCCCCACCAAGCTTTAATGCACTTTCAAGTGAATCAGCAAGACGGCTTGCGATTCCTTCTTTTACAACAATACGATCAATTACAACTTCAATGGAATGCTTTTTGTTTTTATCTAACGCAATATCTTCTGATACATCAAGCATTTCACCATCAACACGTACACGAACATATCCTTGCTTCTTAATATCTTCCAGCACTTTCACATGTGCACCTTTACGCCCAGAAACGATAGGAGCTAACACTTGTAATTTCGTACGTTCAGGATATTCAAGGACACGGTCTACCATCTGTTCTACTGTTTGTGACGTAATTTCAATGCCATGATTCGGACAAATTGGCGTACCAATTCGCGCAAATAATAAACGTAAGTAATCATAAATCTCGGTTACCGTTCCAACAGTTGAACGCGGATTACGACTCGTCGTTTTTTGATCAATCGAAATCGCTGGTGACAATCCTTCAATCGTATCTACATCCGGTTTATCCATTTGCCCTAAAAACTGGCGTGCATACGCAGATAACGATTCTACGTATCTGCGCTGTCCTTCTGCATAAATCGTATCAAATGCTAATGATGATTTCCCCGAACCAGACAATCCCGTTACAACGACAAGCTGATTTCTCGGAATGGTTACATCTATATTTTTTAAGTTATGTGCTCTAGCACCTTTTACAACAATAAAATCCTTGCTCTTACTCACTCTGTTCACCCTTCCGCTTTTAATTCTAATAATAAATCTCTTAATTCAGCTGCACGCTCGAAGTCTAACGCTTTTGCTGCTTCTTTCATTTCTGCTTCCATCTTCGCAATTGTCTTTTCACGCTCTTTTTTCGTCATCTTCTTAGCTGGCGTTGCTTCATATGTTTCCGGCTCTTCAGCAGCTGTCGTTGCACGGATTACATCACGCACGCCTTTTTGAATCGTTTTCGGCGTAATACCATGCTCTTCATTGTAAGCTTCTTGTATAGTACGACGACGTTGCGTTTCTTCAATCGCAATTCCCATCGATCTTGTTATACGATCTGCGTACATAATAACGCGACCGTTTTCATTACGTGCCGCACGACCAATTGTTTGAATTAATGAACGCTCTGAACGCAAGAACCCTTCCTTATCAGCATCTAAAATAGCTACAAGTGATACTTCTGGAATATCTAATCCTTCCCGTAATAAGTTAATACCGACAAGTACATCAAACTTACCAAGGCGAAGGTCACGGATAATTTCAATACGTTCTAATGTTTTAATTTCAGAGTGAAGATAGTTCACTTTAATTCCTACATCTTTTAAGTAATCCGTTAAATCCTCTGACATTTTTTTCGTTAAAGTCGTAATCAATACACGTTCATTTTTTGCAATGCGATCTTGAATCTCTCCTAATAAATCGTCAATTTGCCCTTCAATTGGTCGTATATCGATTGGTGGATCTAAAAGCCCTGTTGGACGAATAATTTGTTCTATTACTTCTGGCGACTGCTCTAACTCATACGGTCCTGGCGTTGCTGAAACGTAAATAACTTGATTCGTTTTCTCTTCAAACTCATCAAATGTGAGCGGTCTATTATCTAAAGCTGATGGCAGACGGAATCCATGATCCACAAGCACTTGCTTACGTGCTTGGTCCCCGTTATACATCGCTCTTACTTGTGGCACTGATACGTGCGACTCATCCATAACGATTAAGAAATCTTTTGGGAAATAGTCTAATAACGTATACGGCGTTGCACCGGCTGGACGAAGTGTTAAATGGCGGGAATAGTTTTCAATCCCTGAACAAAAGCCCATCTCGCGCATCATTTCTAAATCATAACGTGTACGTTGCTCTATACGCTGCGCTTCTAACAACTTGCCATTATCATTTAATTCCTTTAAACGTTCTTCTAATTCTTTTTCTATATTTTCAATAGCGACCTTCATCTTTTCTTCACGTGTAACGAAGTGAGATGCTGGGAAGATTGCTACATGATCACGTTCTGCTAATACTTCACCTGTTAACGCATTTACTTCGCGAATACGATCAATTTCATCGCCGAAAAACTCAATTCGAATACAATGCTCATCAAGTGATGCTGGGAAGATTTCAACTACATCTCCGCGCACACGGAATGTACCACGCTTGAAATCAATATCATTACGTCCATACTGCACATCAACTAGTTCACGAAGCAATTGATTGCGGTCCTTTTCCATACCAACTCGAAGTGAAACAACTAACTCACGGTATTCTTCTGGAGAACCTAAGCCATATATACACGAAACACTTGCAACGATAATTACATCATCCCGTTCAAATAATGCAGACGTTGCTGAGTGACGCAATTTATCAATTTCATCATTAATCTGCGCATCTTTTTCAATAAAAGTATCTGTTTGCGGCACATACGCTTCTGGCTGATAATAATCGTAATAACTAACAAAATATTCAACTGCATTATTCGGAAAAAAGTCTTTCAACTCACTATATAACTGCCCTGCTAACGTTTTATTATGAGCCATAACAAGTGTTGGCTTCTGCACTTCTTTAATGACATTTGAAATTGTAAATGTCTTACCCGTTCCTGTCGCACCAAGCAACACTTGCTTTTTCTTTCCACTATTAATTCCCTCTACAAGCTTCTCTATAGCTACCGGCTGATCACCTTGCGGGGAATACGCTGAGATAATTTCAAATTGATGTTCCAAGGAAAAACCGACCTCCTCATAAAAATCTGTATTATTATTTTACCACGAATGCCCATAAAAAACCTAAAAAAACGAACAGATATTCGGTAAAGTTTTCGACATTATATACACAGAAAAAGGAAGGAGTACATACTTCCTTCCTCTACTAACTCTATTTTTTAGGTACATATAATAAGTCATACCCATTGCTTCTATCTTCATTCGTACAATCTATTAGCCTATAAGTGATTTCTAATTCATGCTGGTCTTTAACAATACTTTTACAACTATCTTTATGTAACCCTTTATTCTCACCAGCAAATTGGTCTTGTCTATTATCTACCACATAAAGTATATCTTTCTCACTATGCTCTAACGTTTGAAAAATCGGATCCCCTTCATGTGTGTAATGTACAATTCTTATTTTATCAACTTCCCCTTGTTCCACATTTAAAACGAATTGCTCGAATTTATCTAGATTGGAAATTCCTGCTCCCTTTACAATGACATCATTCTTCTTATCAATTGTAGTGTTAGGTTGCGAGCATGCTACTAAACTAAAGAGAAATAGACATATAAAACTGGTTCTTTTTCCTATTGTCATCCTCTCCTATAAAAATTATTTGTATACCCAAAAGCTCCTTTCAACTATGAAAGGAGCTTTTCTTTTCTTTTCCTTTCTCCTTCTTCGGAAAAATCACATATGAAAATGAAATAACTGTATCCACTAAAAGTATAATTGCCCAAACTTGGCTAACACGACTCGCTGCTTTATTTAAAACAATCCCCGTTTCTAACCAATTACCCCATTGTTCAAACGGTACAAACCCATATAAGAAGAAAAAGAAAATATGAACAATCACAAATAAACTAAGATGCACTACCCAATTTTTCATTTCCTGCTTCGCATAGGCCATGCCTGTTAATTCTACTTGTTCTTCAATAATAGGCGCCGGTTCATTCCGCCATTTCGCAAATAATTTTTGTACAAATATATCAAGTTTCTTCAAATCCTTTTTCCCGTAGAAGACCGCATACAATAAAATAATTACAGTAATGATTTGAAAGTTAGAGAACTTTCCTGTTTGATAGTAATCCACTACTCCTAAAGTTAAAATAAACACTTCATTTACGAGTAGCACAATCCCCATAATAAAACTCGCCTTTTTCAAACGAAATCCGTAACGCAGTAAAAAGAAACCGATAGCCGATAACCAAAATACAATTTCTGCCCCAATTAAAAAATACCAACGATATTCTGCGAGTATACTCATTTATCCCTCTCCTTTTCATCATAAATACGAAAAGCTTCATCCATATATAGTAAAAGTTCTTCTTCGATTGGATACATGCTCATTTTCTGTGAAGCTTCCTTCGATTTTCTAACTTCCCATAACTTATCTAAAAATGCTTCGTCACCATTAGCCATCTCTAAACATTTCTGCATTAATTTCTTCGTTGCCTCTTGTACCTCATTACTAGCAGCTTCTTTACCATCTTTCATAAAAGTACGTAATTGCTTTAACAAATCTACCCACTCTAAAACATTCGGATCTTCCTCACTCATATTTGGCAAATTGTGAAGCAATTTTTGTTCTTCCTTTGAAAACACTTCATTTTGGAATATTTCACGTATACGAGGAGACTGTTTCGAAAGCTGAATCAATTCAAACATAACTTTCCAATCAAGTTCTCCCTCCACGTCCACCGAATAAACAACTGCTTGTAAAACACGCTCCATTTGATTAAATTTCTTTTGTTCTTCCTGTACAAATCGAAGTTGTTTTTCAAGAGAATCCTTTAAATTCAGCTCACCTTTTACTAACATATTCGCAGTTTCTTTTAACGAAAATCCCATTTCCTTTAAAAATAAAATTTGCTGCAAACGAATGACGTCAGCTTCACTATATAACCGATGTCCACCCTCTGTTTTCCCACTCGGCTTCAATAAATCTATTTGATCATAATAACGTAATGTACGTACCGTAACTCCTGTTTCTCTCGTCAATTGTTGTATTGAAATCACTGCCATCACCTCTTCCACTTCATTATAAAAGATGACGTTACGTAACTTTCAAGTGTTTTGTAAAAAAAATACAAAAAGCTGTTTATACTCTTTGTATAAACAGCTTTTACGGAAATAACCCCTTTTGTACAGCACGACCACAAAATAAAATAAGTGCTCCAACAACAACACTCGTTGCTGTTTTATGATAATGGGCTGATAGTAATAAATAATACGATAAACTTACAGTACCAATCATAATACAAATACTTGGCACTGGATTACGAGAGAAGTTCTGCATTCCCCAAAACAAAGCAAAAATAGCCGTAGCAACACATAATACCGGTAATCCCATCCCAGTTCCCCTTTTTCTATTTATCCCTTACTCAGGCGATACCAAACTTATACACGATCAGCCTCTTTACTATTTCTATATTTCCATTTCGGCCAATAGTTCACAAAGAAATAAACAAACTGCCCTAGTACAAATAACACAAACGGCATACCAGCACTTCCGTAAACTATTAAATTGTACAAACTCCACACAGCTAAACTAATCGTAAAAAATAATCCTACATATTTAAACGCTTTATCTGACTGGAATCTCTCAAACTCATCCTGCATTTTTTCATTCCTCCTATCGCTATGCTCGTTTTCCTACCATAACTCCTATGATGAGACTACCTGCAAATAAGGAACTACATATTATAAGTATCTCTTGCACAGGTATAACAGCCCTGCCTATTGCTTTACTCGCAACAATATAAACAATAAGGAACAGAAATGCGAATACAAATGAGACGTTTACATGCTTTTTTATATTTTCATTTACTCGCTCATCTATATCAGGGAGTTCTTCTTTTTTGTACTTACGCTTTTTGTAATACATATACACTGTCAAAAATACAATTGCTAAAACGTTACTCACTACGAGCGGTAAAATTGGTATAGCTGGATTCATAATACAAACGACAATGTCTCCCAACAGCAATCCAAAAAACGTACCGACATACAACTTTCTAGCATCGTTCATTTTCTCTCCCCTTACTCTAGCGTAAATATTTCTTCCACCTTCACTCCAAAATATTTGGCGATTTTTAGGGATAATTCTAGACTCGGATTGTAATGATGGTTTTCAATCGCCACGATTGTCTGCCGCGTCACTTGCATCGCCTTTGCCATTTCCACTTGTGTTATATGATGTTGCTTTCTTAATTCTTTAATTTTATTTTTCACACCCATAGGCTCCACCTTCAAAAGTAAAGATATCTTTACTTAAATTATAAATATTTTCCAGTTACAAGTAAAGATATCTTTACAAATTTCAGAAAAATGTTTCACTGAATATTTTCTCTAACCAAGTACAAGAGTAATTCAATTTATATCAGCGATTTTTTTAATATATCAGCGCAACTCCGTTTATATAGGCGATTTTCCAAATATATCGACTTACCGACAAATACCGACATCCGTAGCAATATAAGCATAAGAAAGAAGCTGCCCCAAAATATCTTTTGGAACAGCTTCTTCGTCCTACTTACATAAATCCTAATCCCCATACAAGAACGTATCCAAGAACCGATAAGCAAACCGAGCCGATAAGCCCCGCCACAAATGCTTTGCTTCCTAACTTACGGAACGTTTTAAACTCTACATTTAAACCAAGCCCCGCCATCGCCATTGCGATAAGCATATAAGCGATGACTACAATATATCCCGCAACAACTTCTGGAATTACGCCAAGCGAATGCACCGCACTCATCGCTAAAAATCCGAAGATGAACCAAGGAATTGGAAGGTCACGCCACGATCTTTTTTCCTCGCTACCTTCACTCTTACCAAACCATAATCCGATTAAAATCGCTACTGGAACAAGCATTGCGACGCGCGTTAGTTTCACGATAACTGCGATATCTACAGCCGTACTTCCTCCTGGCGCCGCAGCCGCAATTACGTGAGCAATTTCATGCAATGTCGCCCCTGAGAACACTCCGTATCCGTATGGGGATAGGCCAAGCACTGGATATAATAACGTGTAAATAAGCGTAAATATCGTACCTAAAATAGCAATAATTGCGGCACCAACTGCCGTTTCATCATCCTTCGCTTTCACTTGCGGCGCAATTGCCACGACCGCAGCCGCGCCGCAAATTGCTGTTCCGCACGCTGTTAAAATGCCAAGTTTCTTTTCTACTTTAAATACTTTCGTTAGTCCGTATACAACGAAAATTGTAAATGTAATAACAACCGCTGCGATGACCAATACTTTTGGCCCCGCCTTCGCAATATCAACAAGGTTTAATCGCATTCCAAGTAAGATGATCCCAAAGCGAAGCAACTTCTTACTCGCAAAGTTCGTCCCTGCAATCGCATCATGGGGGACTCCAATTGCCGCACGCCAAACCATCCCCATTAGAATAGCAATTACTAATTGTCCCATAATATTTAAAAATGGCAGCTCTGCTAAATATTTCGCCGCAATTGCGATTAATAGTGTAATCCCAATCCCTTGCGAAAATCCAAAGCCCTTCTTCTTTTGTATAACAAGTGTTTGTTCCACTTTGAACCACTCCAATAATCGTATTGGAACATGCATGTTCTTTCTAATTACATTATAAGAGAGTTTTTATAATAAGTTTAATACCAATATTGAATCTCTATCATCAGAAATACTTATGATAAGATGAAAGAAAAACGAAAGGAGCCTAGAACATGAACGTAGATATTTTAAAAATTTTTGTTACGGTTGTTGAACAGAAACACTTCTCTCGTGCAGCGGAATTATTAAATCTTTCACAGCCTGGCGTAAGTATGCATATACGCAACTTAGAAAATGAATTTGGAACTACACTCATTCAGCGCTCCCCTAAGCACGTTCAAGTGACAGAGGCTGGAAACATTTTATATATACACGCAAAGCAAATGCTCTCTCTTTACGAAGATGCTAAACAAGAGATTAACGAACTACATAACGTTGTAACAGGAACCCTTCGCATCGGTGCTAGTTTTACAATTGGCGAATACTTGCTCCCGAAAATACTAGCTAACTATGCGAATGAAAATCCACACGTCGAAGTCCATACCTTTATCTCAAATACAGAAGACGTTTTGCAAAGCCTTCGCTCTAATCAAATTGATATCGGCTTAGTAGAAGGGCAAGTTGTATATGCTGATGTTGACGTTGAAACGTTTATGCAAGATGAAATGAAGCTCGTCGTTCCGCCAAATCATCCATTGCTCCGCACAAATGAAATAAATGAAAGCACACTCCAAGATCAAGTATGGGTATTAAGAGAAAGTGGTTCTGGAACACGTGCTTATAGTGATCGCTTTATTCATCAACACCATTTAAAAATGAAACGATTCTTTACATTCAGTAGTATCCAAAGCGTGAAGGAAGCAGTGAGTGCCGGGCTTGGCATCGCTATACTTTCTGATTGGACTGTACGGAAAGAGCTACTAGCAAAAGAACTATTCCACGTCGAAGTTCCAAATGAGCAACTCATCCGCCCGTTCTCCATCGTGCGCGGCAAATATTTCATTCCATCTAAAGCCATTCAAGTGTTTTTAAATCATGTGGATTCTTTTGCAAAAAAACAGCATTGACCTTCACATTAGTGTGAAGGTTTACAATACATGTAAAAGGAGTGAAACACATTGCGAATTGGAGAATTATCAAAAGAAACTGGCGTTAGTGAAAGATCACTAAGACATTACGAAGAAAAGGGATTACTCCCTTCTAAGCGCCTTGCAAATGGCTACCGTGATTTTGATGAAAGTGCCATCGAAAAAGTGGAGCTTATTCAAATGTACTTACAAATTGGCTTAAATTTAGAAGAGACGGCAAGGATGCTGCGCTGCCTTGAAATAGAGCCACACCTGTACGACAATCCGTGCAGCAGTATCCTTACGCTTTACGAAGATAAACTTAATGAAGTAACGAAGCAAATCTCATTACTTTCCAGCATTCAAACGAATTTGCAAAAACACGTTTCACTCCTAAAACAAGCAAAAGAAAAGGGATGATTACATGTTTGTTATACATGGCAGTTCAAGACAAAACGGAAATACAGAAGCTTTAACACATATGATGATAGAGGGCATTGAAACAGAACAAATTTATTTGCGTGATCATACCGTCTATCCTATTACAGATCAACGTCATGATGCAGAAGGATTCCAACCCGTAAATGATGACTATGAGCAGTTAACCAAACGCATGTTAGAGCACGACACAATTATTTTTGCTACACCGTTATACTGGTACGGGATGAGTGGATATATGAAAAACTTCATTGATCGCTGGTCACAAAGCTTACGCGATACATCGCTTCATTTCAAAGAGAAAATGAAAGGTAAAAAAATGTACGTTGTCATCGTTGGCGGAGATAATCCAAAACTGAAAGCATTACCGCTTATCTCCCAGTTTCAATATATCTTTGATTTTGTTGGTTCATCATTTGAAGGTTATATCATTGGGGATGCGAATGGATTAGATGAAATCAAAAACGATGCTGAGGCGCTAGCGAAGGCACAAATTTATAATAATGAATTCAAAAATAGCAAATAGAAATAAGTTTGACAAACTATTTAGACTTAGCAACGCAAGAAGAATTAGAAAGCATGTTACAAGAATATCCTGGCACAATACTTTTCATTAGCCATGACCGTGCCTTCATTCGTTCTGTTGCAGACCATATTCTACAAGTAGATGAGAGTGAACCAAGAGTATTCCACGGTAATTATGAGCAATACAAAAAAAGAACAACCGATGCTTCTGTAAACATTACTGAACAAGAATTATTACGATTACAAACAAAATTAACAGAAATCATCAGCCGAATTTCCATACCAAATCATCACGATGACATCAAATCTCTCGAACAAGAATATGAAACATTATTAGTTGAAATCCAGAAATGTAAAGAAGCACTCTAATGTCTTCCCTATATATCGACGGGTCCTTCCACATTTCCCAAGAAATATTGAAACTTCGACATAGAAATATTAGACATAACAGCAAAAAAGCCGTGCATCAGCACGGCTTTTTACTCTATATACGAACAGCAGTCCCGCTCACAGCAACCATTAGCATCCCTTCGCGAACTACTTCGTAATCCACGTCAATACCAACAATTGCATTCGCATTTTTTTGTCTCGCAAAAGTTTTCATTTCTTCCATTGCGATGTCGCGCGCTTCTTTTAATTTACTTTCATAAGCACCAGCACGACCGCCGACAACGTCACGGACAGAGGCGAAAAGGTCACGAACGATATTCGCACCCATAATCGCTTCTCCATTGACGATATCGATATACTCAATAATTTCTTTTCCTTGAATTGTAGATGTTGTTGTTACAATCATACTTTATAGCCTCCCATATGAGATTTTTACCTACTTATGGTGCACTAATTCAGTACAAATTATATTTACGAACTAAACTGAGCTTCGTATAACCTACTGTATCCTCCGCCTCGCTCAATTAATTCATCATGTGAACCTTGTTCTGCAATACCATCTTTATTTACAACGACGATTCGATCCGCATTTTTAATCGTTGCAAGTCTGTGAGCGATAACTAACGTTGTACGGCCAGCTGCTAATTCAGCAAGTGATTTTTGAATTGCAAGTTCCGTCTCAGTATCTAGTGCGGAAGTAGCTTCATCTAGTATTAAAATTGGCGGGTTTTTCAAGAACATACGAGCAATTGCTAAACGTTGCTTCTGTCCACCAGAAAGTTTTACACCGCGCTCACCGATAACAGTATCTAAACCGTCTGGTTGCGAATAAATTAAATCTTCTAGCTGCGCACGTTTTACTGCCTGCCAAATTTCAGCTTCTGAAGCCTTTAAATTTCCGTAAGCAATATTTTCACGAATCGTTCCTGAGAATAAGAACACATCTTGCTGCACAATTCCAATTTGCTTACGAAGTGAAGATAACGTCATATCTTTCGTATCAATACCATCAATTTGAATCGATCCAGACGATTGTTCATAAAAACGTGGTAACAGGCTACATAACGTCGTTTTTCCAGCTCCTGATGGTCCAACGAACGCAACCGTTTCACCTGCATGTATGTTCAAACTAATGTCATTTAAAATCGGTTCTTTGTTTTCATAACCAAACGTAATGTTGTTATATTGAATATCACCATGTACTTGCTTCACTTCCATTGCATCTTTAGAGTCTACAATATCAGGCTCTGTTTCAAGAAGCTCTACATACCTTTTAAAACCTGCAATCCCTTTCGGATAGCTTTCAATTACCGCATTAATTTTTTCAATTGGGCGGAAGAAAATATTCGTTAATAGAACGAATCCGATAAATCCACCGTACGTTAATTCGCCTTGCAGAACAAACCATGTGCCGCATATTAAGACGAAGAGTGTTACGAGACGCATGAGCATATAACTAATTGACGAATTTAACGCCATAATTTTATAAGCCATTAATTTCGTTGTACGGAAACGAGCGTTGTTCACAGCAAATTGCTCCTTCTCAAACTTTTCATTTCCGAATGCTTGTACAACGCGGATACCACCAACGTTGTTCTCAATACATGCATTGAAATCAGCAACGTCTGAGAATAAACGTCTAAACGTACCTGTCATTTTTTTGTTGAAGTACAGCGCTAACCATAATAGGAATGGAATGACGAAGAACGTTAATAGCGCTAACTTCCAGTTGATCATCATCATAAATGAGAACGCCCCAACTAAAGTCATAACAGCGATAAATAAATCTTCTGGCCCATGGTGAGCAATTTCCCCAATTTCCATTAAGTCGTTTGTAAGACGTGAAATTAAATGACCTGTTTTATTATTGTCAAAAAATCTGAATGATAGCTTTTGAATGTGATCAAATAATTTCTGCCTCATATCCGTTTCAATGTTAACCCCAAGCATATGCCCCCAATATGTAACGACATATTGCAAACCTGCATTTAATATATAAACTGCAAGTAAACCGAAACAAGCCCATAAAATAAGCGTCCAGTTTTGCCCTGGCAATAACTTATCAATAAATTGATTTACGATAAGCGGGAAGCCAAGTTCTAGTAATCCTGCGACGACTGCACAAGAAAAGTCGAGTATAAATAAACCTTTGTAAGGTTTATAGTAAGAAAAAAATTTACGTAACATATCTTCCCTCCATTTTCCAAAATTAAAAAGACTCCCTAAATGATAACCATTATCAAATAATTATTCAAGTTATCCGTCTATGAAACTGAAAATAAGGTTTGCGATAGTTGTCGTTTTTTGCCGGAAAGTCGATATATTTGAATAATCGCTGATATATTCCGATAATCGCCGATATAATTTCAATTGCGCTGATATATTCTGATAATCGCCGATATAAATTTCATTTACTAACTACCCTCTCCAAAACAAAAAAGGCATCACCACAAGGTGATACCCTTTCTTTTATTACATCGCTTCCGAATCCCACTCATGCTCCTGCTGAACAAATACAACACCTAATTCGTGATGTCCCCCAGCATACAATGCCGTTTGAGCAAGACGAAGCTCACCATTTGTATCTAATACTTCTAATTTACAAAATGCCCCTGTCGTCTTCGTTTGAAGTGCATCATAAAATTCCTCAGCACTTCTTGGAACGACTCCATTTACTTTCGTAATAATTTCTCCAGGCAGTAAATTCAGCTCTGCACCAATTGTATTCGGGATTGTATCTAATACAACGAGCCCATCATTACGTGCAGCGAAATACGCTGGTCTTGTCTCATCAGAAATTTTTTCTTGCATGGAAATCGTGAAACGCCCAAGCATTGCGACTCCCATCGCGATAATTGCAAGTACATGCCACCAATAACTTGCGATTCCTAAAACGAGCACAAGTGTCGCTAAACCATAGACACGTCTTCCTGTAAATAATAAAGCTTCCGTCGGCTCATAACTTCTAATCCTTCTCATAAATCCAATTAAAAATGGAACGAGGAATAGAGAATATGTATCAGAACCGATTGAAACAACAGGCCACCATGAAATAAACTGCGTTACCGCGTCACCTGGTACAAGAATAAAAATAGGAACGATCCATAAACGCTTGGATTCGTGTAAACCAATCTTTAGCCCACGCTTACCCTTCCTAATCTTCGGCGTAGAATATCCTACTGCATTTTTAGAAATCAACAAACCCTCTACAACGAGCATGACGCCTAGTAAAATAGCAAGAGATACAATCGTACTCTCCTCACCATCTCCAAGCTGTAAGAAGGAAACTGGTAGCTTAGAAGATAATAGAACACATACCATCGCGACACTAAATGTATAAGCTGCTGATAAATATCGATACATAGCAGTTACTCCAAATAATAATGTCCAAAGTAAGATGACCCATAAACTCGCTTTAGAAACAACAAGTCCAAGTCCAATTGTAATAATAGATACAACTAATCCGTATTTAACTCCTGCAAATAGAGACGTTCGCAGTTCAAACCAAATATCATAAACTTTAAAAGAAAAATCCTTTCGTTCTCGTAACATACGTAAGTATCCAACGAAGATACTACTTATTAAAAATACATAGACAGCAGGGTGTAAGAAAAAACGTCCAACTGCCCGCATTATTTCAAAAATCCATGCCTCCACGAACCCATTCACCACCATTTATATCATTCTTTCTTTTTATATTATCATAACTGGACAAACGTTTGTTTAACACAAAAAAATACAGGCAGCAAACTGCCTGTATTTTTTTATTTCGCTATTAATTTTAATGCTGATTGTAATTGTAGATCATTTTCTCCAGAACGGATTTTTTCAATAATTTTCGTTTGAATCGCCTCAGCTGTCTTTTTATCTAGCTGTCCTGTCGCTTCCATCTCATTCGCATTTTGGAATGCTTTCAGCGCTGATTCTGTCTCTTTACTAAAGTATCCATCTTCACGACCTGGTACATATCCTAAGCTCTTAAGCATTTCTTGCGCGTGCTTTACTTGTACATCATTTGAATTATATGAAAGTGTCTTTTCAATTTGAATTGGTGTCGCATGATAATAATCCGGTTGCTTCACTTCTACGGTTGGCGCGATTCCTTTTTTATGAATCCAGTTTCCATCCGGTGTTAACCATTTAAACATCGTTAGTTTGATGTTGCTGCCATCTTTAAATGGAACGGCTTGCTGAACAGTACCTTTACCAAACGTTTTTTCACCAATTAAATCGTATCCTTCTCCCTCTTTTAGCGCACCCGCTAAAATCTCTGAAGCAGAAGCACTTCCATTATCAATTAATACTGAAATTGGATATGATTTTCTCTCTTTCAATTCCGTAGAGAATTTCTTCTTCTCACCATTTCGTTGCTCTACTTGTAGCATCGGCTTTTTATCCGTCATAATTTCCCCTAGTATCTCTTCTACACTATTTAAGTAGCCACCAGGATTACCACGCACATCAATAACTAAGCCTTTTATGTTTTTCTTCTCTAACTCTTTTAACTGATCCTTAAATTCTTTCGCTGTATTTTCAGCAAAGGAAGTGATTTGCATATAACCGATATCTTTTCCGCTCTCTTGTTTCACAGAACTAAACACTGTGAAGATTGGAATTTTTTCACGCTTAATTTTAAATACAATCGGATCAGCTACTCCTGCACGCTTAATTTCAATCGCGACAGTCGTTCCTTTTTTACCACGAATCTTTAATACTGCTTCTTCACGTGATAAATCTTTCACACTATTTCCATCTACAGATAAAATTTGGTCATTCGGTTTAATTCCAATCTTTTCTGCCGGTGAGCCTTTAATTGGTGATACGATAATAAGCTTACCGTCCGTTTTGTTCACCTCAGCCCCAATCCCCTCTAGCTCAGGATCAAGCGATTCACTAAACTGTTTAGCCGTTTCTTTATCCATATACGTGGAATAAGGGTCCTTCAGCGTAGACAACATACCTTGTATTGCACCTTCGACTAACTTGTCATCCTTCACGTCTTCCACATAACGTGAATCAATTAGTGCATACGCCTCATTAATTTTTGCCAAATTCCCTTGCGCAGTGCTAGCGTCTCCACTCGAAATTGTTTGCGTCACTTCTGCTGGGTTAACCCCAAATAAAGACATACCTGCAAACATTCCGCCAGCACCAATTAAAAATGCAACAACCATTCCAATAATTGCAACTCTACGTTTCAATGCGGAATTCCCCTTTCCAAAACACACAGGTGGTGTAGCAAAAGGCATCACACAGTGTGTGATGCCTTTACCTATTTCTACTATATGATAAGCTTGTACGAATTATGTTTGCAACTTTTTATACTTTTAAGAAGCGACGAATTGACATTACACTTCCCCACATACCGATTAAAGCCCCAATTAATACTAGTAAACCAGCTAATTGGAATACGAAAGGACTATATGGTAGAAGCTCGAAAATTGTTCCGCCAAGTTTTTCGTTAAATACACTTTGCAGTGAATTATACGTAACTAAAATTAGGCCAATTGGAATAATTGATCCTAATACTCCTAGGAATAATCCTTCTAATAGAAACGGCCAACGAATAAACCAGTTTGTTGCACCTACAAGTTTCATAATTTCGATTTCTGTACTACGAGCATAAATTGTAATTTTAATTGTGTTAGAGATTAAGAACATCGCTGTGAATAAAAGACCAGCAATTAGTGCAATCCCGATATTACGTCCTGTTTTTACAGTATCAAATAATTTTTCAACTTGACCTTTACCGTATTGAACGTTACTTACAAACTGCATTTTTTCAATCTTTTTCGCAATTGTTGCTGTATCTGTTGGTTCTTTTGCTTTTACAATGAATACGTTTTTCAATGGGTTATCTTGTTCAAATAACTCAAACGCTTTTCCGCTATCGCCTAAGCTTTTAATTAAGGTTTTTAGCTCTTCTTCTTTAGAAGAATATTTAATAGAGTCTACTTTTGCAATCTTACTCATATCATCTTCTAATTTCTTTTGATCAGCTTCTTTTGCTGCTGGATCAATGTGTACACGAATCTCAACATCTTGCTCTACCTTCGTCGCAAAATGGTTCATATTCATAATGGCTGTTAAAAAGACACCTACAAGTAATAATGTAACTGTTACTGCACTAACAGAAGCAAACGTCATCCATCCGTTACGGGATAGATTTTTTACACCTTCTCGCAAATGTCGACTAAGGGTCTTAGCCTTCATATCCGTATCCTCCCTCAATCTCGTCTCGAACAATTTTTCCGCCTTCAATCGCGATTACACGATGACGGATTGTATTTACGATATCTGCATTATGCGTCGCCATAACAATTGTTGTACCACGCTCATTAATGCGAGTAAAAATCTTCATAATATCTAGAGCTGTTTCAATATCTAAGTTACCTGTTGGCTCATCGGCAATTACAACCTTTGGTCGATTTACAATCGCTCTCGCAATCGCAACACGTTGTTGCTCTCCACCTGAAAGTTCACTTGGAAGTGCGTCTGCACGATCTTCAAGACCTACAAGACCTAAAACTTCTGTTACACGCTCACGAATTGCATCTGGTTCTTCTTCAATTACTTCTAAGGCAAACGCAACATTCTCATATACTGTTAATTTAGGTAGTAATTTAAAATCTTGGAAAATTACGCCTAATTGACGACGGAAATATGGAACATCTCTTTCTGCCAATGTTTCAATAACAAGTCCATTTACATTAATTGATCCTGTAGATGGCTTCTCTTCACGATACATCATTTTAATAAATGTAGATTTTCCGGCTCCACTCGGTCCAACTACGTATACAAACTCACCTTGTTTAATGTTAACTGTGAGACCAGCAATGGCTTTCATACCATTCGGGTACTCCTTATAAACATTCGTCATTTTTATCATTATTTATCACCCAATACTTAATGATTTTTTTCGAAATACTTTTCTGTACATTTGAAAATAAAAGATAGCCTTTTATTCCCGCTTAACCATTCTTGTTGAAGGTAGTCTACTTATACCCTGTTTCTAAGCAATACTACTCTATGTAATATATTTCAGCAAAATTCTACAAACCCCATTGTAACATCAAACGGTTTCCAATTCGGATACATTTTTGTTACAGTTATGTTACATCCCCAAAAAAGGGAAACGAGTTGACTATATTAATCAACTCGTCCATTTTACCCTTCTTATTTATGTTCAGCTAACCATTCAGCTACTTTTTTCGCATCTTCACCTTGAATGATTCCTGGTGACATAGAACCGCGGCCTTTTTCAATAATCTTTTCAATCTCTGCTGCGTCATATTTCTGTCCTACTTTTCGTAAATCTGGTCCAGTTGCTCCTGATAAATCTTTCGCGTGACAACCTATACAACTTTTTTGATAAATTTGCTCTGGGCTATCTGTGCTTGCAGATTGTTTCGAAGGCTTACTCTCTTCTTTATTTCCACACGCTCCTAAAGCAAAAACGACTGATGTTCCTAGCGCAATAGCCAACAATTTCTTTTTCACTTCTATCGCTCCCCATTGTTGATATTCTTTTCATTCCTAACACACTCATTTTCATTATAAGCATTATCTTTATATAGAAAAACTAAGGTATATTTCATATTCTTCAAAAATACAGTGAGAACCCTAATAATATAAAGCTTTTATAAGATGTTTCAATTCTGTGAACAACTTATAAACTTCTATAAAGAATCCTTTTTGAACGGGAAATCAGAAAAGTTCTGTATAAAGTATTACTCTATTGCCGCTCTGTTTTACTATTCTCTACTTTTTACAAAACAATATACAACTTTGTATGCTACATATAATCCCATCAAAAAGAGAAGTTGTCGTTTCCAACTTCTCTTCCTCTGTACTTCATCCATATAAATAAAATAATACTCTTTATATCCTCTATATCCTCAGCATGCGCCAACAATTTTGTTGGCCTTTTTTCGCTTATTAAATGCGAGAACGTAAGTAAGCATCAATAAACGGATCAATTTCTCCATCCATAACTGCTTGCACGTTACCAACCTCTGTATTTGTACGGTGGTCTTTCACAAGAGAATATGGGTGGAATACGTAAGAACGGATTTGGCTACCCCATCCGATTTCTTTTTGCTCTCCACGAATCTCATCTAATTGTGCCTGTTGCTCTTCCAATTTCTTTTGATATAATTTCGCTTTTAACATTTTCATCGCGTGCTCACGGTTTTTAATTTGAGAACGCTCTGACTGACACGTTACAACCGTATTTGTCGGTGTATGCGTAATACGAACTGCTGAATCTGTCGTATTAACGTGCTGTCCACCAGCTCCACTTGCGCGGTACGTATCAATTTTCAAGTCTTCCGTACGCACTTCAATTTCAACTTCATCATTGAATTCAGGTACAACTTCACAAGATACGAACGATGTATGACGACGGCCTGAAGAATCGAATGGCGAAATACGCACAAGACGATGTACACCTTTCTCTGCCTTTAAGTAACCGTAAGCGTTATGACCTTTAATTAATAAAGTAACACTCTTAATACCAGCTTCGTCACCTGGTAAGTAGTCAACTGTTTCTACTTTAAAGCCACGTTTTTCAGCCCAACGTGTGTACATACGTAGTAACATAGAACCCCAGTCTTGTGACTCTGTTCCACCAGCACCTGGGTGTAATTCTAAAATTGCATTATTTTTATCATAAGGATCGCTTAATAATAACTGAAGTTCATACTCATTCATTTCTTGAATTAAGCCTTTTACTTCTGATTCAAGCTCCTCATGTAAATCTTCATCATACTCTTCTTTTAAAAGCTCATGCGTGACTTCTAAATTTTCGAATGTCTCATCTAACTGACGGAACTTCCCAACCATATCTTTCAGTGCATTTGCTTCGTTAATTACAACTTGTGCGCCTTGTTGGTCATCCCAAAATCCTGCACCCATCATTTTCTCTTCTAATTCTGCAATTTGTTTCTCCTTAGTAGGGAGGTCAAAGAGACCCCCTAAAAGCCGCTAATCTCTTAGCCATTTTCTCTAATTCCTGTCTAATTTCTACTAATTCCATTTCCTTCACCTCTATGTAATTGCTGTTACTTTCGTATGAAAACAAGGGAAACTCTCTCCACTTATGACGGAGAGAGTTTAATCCTTCTTAATTATACATTTTTGATATAAAAGTTTGCAAAGCGGCCTGAACTACTGCCCTATATTACTTCCCGATACCACAGCAGTTTTTATATTTTTTACCGCTACCACATTTACATAAATCGTTGCGGCCCACTTGGTCACCTTTTACAACTGGTTTTTTCTTTGCCTCTTCGCCATCGCTAGATGGATGAACAGCTTCACCTTGAACAACTTCTTGACGCTCTAAGTTTTGTTCGATTTCAGCTTTCATAATGTAACGAGCGATTTCTTCTTCAATAGAAGCAATCATTGATTCGAACATTGCGAATCCTTCCATTTGATACTCACGAAGTGGATCGATTTGACCGTAAGCACGTAAATGAATACCTTCACGAAGGTGATCCATCGCATCAATATGCTCTGTCCATTTCGTATCTACAACACGGAATACAACAACTTTTTCGAACTCACGCATTTGCTCTTCTGGCATTAGCTTTTCTTTGTCATTGTAACGCTCTATTAATTTCGCGATAATTGGCTCGCTCATTTCCTCTGGAGCAAGACGACGTAATTCTTCTTCTTTCACATCTCCTTCTTGCAGAAGGTTTGTATTTAAGTAGTCAACAAGACCTTTAATGTTCCAATCTTCTTCAATTTCTTCTTGTGTATGAAGTGAAACCGCACGCTCTACTGTAGATTTCATCATACCTTCAATAATGCCGCGTAAGTTCTCAGACTCCATTACTTCTTGACGCTGTTTGTAAATAACTTCACGTTGCTGACGAAGTACATCATCGTATTGTAGTAACTGCTTACGTGCATCATAGTTATTTCCTTCTACACGTTTTTGCGCAGATTCTACTGCACGAGAAACCATTTTACTTTCGATTGGCTGAGAATCATCCATACCAAGACGATCCATCATTGCTTTCATGTTATCTGAACCGAAGCGGCGCATTAATTCATCTTCCATCGATAAGTAGAACTGCGTAACACCAGGGTCCCCTTGACGACCAGCACGACCACGTAACTGATTATCAATACGACGACTTTCGTGACGCTCTGTACCGATAACTGCTAAACCAACGTTTTTAATATCTTCTCCAAGCTTAATATCCGTACCACGACCCGCCATGTTCGTCGCAATCGTTACAGCGCCTTTCATACCAGCTTCTGCAATGATATCTGCTTCACGCGCATGGTTTTTCGCATTTAAAATGTTATGACGTACACCTTTACGCGTTAACATTTTTGAAATAAGCTCTGATGTTTCAATTGCAACTGTACCGACAAGAACAGGTTGTCCTTGTTTATGACGATTTACAATATCCTCAACAACAGCATTAAATTTACCCTCCATTGATTTGAAGATTAAATCAGCACGGTCATCACGGACAATCGGTTTATTTGTTGGAATTACGATAACGTTCATATTATAAATGCTACGGAATTCTTCTTCCTCTGTTTTCGCTGTACCAGTCATACCAGATAACTTTTCGTACATACGGAAGTAGTTCTGGAACGTAATTGTCGCAAGCGTCATACTTTCATTTTGAATTTCTACGCCTTCTTTTGCCTCGATAGCTTGGTGTAAACCTTCACTATAACGACGACCTTTCATAAGACGACCAGTAAATTGGTCTACAATTACGATTTCGCCTTCTTGTACAACATAATCTGTATCACGATGCATAACAACGTGTGCACGAAGCGCCTGATTAATGTGGTGAAGAAGTGCTACATGTTTTAAATCGAATAAGTTTTCAATATGGAAAGCTTTCTCAGCTTTCGTAATACCATCTTCTGTTAACATTACATTTTTCGTCTTCACATCAAATGAATATTCTTTTTCATTTTCTAATGTACGAACGAATGCATTTGCAAACATGTATAGCTCTGTTGATTTTTGAGCTTGTCCAGAAATAATAAGTGGCGTACGTGCTTCATCGACTAAGATAGAATCGACTTCATCGATAATAGCAAAGTGAAGTGGACGTTGAACGCACTGCTCTTTATATAACACCATGTTATCACGTAAGTAATCGAATCCAAGCTCGTTATTCGTGCTATACGTAATATCAGCAGCATAAGCCTCTTGTTTCTCTTCTCGTGACATATGGTTTAAGTTAATTCCTACTGTTAAGCCTAGGAACTCATGAAGTTGTCCCATTTCGCTCGCATCACGTTGCGCTAAGTATTCATTGACTGTAACAACGTGAACACCTTTTCCTGTTAAAGCATTTAAATATACAGGTAATGTAGATGTTAACGTTTTACCTTCACCCGTTTTCATCTCAGAGATATTCCCTTCATGTAAGGCAATACCACCCATTAACTGTACGCCATACGGACGCATTCCAAGAACACGAGTCGCAGCTTCACGAACAACCGCAAAAGCTTCAGGTAGTAGATCATCTACTGTTTCACCTTTTGTTAGACGTTCTTTAAATTCAAGCGTCTTCCCTTTTAATTGTTCATCAGTTAATGGCTTAATAGATGACTCTAATGCATCAATTTGCTCAACTGTCTTCTGCATACGTTTAATTTGGCGTTGATTTACATCAAACACCTTTTTTAAAATACCGATCATAGGAAATACGCTCCTCTTTTTATTAAAATAAAACTTCCGATTGTTTTTTCTTTTTCTCTATTACAATCAGTCGTTATAAAAATCAAATGTATGTTATGCCAATTTTTCTCCTAATTAAAAAAACTAAAATGTATATACCTAATGATAATTGTAACACTTGTCTTATAACTATGACAACAATCGGCCGAATGTCTCGTTCTAAATTAAGAAAACTTTTTTTAAAAATCTATTTTCAGCAAAAAAAGCGCAGCCATTTCGGCTGCGCTTTCGAATTATTATTTAGTTTCGATTAAACCGTATTTCCCATCTTTACGACCATATACAACATTAGTTTCATTTGTATCAGCATTTGTGAAGACGAAGAAATTATGTCCTAGCATATCCATTTGTAGAATTGCCTCTTCAACGTCCATCGGTTTTAAATCGAATCGTTTTGTACGTACAAGTTCTAGTTCATCCTCTTCTACCTGATCCAGAACAGCTACTGCTTCTGGAAGGATAAAGTTCGTTTTTATAGAACCTTTCTCACGTAACTTACGATTTACTTTTGTTTTATGTTTACGAATTTGTCGCTCAAGTTTATCAACTACTAAATCGATAGCAGCGTACATATCGCTATTAGTTTCTTCTGCACGAAGTAATAAATCAGTAAATGGGATTGTTACCTCGACACGTTGCTTGTCAGAGTATACTTTTAAATTAACTTTAATCTCTGGGAATGTATCAAAATAACGCTCTAACTTACTTAGTTTTTTCTCTACATATTCCTTTAATGCTGGAGTTACTTCAATATTTTCACCACGAATGTTGAATTTCATAGATGAATTCCTCCTTTCAAGCCTATGTACTATAATTTCGACACTGGCTTAAAAACTCCTTCTAACTTTTTTAAAAAAATTAGTGGAATTGCGATTTTTTTATCGTTTTTTGTTGAAATGAAAAGATGCATCGTTTCTATCTTTATTTTATCCTATTAACATCATGAATAACGAATATAACTGTGGACAATTCGTTACAGAAAAGAAACAACTTTTTGACAACTTAATTCATAACAAAAACCCCTTGCAAAAAAACAAGAGGTTCTACATATATATAACGTTGCCACAAACGCAGCTTTCTCTTCCCAAAAACGATATTCCTACAGTTTTACAACATTAGCTGCTTGTGGCCCACGTGCTCCATCTACAATGTCAAATTCAACTTGTTGCCCTTCTTCTAACGACTTATATCCATCTTGTTGAATAGCAGAAAAATGAACAAACACATCATCACCATCTTCACGCTCAATAAACCCAAATCCCTTTTCTGCATTGAACCATTTCACTCTTCCTTGCATGTTCATTCCATTCCCTTCACTCTAAAAATCAGGGCATTCACCCCATGATTTCACTATAACGAATGACAACATACGAAGTCAAAGAAGACTTATCGCCTTTTTATTATCCCATTCGACAGTTACAGATCAACTTCTACAGAGCGTCAAACTAGAAACTTCCCTTGCTCCTCTATCGTATAAAAGACTTCCAATTTGTCTAACTGTAATTCCTGTCGTATATACATCATCAACGAGTAAAATGCGTTGGTCATGAAACATCTCTTCTCCCTGAAAATAAAAAGGATTACTTCCTGAAAGCCTTTCTTTACGCGATTTTTTACTTTGCTTTTCTGTTTCCCTTCTTCTTAATGATGGATAAGAAACTTTGACAGGCAAACAAGTTGCTAATAACTCTGCCTGATTAAAACCACGTTCATATTCCCGTTCCCTACTAAGCGGAACAGCAATAACAGTTGAAACGACCGGAAAATACTTTTGAAATAGCTCCCGAAAAGATCGGTGAAAAATATGAACTAATTCCGCATCCCCCCGAAACTTAAACTGTGCTACTATTTCTTTCATCTCATCATCGTATACGTACAACGAACGATTTTTAAAAGGCCAATACTTTTCATCGTCCATCCACCTTATACAATCCATACAAATATCATCTTTTTTAAACAAATTAGAAATACGTTCTAAAGGTCGCCCACACTCCGTGCAAATTTCTCCTATAATATAGGAAAGCTTTTGCTCACATCTATCACATATATATTTTTCATGAGACTTTACAAAAAAGGTGTACCAACTAACTGTTTCCAAAATATACTCATCGCAAAGTAGACAATGCATTAATCAATCCTTGTTCTTTCGCAATTTTGTTCATACTTTGAATATGTTTTTTCGCACGTACCATCGCCTCTGTCTTACCGTAATGAAAATAAATAACCTCACCATAAGGTTCTTCAAAACTACGACCTGCTCGGCCTGCAATTTGTACGAGCGCACTTTCCGAAAAGATTTCTTCTTCTGCCCCTAACACCGCAACTTGTAAATTCTTCACAGTTACTCCCCTCTCTAAAATTGTCGTTGTAACTAATAACGGAATGTCTCCCTTTCTGAAAGATGCCACTTTTTCTTTTCTCATCGGATCTTCTGCATGTACGCCATCGATTCTATTATCCAACCCATTCAATAACAAGCTCATTTCTTCTATATATCGCACATGAGGAACAAATAAAAAAATGGGATGCTTTTTGTTTAAGTACATTTTTAACCATTGTAGTAACACGCGAGGAATTTTTTTATGATGAAGGCTTTTCTTCCAATTTCCGCACCAACTAAATAGAGGAACTGGTAACGGATGACGATGGTATCGTCCTGAGACAATGATACCTTTTTGTTTCCCCCTTCTGAAATTGCGCTTCCACTTTTCATCGGGAGTTGCAGTTAAATAAATACGCGCTGCTTTCTCTTTCATCGCTTGTTGCACTGCATACTGTAACATTTGATCCGCATGATACGGGAAGGCATCTATCTCATCTACAATCATGACATGAAACGCTCTATAGTAACGTAACAGTTGATGAGTCGTTGCAACGACTAACGCTGCATCTTTTTCATGATCTACACTCCCTCCGTATAAAGCAGCTACATTTATACTCGGAAACACTTCTTGTAATCTCGGCGCTAATTCCAGTACAACATCCATCCTTGGCGTTGCGATACAAACTCTTTCTCCTTTTTGAAGTGCCTCTGCAATACCGTAAAATAACATTTCTGTTTTTCCAGCCCCGCACACAGCCCAAATAAAAAAAGATTCTTTCTGCTTAATAGCTTCTATAACACCTTGCGCCGCCAACTGTTGACCAGTAGACAAAGTCCCGTTCCACTGTAACAAATTTAAACCTTTTTCTCCGTTTCTTTCAGCGATCCCGCGAACAAGTACAGCACATTCACTAACTCTCCCCATCGTTATACACTTCCGGCAATACGTACACACTTTACTGCACCTTTTGCATAAAAATGATGCGAATAGCCGCTGCTCTATATTTCCACAGCGCTGACACGTATATTTAGAAGCTTTCTTTTTTATACCTTGTACACATACGACCTCTCCCTTCTTTTTCAAGTTATTTAAGTCCCTAAGTAGATCTGAAGAAAGTTCTTCTAATAGCAACTGCTTTCCAGCAAGCATCAGCAACCACCTCCAGCACCACTATAAACCTTTCTCATAATCTCGTAAAAACGCAAAAAAGCCGATAACCTACTTATAAAATAGTAAGCTATCGACTTTATACACATGTTTTATTCGATTATAAATCCTAGAATCTACCGTATCCTAAGAAATGTTTTTGGTTGTAGCTACTGCTTAAGCTAGCGTAAGCAATCCCTTTATCACCAGCATGAATCATTTGGCCATTACCAACGTAAATACCGATGTGAGATGGACCTGGTTTATAAGTACCTTGGAAGAATACTAAATCTCCAGGTTGTGGGCTACTTACTTTAGAAACTGAATTCCAGTAACCTGCAACGTCTTGACGTCCTACACCATAGATGTAAGAAATGAATCCACTACAGTCAAAACCACCGTTTGATGGAGATGCACTTCCCCAAACATATGGTAAGCCTAAGTAGCCTTGCGCTTTACCAATTACGCCACCCGCATTTGGAGTTGGTGCTGGCTCTGGTTTTTTCGTTTCTTGCTTAGGTGCTTCTTTTTTAGGCTCTTCTTTTTTAGGTTCTTCCTTTTTAGGCTCTTCTTTTTGAGCTTGTCCACCGTTGTTTGCTGGTGCAGCTTGCTGAGCAGGTGCTTGTGCTTGTGCTTGCTGAGCTTGCGCATCTTTAGCAGCTTGTTCTGCTTGTTTTTGAGCAGCAGCTTCTTGTGCCGCTTTCTCTTGTGCTTCTTGTTCAGCAATACGTTGTAATTGTAATGCTTGTTTTTCAAGATCTTTCAATTGACTTTCCGTACTTGTCATTGAAGTTACAACTGTATCCATTTTACCGCTTAAATCGTTTACTGCTGTTGCTTTTTTCGCTTTTTCAGCGTCAAGTTCTTTCTTAGCAGTTTCAATTTGAGCTTGTGCTTCTTTTAATTCTTTTTGCTTTGTTTTTACCGTTTCAACATCTTTTTTCACGTTCGCTTGGTCTTCTTGTTGTGTTTTCATGATATCTTCGTCAGACTCAAGAATTTTAGAAACAGAAGTTAAACGATCAACTAAATCTGCAACGTTTTTAGAGTTTACAAGAACTTCTGTTACAACATTTGTGTTTGGTTGTTCTTGAAGTGCAACTAAACGTTTTCTTAATAATTCTTCACGTTTTGCAATTTTCGTTTGTAGTTCTGCAATATCTTTATTTTTCTTTTCGATTAATTGCTCAGTATCCGCAACTTTTTTCGTTGTTTCATCCAGCTTTGAAGCATTCTCTTGGACAGACTTATCTAAACCTTGAATTGTTTTGTTTAAGTCGTTCATTTGTTTTTGTAATTCATCACGTTCTTGTTGTTGTTTATGTAAAGTATCATTTTGTGTGTTAATTTGTGATTTCACGTCAGAAATTTTATCTTCTGCAAATACATTTGGTGTTAGTCCTGAAAACATTAACCCTGCAACTAATGCGCAAGATGCCATTTTTAGCTTTTTCATTTTATTTTTTACACCGCTTTCTTTTTTCTTTTTCCGTATATAACCTATAAAATTTATACCATAATTCGGGATTTTTTTTGCTAATGTTACGCTTTTGTAAAACAAATGTAATATTATGTGTAACACTATCGCAAAATATGCATATTTTTGTATGTATGTGTAGAAATTTAAAAGCTTTTTATAAGCAAAGAAAAAACGCAAGGTTTCCCTTACGTTTTGTTAAATATACTAATACGGATGAAATCAAAACGTTATTTCATCCATTTTTCAGCCCAATTTTGGACTTCATCCATAACACTTTCTAACGCTTTTCCCTTGTCCGTTAAACCGTACTCGATTCGAACTGGTACTTCTGGATAAACATTACGAACTACAATGCCTTCGCTTTCCAATTCCTTTAAACGCTCTGACAACATACGATCGCTCATATTCGGTATAATATCTGCGATTTCTCTAAAACGTTTTGACTCTTCAAGCAAAGATTTAATAATTAAGCCAGTCCATTTCTTACTAAGCAAAGTAAAAGCTGACTCAAACTTTGGACATAAACAAGAATTATGCTCCATATGTTTCACCTCTCTTCTATTATAATATAGTTTCTTGTAAAAAGTAAGTTATAAAACTTTCCTCATTATTTTATTTTACGTACATTTTATCATTTCCAAATATTAACTTGTCAACTTCATGTAAAATATCCGTAAAAAAACCCTCTTCCATAAGAGAGCTTTTTATATCTTTATTACTTCGTATACCATCCAAGACCTAATGCACCTTCACCTAAATGCGTACCAATTACAGCACCGAAATAACCTGTACGGATTGTAACATGAGGATATTTTGCTTCTAATTCTTTCTTCCATTCAATCGCTTCCTCTTCACGTTGCGCATGAATGATAACTGCTTCCATAGGTACACCTTTACTTGCTTGCTCATCAAAAATTTCGATGATACGTTTTAACGCTTTTTTACGCGTACGGATTTTTTCAAACGGAATAATGATTTTTTCTCTAAAATATAAAACCGGCTTCACTTGTAACAGACTACCAATGAAAGCTTGCGCGCTATTTAATCGTCCTCCACGTTGTAAATGGTGTAAATCATCTACTACAAAATAAGCGTCCATCGTTTTCTTCATTTCATCAAAACGGGCGATAATCTCTTTTGGATCCTTTCCTTCGCTTGCTAGTCTTGCACCTTCACGCACATAGAATCCTTGTACTTCACAACTAATTTCAGAATCGTACGTATATACATCAATACCCTCAACCATCTGTCCAGCTGTCGTTGCCGTTTGATATGTACCACTAATTCCACTTGAAAGATGGATGCTAATAACTGCATCGTAATCCTTAGATAATTGTTCATATAGCTCAACAAACTTTCCGATTGCTGGTTGAGAAGTTTTCGGAAGTTCTTCTTGCTCACGTACTTTTACATAAAAATCATCTGCTGAAATTTCAGCTTCTTCTTGATAAGATTCCGTTCCAAATACAACGTTTAATGGAATCATATATATATTGAGTTCATCACGAATATGCTTCGGTATATATGCTGTACTATCAGTAACAATAGCTGTTTTCATTTGCGTACCTGCCTTATAAAAAAGTTTTTATTTCCTAATTTTACACGAAAACTAAAAATGGTGCATCCATACATGAAAATGCCGGTTTGAAATTATACTCATCATCTCGACAAATTACAACAAAAAGGTAAAATACTCACCAAAAATTTCAACTTATTTATAAAAAATGTTTGAATATAAAAACGCCCGCTTTTAAAATGTAAAGTACTAGTCATTTTGATGGATAGGGGCGTATACAAGTGTTATTACAATATTTAACAATAAAAGACTACGGTGAACACGAAATTGTTATTCAAAAATCAAGATTCATCTGTTATGTTAGTCGTGCTACAACCGAAGAAGAAGCTCAAGAATTCATACAAAAAATCAAAAAACAAAATTGGAATGCCACACATAATTGTTCTGCGTATTTAATTGGCGAACAAGATCAAATCCAAAAAGCAAATGATGATGGCGAACCTAGTGGTACAGCTGGTGTACCTATGTTAGAGGTACTAAAAAAACGCGGTTTAAAAGATACCGTCGTTGTCGTTACCCGCTATTTTGGTGGTATCAAACTGGGCGCTGGTGGTTTAATTCGCGCATATGGAAAATGTACAAGCGAAGGCATTAATCATGTCGGTGTTGTCGAGCGAAAACTAATGCGTGTTATGCAGACCGAGATTGATTACACATTACTTGGCAAAATTGAAAATGAATTGCGTAATTCAAAATATGCCATTAAAGATATACATTATCTCGAAAATGTCACATTTGATACGTATGTAGAAGAAGATGGAAAACAAGCATTCACAGATTGGATGATTGAATTAACAAATGGGAAATGTACAATTACAGAAGGAGATATGTTGTACTTAGAACAAGATGTTATCTAAGAATAACTACATCATCACCTTTAAATATTAATGTAGTGAATTACTTTCCTACAAATGAACTAAGGAGATTATATATGGAAGAACGTTATTATCATCTCCAAAATAGCAGAATAAAAAAGAAACGAAGAAGAAAGTTTTTCTACTTCCTCATTTTCTTATTTTTATTTGGTAGTGTAGGACTTTATATATTAAATTCCTACTCTTCTCTCATGGGGATGTATAGTGGTTTTACTCGTGAAAAATCGGATTTGAGAACCGCAGATGTAGAAATTACAAAAGAGCCTTTTACAATCCTTATTATGGGTATAGAAGATTATGCAACAGACGGTCAAAACGGTCGTACAGATTCATTAATGTTTGCGACAGTCAATCCAAAAACGCAAAAGATTTCACTTATGAGTATCCCTCGTGATAGTCGTGTTCCAATTGTCGGAAAGAATAAAGAGGACAAAATTAATGCTGCGCACGCTTACGGCGGAGAAGAAATGGCAATCAAAACGGTCGAAGGTTTTCTAAAAGTGCCTGTAGACCATTATCTTAAAATTGATTTCCAAGGCTTTAAAGGTATTGTTGATGCTGTTGGCGGTGTTACTGTTGATGTCCCCTTCGATTTTTGGGAGCGTTCAGACGTGGATTACTACAAAAAAATTGAATTTAAGCAAGGGCAACAAGAATTAAATGGTGAAGAAGCACTCGCTTACGTTCGTATGCGAAAGCAAGATCCAAATGGCGATTATGGTCGGGCCGCTAGACAAAGACAATTACTAGCTGCTGTTGCTCAAAAACTAAATTCCACCTCTACCGTATTTAAAATTAAAGATTTGACAGAAGTCGTTGGAAAATATATAAAAACTGACATTCCTATTTCAGATGGCCTTGCTCTTTACAATAAACTCTCTGGGTTTGATCCTTCTACAATGCAAACGTTCAAACTTGAAGGAGAAGACAAAAAAGTAGGTGGTATTTATTACTTCCTTCCAGATCCAATCGGTGTAGAGACAGTACGTAACGAAATAAAAAAAGAATTAGGAGAAACAGCAAACTCTCAAGAAAATTCAACAACAAAAACCGAATCAAATCCTTCTTCAAATTCTAACTCTAACGAAAAGGCAAAGAAAGAAACGAACCAAAATCAGAACAAGACACAAACTGAGCCCTCTCCTTCTACGAATGCTCATGCAGAGTGGATTATGAGAAATCAGCAATAAAAAAAGAGCCGAATCAAATGATTTGGCTCTTTTTTATTTACTTATTAAAGTGTTGTAAAATCGCTTCTACAATACGCTCTGATGCACGACCATCACCGTATGGGTTAGATGCTTTTGACATCTTATCATGAGCTTCTTTATTCGATAACAATTCGTCAGCAAGACTAAAGATTGTCTCTTCGTCTGTTCCTGCTAATTTCAATGTCCCTGCTTCAATACCTTCTGGGCGCTCTGTTGTATCACGAAGAACAAGAACCGGTACACCTAATGACGGTGCTTCCTCTTGTACCCCACCAGAATCAGTTAACATTAAGTATGAACGAGCTGCAACATTGTGGAAATCAATTACATCTAGCGGCTCAATTAAATGAATGCGGCCATGATCCCCTAAAATATCATTCGCTGTTTCACGAACAACAGGGTTCATATGAACAGGATACACAACTTGTACGTCTTCATGCTTATCAACAAGACGCTTAATTGCACGGAACATGTTACGCATTGGCTCTCCTAAGTTTTCACGACGGTGAGCTGTCATAAGTACAAGACGATCATTCCCAAGTTTCTCTAGTACAGGATGACTATATGTTTCTTTTACAGTCGTTTTTAGTGCGTCAATCGCTGTATTTCCTGTTATGAAAATGCTTGACTCATCTTTATTTTCTTTCTGTAAGTTCGTTGCTGATTTTGCTGTAGGTGAGAAATGAAGATCTGCCATTACACCTGTTAATTGACGATTCATCTCTTCTGGGTATGGAGAATATTTATCCCATGTACGAAGTCCTGCCTCGACATGACCTACTGGAATTTGATTATAGAAAGCAGCCAAGCTTGCAATAAATGTTGTCGTTGTATCACCATGTACAAGTACGATATCCGGCTTTGCTTCTTTCATTACTTTATCCAAACCTTCTAAACCACGTGTTGTAATATCAATTAAAGTTTGGCGATCCTTCATAATATTCAAATCGAAATCTGGCGTAATTCCAAAGATACTTAATACTTGATCTAACATTTGACGATGTTGTGCTGTTACAGTCACAATCGATTCAATTTTATCTGGATGCTTTTGCAACTCTAATACAAGAGGTGCCATTTTAATTGCTTCTGGACGTGTCCCGAAAATTGTCATTACTTTTAAACGTTCAGTCATTTCATTGCCTCTTTTCTTTCACTAGTTACAACTTCTATTATGACATATAAGAATATACATGAATACATACCTTTTTAACGAATAACGGAAAAGTCCCTCTTACAAATACTTTCTCTTCCAACAGAATAATAATCTATCTCTTGCTTCTTGACATCCTCATCAGTATAACAATTTCTTCCATCGAATAAAATAGGTTCTCTCATAAGTTGGGCGTACTTTTCTAACGGATAAGCTCGGATAGCCTCCCATTCTGTCATGATAAAAGCCGCACTCGCTCCTCTAATTGATTCATCTATACATTCACTATATTGTATAGTCCCCCCAAAGATATTTTTCATATTTTGAATCGCCTTCGGGTCATATAGAACTACATCCGCACCTATATTAATTAATTCTTGTATCATAATAAGGGATGGTGCATCTCTTATATCATCAGTATTCGGTTTAAATGACGCTCCCAGCACCGCAATCCGCTTCTTATTCATATTTATTACTTTCTTTGCTTTCTCAATCAATAACAACTGTTGTTTATTATTCACTTCAATGACTGCTTTTAACAAGCGAAAATCATGCGCCACATTCCCTGCAATTTGTACAAGAGCTTTCGTATCTTTTGGAAAACACGATCCCCCGTAACCAATGCCCGCATTTAAAAACGACGCACCAATTCTCTTATCCATTCCCATCCCTTGTGCAACGTCTAATATATTCGCTCCTACCTTCTCACATATATTTGAAATTTCATTGATAAAACTAATTTTTGTCGCTAAAAAGGCATTCGATGCATATTTAATCATCTCTGCACTTTTTATATCTGTAACATACGTTTTTAAGCGTAATTCATTATATAAATTCTCCACTTTTCGTGCCGTTTCCTCATTATCTGCTCCAATTACAATACGATCTCCTCGAAAAAAATCGTAAATACCTGAACCCTCCCGTAAAAATTCGGGATTCGATGCAATATGTAATTCATGTCTCCCCTGTAACTTCTCCTCAATCCATCCTCTAATCGTACCATTCGTCCCTACAGGAACAGTACTTTTTGTAACAACAATAATGTCGTTAGTCGCATATGTTCCAATATCAAAACATGCACTTTGAATATATGTTAAATCCGCTGTCCCATCTAATAAAGATGGTGTTCCAACTGCGATAAATATGAACTCTGCATCGTTAAATGCTTCTTCTTTACTTGTTGTAAAAGTTAAACAGTTATTCTCATATGCTTCATTTATTAATTCATATAAACCAGCTTCATAAATAGGCAGATCCCCTTGTTTTATCCGTTCAATTTTCTCATCATTTATATCAAAACATGTAACCGAATGTCCCAATACTGCCAATCCTACTCCTGTAATCAATCCAACGTATCCGGTACCTATTATCGTAATTTTCATTTCCTTTTCGCACAGGAATATACAATAGAAAATATACGAATACATAGAATTCTCCCTGTGCTTCCCCCTCTCACATTAAAAATGAGAAAACTCTTTTACTTCTTTATTATATGAATTACTTTTTTCATTCTTTTTTAAGTTTTTGTAAAATTAAATAACTTTTATTAATTATTCGTTAAACCAATCGAGATTTTACAGGAATTAAGGCTCCCCGTTCATTCGGGATAAATTCCCACATTTTAACACGGAACTTACTCATTTCTACGTGTAACACTTATAATATTGAAATAAAAGTATTCACTATTAAAGAAAAAGAGAAAATGTCATATTCCAAAGCCCAATACGATTAACCTTCTCAAATGATTCAACATTCTGTATACAATTGTCATATATTCTATCTGTTTCCATTTACCGTAAAAACAAAAAAAGATTGAATTCTAATCTTTTTGTGATACCATATGTTATGAGCCTGTAAATAAACATCATAATTTTCAGATAAATATATTTTAAAAAAAATTACGTTAGACTATAAAAGGGTGGGGTATTAATGGACTCACAAGTGATTTATGCCATTTTGGCATCTTTCATCACTGTACTCGTCGTTACTCCTTTAGTTATTAAGTTAGCTTTTAAAATAGGAGCAACAGATAAGCCAAACGCGCGTAAAGTACATCAAAAGATCATGCCTCGTCTTGGCGGGTTAGCGATATTTATTGGTGTAGCTGTAGGATTTGTTGTCGGTGGCTTATATGAACAAAGAATGTTATCGATAACGCTAGGTGCGATTATCATTGTAATCATCGGTATTTTAGATGATATGTACGAGTTATCTGCGAAGGTAAAATTCGGTGGACAACTATTAGTTGCCATTATGATTGTAAAAAGTGGATTATTAGTGCAAGTATTATATATTCCAATCCTCGGGGATACTGAACTTGGATGGCTTGCTTACCCAATTACAGTATTTTGGATTGTAGGTATTACAAATGCAATAAACTTAATTGATGGCTTAGATGGATTATCTGCTGGTATTTCATCTATCGTACTTGCAACGCTAGCATATATGGCCTTCACTAGCCCGTGGGGTACTGGAGCCGCTATTATCTTACCACTAGCATTAATTACATTAGCAAGTACAATTGGATTTTTATTCTACAACTTCCATCCAGCAAAAATTTTCATGGGAGATACAGGCGCACTATTTTTAGGATACTGTATTTCTGTTATATCGTTACTTGGATTATACAAAAGTGTAACGTTATTCAGCTTTATCGTTCCAGTTATCATTTTAGGTGTACCGGTATTTGATACGACATTTGCAATTATCCGTCGTATCGTAAATAAAAAACCTATTTCAGCACCAGATAAATCGCATTTACATCACCGTTTACTTGCAATGGGCTTCTCTCATCGTAAAACGGTACTAATTATATACGCATTCGGTATTTTCTTTAGTGTAAATGCAATCATTTTCTCTAGTGCGACATTATGGTTATCCATTATTCTTCTTTTCGTTTTAATCTTCTTTACAGAGATTATCGCTGAAGTAATCGGGCTTGTACATGAACGTTACAAACCACTTATTTCCTTTTATAAAAAAGTGAAAAAACGCGAAGACTAATTGTAGTATAGCCTGTACAATTATGAAATATTCAAATAGCCTACTCTTTCTTATAAGAGTAGGCTATTTTTTTATTCATTATTTTACATTTCCAAAATATAGATTGTTTGAGAGTGTCGCTATTGGAGAAAGATATACATAATAAGAAAAGGATTATATTTTCTTTTTTACATCTTGATTGTCAAACTGAGGGTGAATGTTATGATCAAGCGAGTATTTCAATACATTATTTTATTTTTAATGATTACTATGTACGCGTCATCTCATGCAGGAGCAACTACTATTCCCCCTGCTGAACATCATCCAAATACTGAGACGACTTCTCCTACCAAAAAAATCGCGTACTTAACATTTGATGACGGACCAAACAAATATACTACACAAATTTTAAACATCTTAAAAGAAAAGAACGGAAAAGCAACTTTCTTTGTTATTGGTGGAAAAGTGCCACATTATAAAAAGACAATGCAAAGATTAATTAAAGACGGACATTATATCGGACTTCACAGTATGTCACACGATGTAAAACGTCTTTACACTGGTGATCCATCTGCTTTAATTACAGAAATGGAACAAACACAAAACATTGTTCAGCAAGTTACAAAATTAAATACACATCTCGTTCGTGTCCCGTATGGTAGCATGCCTTACTTAAAAAAGAATTACCGTGATGCACTCGTATCAGCCCAGTATAAAATGTGGGATTGGACAATCGATACATATGACTGGAAAAGCTATGACAATCCTTCTGCCATACTAGAAAGGGTACGTAATCAGAGCGATGAACAAGTCGAAGTGATTTTAATGCATGATTCGAGTGTCACTGTACAAATACTGCCAAAAGTAATTGATTATTTACAGTCACAAGGATACAAACTTCTTCCCTATAATCCATCTTCTCATCTCGAAGTTAATTTTTGGAAAGACACAAGATTGTAACAGCTTTAGTGCCTATGTGCTAAAGCTGTTTTATTTTTCTCTTCCCACCCTTCCCATTTTTGTGTAAAATTTTAAATAGTGATGAAGTTTCGAGGTGAATAGAAATGAAACGAATAGATCTCATTTTTAACGCAATACAAAAAGGCAATTATACAGAAGGTGTAACCGCATCAGAACTCGCTACCCTTCTACAACTAGATCGCGCCAATGTAAGTAGTGACTTAAACAAACTTGTAAAAGATACACGTTTATTAAAAACAAATACGCGTCCTGTTCGTTTTTATATAGAAACGAACACTTCGTTGGAAACGCATTCAAAAGAAGTGACTTCATTAGAGACATTTGCTCTTGAAAATACAAGCCTTAAAATCGCAATTGAAAAAGCGAAAGCTTCTATTCTCTATCCTCCAAACGGTATGCACACTTTACTGCTGGGAGAAACAGGAGTCGGAAAATCTATGTTCGCTTCTTTAATGCACGAATATGCAATTGAAGTTGAACAGCTTCCTAAAAACGCACCATTTATCGTCTTTAACTGTGCTGATTACGCAAATAATCCACAGCTACTACTGGGGCAGTTATTTGGGATTAAAAAAGGAGCTTATACAGGGGCAAGTGATCAAAAAGGGTTAATTGAAAAAGCGCATGAAGGGATTCTTTTCTTAGATGAAGTACATCGCCTTCCTCCAGAAGGACAAGAAATGCTTTTCACCTTTATTGACCGCGGAGTATATCGCCGCCTTGGAGAAACAGAAAACGAGCGTAAAGCACAAGTATTAATTATTACTGCAACAACCGAAGAACCAAATTCATTTTTATTAAAAACATTTACAAGACGTATACCGATGACTGTCACACTGCCACCACTTCGTGAGCGTACACATAAAGAACGCTTTGCTTTATTACAACTATTTTTCACAAATGAAGCAATCCGCCTGCGAAAAGAAATTCACGTTAGCCCGAATGCAATGCGTGCTTTCGTCTTTTACAATTGTCCCAATAACATCGGTCAATTAAAAACGGATGTACAAATCGCCTGCGCGAAAGCCTACTCTGACTTCGTGACAAAGAAACGTGATTCTGTCTACGTTTCAAGTACAGATTTACCTTGGTATATGAAAGAAGGGCTATTCATTGAAAGAAAAAGCCGTCATCTATACCAAATACCAAATGAAACATTTATATTTACAGGTGATGAAGGTTGGAGTAATCATAAAATAGAGAATGAAAAACAGTCTTCTATTTACGATTATATTGATTATAAATACGAAGAACTTCAAGCTCGCGGTATTGAAGAGGACGAATTAGAATTACTAATAGAAAATGATATTCAAAGCTTTTTCGTACAATATTTTAACCAAATGTCCAAAAAGACAAGTCATGAAAATGTTTTTAAAATTGTGGATCGTAATATCGTTTCCGTATGTGAAAAAATCGCGGAACTTGCTGAAAAGCATTTATCTAAAACGTTTGATGAAAAAGTATTTCTCGCTTTAAGTTTACATGTACAGACAACTCTACAACGTTTACAAGCTGGGAAACAAATTCATCACCCACAATTAAATCAAATTCGTACGAAATATAAAGAAGCTTTTTCCGTAGCTATGCAATGCATTCAACTACTGGAAGACGAATTACAAATAACAATGCCTATCGATGAAGCAGGCTTTTTAACAATGTTCTTCGTTGTTGATCCAATTCCTGCCTCACAAACAGAAGTAAAAGTATTAATATTAGCGCACGGCAACGGCATTGCAACAGAAATGGCAAACGTTGCAAACGAACTTCTCGGCATTGAGGAAGTAACCGGTATCGATATGCCGCTACATGAATCGCCGAAAGATTTCTTAGAGCGCGTGAAAGTGTATATGAAAACACTCCAAAATGTAAACGGGCTTCTCTTACTCGTTGATATGGGGTCGCTTGCTTATATTGGTGATATATTAGAAACTGAGTTCAAAATTCCGGTACGTGTTCTTTCCATGACTAGCACTCCACATGCACTAGAAGCAGCTCGAAAAGCTCAGCTTGGCTACTCGTTAGATGCATTATATGAAACCGTGAAGAACTTAACACCGTTTTACTTAAACGTACAAGAAGAAAAGAAAAAGCCACTATCACCAATGAAATCTGTTATTTTAACAGCTTGTTTAACTGGTGAGGGCAGTGCTTTAGCTATTCAAAAAATGTTAGAGAACTATTTGCGATTTGACAAAGACTTAATTGAAATTATTCCGATTAGTATCGTCCATGAAAAAGATTTAACGAAAATGATTGAGAACATAAAAAAAGAGCGGAATATCATTTGTATCGTCACAAATTTCGATGTGCAAGTTCCATGCTTAACATATCATTTTCAAGATATCGTAAACTACACAGCAATTCAGCCAATTCAAGAATTAATTACGTATGAAGAAACATATGCAAAAATGGCTGACATTCTTGAACAACAAATGCAGCGTAACGACGGAGCATTACTTATTAAAACAATTCGTTACGCATTAAATACAATTCAAGAATTAATTTCCTTACAGCTAACTCCTGACAGCTTAATGGGTGTTATTCTGCATATGAGCTGTATGGTTGACCGTCTTCAAAAAGGAGAAAGCCTCCTCCCTCATCCAGATAAAGAGAAACGAAGACAAGATGAATACTGGATGTATATGAAAGTGAAAAAGGCATTGCAACCGATTGAAAATACATTTGAAATACAAATACCTGATGACGAAGTATTTTATATCATGGACTTCTTCATAAAAAATCAACCTGTAAAAAATTAATCAAGACAGTATTTTAAATATATCGACCGTAATACGAATTATATGAGCGATTTTCAAAATATATCGATTTACCGACAATAATCGCTAAAATTTGTACCTCATAGCAAAAAAGGCTGTTCCAAAATATGGACAGCCTTTTTTCTACTTCTTTACTTTCCTAATTCTCCCCCTGATTTCGCCCTTCTTATTGGACTTCGTATAAACATTTACATATACGTTCGCCTGAATGATTTCTTGAAGTAAGCTATCAAACGCTCTCCCCTGTAAAGGCCCTTCAAAATCCGCCACATTGACTACACCCGTCACGGCTCCTTCATTTACACTAATACCTTGCTTTAATGGGCCAAATAAGCTTAAAACAATTGGACCAATTTGATCTGCTTTCCCTAAATGAATTTGGCATGATGTAACTTTTTCGATGTTTTTCAATATGACCCGATATTGCAACTTCTTTAAATCATCACTAAATATAAACTCTGCTACACCATAAGCTTCTGTATTTACAGGAGGTATTTCCCTCTTACCTGTTAACCTCGCAAAGAAATGAGTTGTCATACGGGCATTCTCCTTATATAAATTTCCCAGCACTACTTCTACTACTTTATGGTTTATACATAATCATTTATGACTTTTTCAAGCCTTAATTACAAAGAAAAGATTCACACAATCTTTACATTAGAATCGTTCCTTTCGCTTTACTATCTCTTGTATAATGCACTTAGAAAAACATTCTAGGAGGGCATTTTGAAAAATAACAAATACACTTTTCACACATTATTAGAGATTTTTCTCGTCTCATTTAAATTAGGACTTACTTCATTTGGTGGTCCTGTCGCCCATCTTGGGTATTTCCACCACGAATATGTGCAAAAAAGAAAATGGATGGATGAACGAAGCTATGGAGATTTAGTAGCACTATGTCAATTCCTTCCTGGTCCTGCTAGCAGTCAAGTCGGTATGGGGGTTGGGGTATTAAGGGGCGGGGTATTAGGAGCTATTATTTCATGGATTGGATTCACTTTACCGTCTGTGCTTGTTTTAGTTTTCTTCGCCTCATTCCTTAATCAGTTCGATCTTGGAAGTGCTGGCTGGATTCATGGACTAAAACTTGTAGCAGTCGCTATTGTCGCTCATGCCATATGGGGAATGGCGCAGAAATTAACGCCAGACCGAAATCGTGCGACGATTGCGATTGTAACTGCCGCAGTCGCCTTACTATGGCCAAATAGCTGGACACAAGTCATTCTCATTGTAGTATCTGGCTTTATCGGCTGGTTTTTATATCGCAACCAACCAATTAGCCAATCTCAAAATATAAAAGTACCTATTTCAAAAAAGATAGCAGTTTCTTGTCTCATCTTATTCTTCGGGCTATTAGTACTGCTACCAATATTAAGACCGTTCTCTTATTACATCGCTTTATTTGATAGTTTCTATCGCTCTGGCGCACTTGTATTTGGAGGTGGACACGTCGTGCTGCCCCTTCTTGAAGGTGAGTTCGTACAAAATGGAATGATGACGAAAGAACAATTCCTAGCTGGATACGGATTAACACAAGCAGTACCAGGACCACTATTTACATTCGCCTCTTATATAGGAGCAGTGCTAAACGGGACACTTGGGGCAATACTCGCAACAATTGCAATCTTTCTTCCTGCTTTCTTGCTCGTTATTGGTGTTTTACCATTTTGGGACAGTGTGAGAAAAATATCTTACATACAAGGCGCACTACTTGGAGTCAATGCAGCCGTTGTCGGTATTTTATTAGCAGCTTTTTATGACCCTATTTGGACAAGTACAATTATGAACGCTGTAGATTTTGTTTTTGCGTCTCTTCTATTTTGCTTGCTCGCTTTTTGGAAAACACCACCTTGGGCTATCGTTATACTTGGAGCCTTCGGCGGATATATTCTATCCATTTTGTAAACAAAAAACGACGGCATTATGTAGCCGTCGTTTTTTTATTAAAACTTCACAAGCTCTATTCCTTCTGGTAACTCGCTCTCTGTTAAAATACGTAATTCTTTCACACGATCCATTACGTAAGAAGAACGCTTCACAAGCTCTGGATCAATATAAGCTGGATGAACCATAATTTCTACCGTTTGCTCACCTTGTACTCTCTCTTTTAACTTCACGAAGTAATCTTCCGTCACACCATCCGCGTAAAAATCACTGTAAAACACGTCAGAAAATGGACGTACTGCTCGCTCTTCCTCACAACGACGAATTGGAACATTATATTTAGCAGCTAATTTCTCAAGAACATCGTGCAAAATCGGCAATCCATGCACGTGATGATGACTATCTAAATGAGTTGGTGTTAATCCGTAAGATAAGAATTTCTCAATTTGAGCAGTCCATTCCCTCTCAACTTCTTCTGGATTTACCTTCCCTTCCCATACGACGCTTTGTTTATGAAACAATCCATCGCTACTTACAAGTGATGGTACGTCTCCAAGAAGCGGTTTCCCTGCCGTCAATACGAGATGTACTCCTACTCCTAACGTTTTATACTCTTCCGCTAAGCGTACCGCATGCTCTGTTCCTGGCATATTCATCATCATCGTCGTTGAATTTACAAGTCCATTTATATGTCCATTAATAATGCCGTAATTTGTACCCTCAGTAAGACCGAAATCATCTGCATTTACAATTAACTTAATCATCGTAATACCTCCTATTGAAATAAAAAAAGCGGGCTAAATAGCGCCGCTTTTATTTCTCTATCTTTTTGAAGAACTGTGGAAGATGTTCTTTATGTGCTTCCAACATTTCATCTAAAATTTGTTTTGCAACTTTATCTGATGGTACAAGTGGATTAATTGTCATAGCAAGCAGCGCCTTATGATAATCCCCTGTAACAGCAGCTTCAATTGTTGTGCGCTCAAATGATTTAATTTGTTGTACTAAACCGCGAACTGGTACTGGAAGATCTCCAACTGCAATTGGTTTTGGACCTTCTTTCGTAATAATACAGTTCACTTCAACAGCAGAATCATGTGGTAAGCTTGCAATTGTTCCATTGTTTCGTGTATTAACAGGCTGGATATCACCTTTATTATTGTAAATAGACGTAATTAAGCTACATGCTGCATCACTATAATAAGCGCCGCCACGTTTTTCTAATTGTGGTGGTTTAATATCTAAGTTCGGGTCTTTATATAACTCGAATAAATCATCTTCTAATTGTTTTACTACTTCTGCACGTGTACCTTTTTCAACCGAAGCTTCTTTCTCTTCTTCTAACATTTCACGTGTTTTGTAGTAGTAACGATGGTATGGACAAGGAATTGCACGAAGGCCGCGAATAAAGTCTGGCTCCCAGTTAAGCGCAGCGATATTTTCCATCGTAATTTGCTTTTCTGGATCTGTTACAAGCTCTAACACTCGGTCCATTACACTTACGCCATCTAAATATACGTCTAGTCCATATACCATATGGTTTAAACCTGCAAAGTCAACATGTACACGACTTGCATCTACTTCAAGTAATCTTGCAAGACCCATACGGATTCCGATTGGAACGTTACATAGACCAACTACTCTTTGGATATTTGTATAACGAAGAACAGCTTCTGTTACCATACCAGCTGGGTTTGCAAAGTTAATTAACCATGCATTCGGACAAAGCTCCTCCATATCCTTACAAATATCTAAAATAACAGGAATCGTTCTCAACGCTTTGAATAAACCACCAGGACCATTCGTTTCCTGACCGATTACATCATATTTTAATGGGATTGCTTCATCTTTTGCACGTGCTTCTAATAAACCAACGCGAAGCTGCGTCGTTACGAAATCAGCATCCTTTAATGCCTCACGGCGATCAAGTGTTAAATGAACCTCGATTGGTAAACCTGATTTTTTCACCATACGTTTCGCTAAGTTACCAACGATTTCTAACTTTTCTTTTCCTGCCTCAATATCTACTAACCAAATTTCACGAACAGGAAGCTCATCATAACGTTTAATAAATCCTTCAATTAACTCTGGTGTATAACTAGATCCACCGCCGATTGTAGCAATTTTAATTCCAGTCATGTTTTATTCCCCTTTCGCTTCAAGCTTTTTATAAAGATCGATAAACTCTGCTGCTAATTCTTTTACTGTAATCGCATTCATTAAATGATCTTGTGCGTGAATTAAAAGAACACTAATCTCTGTTTTTTCTCCTCTTGCTTCTGATTGTATGAGCTCTGTTTGGAAATGATGCGCTTCATTAATCGCTTCTTTCGCCTTTACCATCGCTTCATCAGCTTCTGCCATTTTCCCCTGTTTGGCAAATTGAAGTGCCTCCATTGCAAAGCTTCGTGCATTACCACTATTTAAAATTAATTGGAATGGAATTTGTTCTGCTGTAGTCATCATAATTACCGTCCTCTCTATTATGGTTCAACCGGTTTAAATACCCCTTCAGTTTGAACATTTCTATTAAATTATTATTTTATGAATGATAGTTTGGTGTTCTTGAAGATGGGTCTCATCTTTCTGAACATGATATAAAGGTAATTGTTCTCACAGACAATATTGTCTGTGAGAACAATTTCTATGTTACATAGGTACAGAGTTGTTATTTCCTTGCGCTGCTGCTTTTTCAGTACGAACAACTGAACGGTCACATAACACAACGAATGGATAATAGATTACCATCGCAATTACAAAGTTGAATAACTGTAGAATTGCACCTGAAAGATGCCCACCTGTTACAAGATAACCACTAATAATTGGTGGTGTTGCCCATGGAATCATCACAACTGTTTTTGGTACCCAGCCAATAGATATAGCTGTATAAGAAGTAATTACTAATACAATTGGTGTTATGATAAACGGTAAGAATAAAATTGGATTTAAAATAATTGGTGTACCAAAGATTACTGGTTCGTTAATGTTGAATGCACCTGGACCAATTGATAAACGAGATACACCGCGTAATTGTGCACTTTTTGCTACAAGTAATACAACTACTAAGAACGCTAATGTTGCACCAGAACCACCAAGATATACGAAAGTATCAAAGAATGGTTTTGTAACAATGTTTGGAACATCAAATGCAGATGTACCACCTTGGAATAACTTCATGTTTTTCTCTAATGCCGGTAAGTATAATGGCTCAATAATACCACCAACAATATTTGGACCATGTAAACCAAAGAACCAAAGAAGATGAACAAGGAGTACAATGACAATTGCACTTGGTAATGTCCCTGCTAAACTTTGCAGTGGTGATTGAATCGTATTAAAGATAAATTCATGAACACTTGTACCAGCTAATTTCACTGCTAATTGAATACCTGCAACTACTGTTAAGATAACAAATGCTGGAACTATAGCTGCGAAAGATCTTAAAACTGCTGGTGGTACTCCATCAGGCATTTTTAAAGTAATGTTTCTTTGTACAAAGAAACGGAATACTTCAGTAACAAGGAGTGCCACGATAATTGCTACGAATAACCCTTGTGCACCTGTCCAAGCTAAGTTCAACCCGCCTTCTTTCGGTGTTGTTGGCGTAAGAATAATTAACGCACCAAATGAAATAATACCTGCTGACAAACCATCAACGCCGTAAGATTTTGCTAAGTTATAACTTGTTGTAAATGCTATGATTAGTGCTAGAATTGCGAAAGAACCAGTCCACATTCCACCGCCAACTTGTTTCCACGTTTCACCAAACAAACCTTTCATGAAATCTTGGAAAGCGTCAGACGGAAAACCATTAATTAGTGATGCCAATGCACCAACTAAAATAAGTGGCATAACTGCAATAAATCCATCACGGATCGCAGCTAAGTGACGTTGCGATCCGATTTTACCAGCGACAGGAACAATATATTTCTCCATGAATGCAATAAACTTTTGCATTTCGCTTCCCCCCTAATTATTTTTTAAGTGTTAATGCGTGATCTAAAACTGCTTCTCCATTCATCATGCCGTAGTGCATTGGATTGATAACGTCGATTCCAACGTTTCTCTCATCAGCAAGCGTTTTCATTGAAGAAAGCATATAACGAACTTGTGGTCCTAGTAATAATACATCTGCTTGATCGATATTCGTTTTTACTGCATCCCCAGATACAGCCCAAATCTTTCCTTCTAGACCGCGAGCTTTTGCAGCCGCTTCCATTTTTGTAACTAGTAAACTTGTAGACATCCCTGCTGAGCAACATAATAAAATATTCATTTGAAAATCCCCCTTGTGTAGTATAAAAAATTTATGTTTTATTTATTTTTCTTTACGCTATTTATTAACGCAATTAGCGTGCCAACTTTTTAAAACCACTAAAATCAGCACTTTTTCGACTATTTTCTTTGTGTGTTAACGCTTTCAATTAGTGTGTCACTCAAAAAACACACAGTGTGTTATAAAACAACACGCTTTTAACACATAACTGTATGAAAATAGATTAGTGTTTAGTTGTCTAGTTGTGTTTAAAACAAAAAAACACTAAAAAATTTTTTTTAGCATGAAAATCTATTAAAAAATAAACTCCTCTTGAACACACTCCCTTATCTATTGTCCAAGCAAACTCTACTAAATTACATAGAATAGAATAAAATAACACAATTCGAAAGGGGATTCCTATGCCAAAACATAGAAAACAAAGCAAAATAAAGATTTATAGAATAACAAGCTATAAAAAAGACAAGCGTTCTGAATTAGACTCTGACAAATTTGAACTAGAACAGCAGGAAATAGAAAACAAACAGGACAAGCACGGTAAACAGGATAAACAGGACAAACAGGACAAACAGGACAAACAAGACAAACAGGACAAACAAGACAAACAAGATAAACAGGGCAAACAATTACAATCGGAAAATGTAGTCATAGTACCCACAGATTCACACAGCTTAGATGTGTGGGATGAAATTTCTCTAAAGGAAATACAAGCTGGTGAACATACAAATTTATTTGCGGAACAAAGCAATTATCAAAATATTACTTTGTTACAAGTAAGCGATGTTCGTTTATATTTGGACAAGCAACTACAATTTAGTTCCGTCGATGAGCAAATTTATCATGAAGCACTTGTACATCCAATTATGTCAAAAGTAATTGATCCAAAACGTGTTCTCATATTAGGCGGTGGTGATGGTCTTGCCTTACGAGAAGTTTTGAAATATGAAACTGTACTACATGTGGATCTTGTTGACTTAGATGGATCGATGATTGATATGGCTCGTAATGTTCCTGAATTAGTTTCTTTAAACAAAAGCGCATTTTTTGATAATCGTGTAAATACACACGTATGTGATGCAAAAGAGTTTCTAAGTACTCCTTCCTCTTTATACGATGTAATCATTATTGATTTTCCAGACCCAGCGACAGAGTTGTTAAGCACTTTATATACAAGCGAACTTTTTGCTCGTATAGCTACATTCTTAACAGAAGACGGCGCGTTCGTCTGTCAATCTAATTCCCCTGCTGATGCACCTCTAGTATACTGGAGTATCGGTAACACAATTGAACATGCTGGATTAACTGTGAAAAGTTATCATACAATCGTTCCTTCTTTCGGAACTGACTGGGGATTTCATATTGCCGCTAATTCTGCCTATGTACTCGATCAAATTGAGCAATTATATGTAGTGCCATCTCCTCGAACATTACCCTCTCTTCTTTCTCCTTTATTTCAATTTAAAGAAGAACATTTGGAACAACGTAATCTCGCTCTTCTAAACTCAGAATCGAATCTTATCCTACACCAATGCTACAAAAAGGAAATGGAGTTTTGACGATATTATAGTAAGGAGTGCTACCTTATGGAATATTCTACTTTCGGTAAGCATATAATAGTAGATTTATGGGGAGTGGATTCTCCCCTATTAGATGATATTTACTTTTTAGAACATCATTTAGTTGCCGCTGCAGATCAATCTGGTGCACACGTTTTAAACGTAAGTAAAAAAAAATTCCAGCCTTATGGCGTTACTGTATTAATTTTGCTATCAGAAAGCCACCTTTCTATTCACACTTATCCAGAAAAAAACTTTGCAGCAATTGATTGTTATACATGCGGTACAACCGTTGAACCGCAAATAGCGATTGATTATATCGTAAATATATTAAAACCAGAACGGATGCATACAAAAAAATTAATTCGTGGTATAGGAGAAATTGTTACTACTGATTAATTAACACTCTTACTCATCCGTACAAAAGGAGGATTGTATAATACCATCAGTGGCACGAACACTCCACTGATGGTACAGACATATACATAATTTTTTCACCTTAATTGATGATTTATTTTTTTTATTTTGCGCTTCCAATATAGGGTCATTATGAACCAAATCATGAAGTAAATAACAATAAAGATTCCTATACAAACAAGAATCGGACTGAAACGATTCGGAACCCACCCAATCAAAATTGCTGTAGGCAAAAATGTTCCTAGCAAAACGATAAAGTGAATACTTGTCTGTTTTAATATACTCCATTCTTCCTTTTCAAAAATAAATGAAGCAAAAGAGAAGATAAGTCCTATTATATTTGCTGTTACTAAATATGCGATTAATGTTTTTGTTTCCACTGTCTCCATTCCATTTACATAACCAATCCATAAAAACAATAGACTATATACCATCGCCATCCCTAAACCAAAAGCGATTTTATTTATAACCCTATCAAACATCTTTTAACCCCCTCCTATATTTAAAGCTTCTTTAATGAGCGGTACATATTTCCTTGAAACATATTCTTTCATTCCATTAGAAAAATGGGCACACATACTGCCACTAAAAGACATTTCAAAGCTTTTGACATGCCCTAAATTTGCAAGTATTGACTTAGAAAATCTAGCAAAACGCTTTGCAGCTAACTGTTCTTCTAATTCATATAGGCGAGCCTTCACCTCAAGACTCCCTTTCTTCGTTTGCGCAATAACTTTTCTCTCTTTTGTATAGAACCAATAAATATCATTTAAATTCAATAAATAATACTGCTGATTTAACACACCAACAATTTGGTTTACAGTTCCCCCTTCTATTATTTTTAAAAGTTGCTGAATTTCATCTGTTATTTCTTTTGTTTTTATAATAATTTCTACTTCGTCTTGTGATGGGTCCAATTCGATGCGAACTTTCATCTACTTCCCACCCCCTTTACAACTTCATTTTTACATAAACTTGGAAATAATAAATAAAATTATGCGTAAGTGGTTCTCTTTTCGCCATAACAGTATCTTTACGAAACATAAAAAAACCTTGCATACGCAAGGTTCATTCAGTCGCTAACATCTTCCTATATAATTCTACAAATTCACTCGCTAATTCCTTCACCGTAATCGCGTTCATTAAATGATCTTGCGCGTGCACCATTAGAAGAGTAACTTCGGTCTTTTCACCACCAGCTTCTTTCTGTATGAGCTCCGTTTGTATACGGTGCGCCTCTTTTAATTCCTCTAACGCTTCTTGTAATTTCGCTTCTGCTTCTGTAAACTCTCCACGCTTTGCACAATCAATTGCTTCCATTGAACAACTTCTCGCATTTCCCCCATGCAAAATTAAATGAAAAGCTTTCGTCTCTATCGTATCCATTTTAGTTCTTTACTCCCCCTTTTCTTCCGCTACCTTTTGTTTATCCCATATTTTTAAGAACGGTAAATAAATGAAGAATGCAAGCGCAAAGTTAACAAGTTGTAAAACAACGCCTGAAATTTTCCCGCCCGATCCTAAATATCCACTAAATAGAATTGGTGTCGTCCAAGGTACAGCAGCTCCACTCGGCCGAGCTACCCATCCCCATTCCATTGCAAAGTAAGAAACAATTGTTAACACAACTGGAACCAATATAAATGGAATTAATAAAATTGGGTTCATTACAATCGGCATACCAAAAGTTACCATCTCATTAATATTAAATATGCCAGGCGCAATTGACAATCTCCCTAAACTTTTTAATTGCTGACTTCGCGCAAATAGTAACATTCCTACAACTAAAGCAAGTGTTGCACCGGAACCGCCCATATAAATCCATAAATCAAAAAACTGTGCGGTAATCGTATTTGGTACATCTTGCCCTGCTTGAAAAGCAACTCGATTTTGATCCATTAACGACAACCAAACGGGGCTCATTACACCACCAACAATAGTAGCACCATGAATTCCACACGACCAAAGAACATGAACGAGAATAACTGCTATTATTGCGCCCCAAAGACTAGCACCAAGTACACTAAGTGGTTCCTGTAAAATTTGCCCTACAATATTATGGATACTGCCAAAAGAAGTATTTTCTATAATTAAGCGTAAAATCCAAATAACCGTTACAACAATAAATCCTGGAACAAGTGCCGCAAATGAACGCGTCACAGCTGGTGGAACTGTCTCTGGCATCTTTATAATTATCTTTTTTTGTACAATAAACCGATAAAGTTCAGTAGATATAAGTGCAATAATCATTGCTACAAACAACCCTTGGCTTCCCATTAATGCTGCTGGGATAGCACCTTCTACAAGTACACTCTCTTTTGTACTTGGTATAATATATGCGACTTGAAATGGCGTCGCAAGTAAAAACGTCACAAGCGACAATGCCCCAGATGCTAAAGCATCCACTTTATAATACTCCCCAAGCCTGTAAGCGATTCCAAAAACAGCTATTAAAGCCATTATATTAAAAGTTGCACTAACTGGATACCCCAAAGCCCTCTGCCAATTCTCCCCAAACAAACCTACCATAAAATCATTGTATCCTGGTATTGGTAAAGCACTAATAATAAGAAAAAATGATCCAATAATTAAGAAAGGCATCGTCAAAATAATTCCATCACGAATCGCTTGCAAATGCCTCTGCTCTGCAACCTTCCCTGCTATCGGCATCACATACTTTTCTAAAAACCGTATCATCTATCCCACTCTCCTCATGGTTTCATTGACAAAGCTGCTTGTAAGATAGCTTCTCCATTACAAAGCCCGTAATGGACAGATTGAATGACATCAACGGGTATCCCTTTCTCCTTACATAATTCTTTCATTTTCGGTAATAAATAACGTACTTGCGGTCCAAGTAGCAGTACATCCGCTTCATCAATGTGGCTATTTACTTCAGAACCTGATACTGCCCAAATCTTCACCTCTATCCCTCTTGCCTCTGCTGCTTTCTCCATTTTGGTAACAATCAAACTGGAAGACATTCCCGCTGCACAGCAAAGCAAAATATTCATCCCGCTTCCCTCCCCCTTGTTCTTAACCTAAGTTATAGTGCACCCCTTGCCACCACTAGGTTACAAATATATATGTCTAGATTTCCTGCTGTATGCCGAGCTTAAAAACAAAAATTTCTCGGTTTTCACGCTATTCCATCTATCAGTATTCTTCTAGTAAAGAAGGCTCTAACTCGCTATAATGATTCAGTATGATTTTTTATAATTGATAGGAGGATATATTTATGAAGGCATATCGCTTTCCACTTATTTTATTATCTTCTATCCTAATTGGTGGTTTCATTGGTTATTTCATGGGTGCCGATGCAGTTGCTTTAAAGCCGCTTGGTGACATTTTCTTAAACTTAATGTTTACGATTGTTGTACCGTTAGTGTTCTTTAGCATTGCATCATCTATTGCTAATATGGATGGATTAAAACGTTTCGGTAAAATTATGTCTAGTATGGCTGGGACTTTCTTATTTACAAGTATTTTAGCTGCTATTTTTATGATTATTGTCGTGAAAGTATTCCCGCCAGCACAAGGTGTTGTATTAGAACTAACACAACCTGACAAGGCTGACAAAGCTGTTAGTGTTGCTGATCAAATTGTTGGTATTCTAACAGTATCTGACTTCTCAAAGTTACTATCTCGTGAAAATATGTTAGCACTTATTTTCTTCTCTATCTTAATGGGGATTGCAACTTCAGCAGTTGGTGAAAAAGGAAAACCATTCGCTACATTCCTACAAGCTGGTGCAGAAATTTCAATGAAAGTTGTATCTTTCATTATGTACTACGCTCCAATCGGACTTGCTGCTTACTTCGCAGCATTAGTTGGTGAATTCGGACCACAACTTCTTGGAACTTACTTCCGAGCAGCAATGGTATACTATCCAGCGTCTCTAATTTACTTCTTTGTATTCTTCACGTTCTATGCATACCTTGCAGGTCGCAAACAAGGTGTTCAAATCTTTTGGAAGAACATGGTCTCTCCTACAGTTACATCACTTGCAACTTGTAGTAGTGCTGCTAGTATTCCAGCGAACTTAGAAGCAACGAAGAAAATGGGTATCTCTTCTGACGTTCGTGAAACAGTTGTCCTTCTTGGATCTACACTTCATAAAGACGGCTCTGTTTTAGGCGGCGTATTAAAAATTGCTTTCTTATTCGGTATTTTCAACATGGAATTCGAAGGACCAAAAACATTGGCAATCGCACTTGTTGTTTCTCTATTAGTAGGAACAGTAATGGGCGCTATTCCAGGCGGCGGTATGATTGGTGAAATGTTAATCGTTTCTCTATACGGCTTCCCGCCAGAAGCATTACCAATTATCGCAGCAATTAGTACAATCATTGATCCTCCTGCAACGATGTTAAACGTAACAGCAGATAACGCTTGTGCCGTAATGACAGCTCGCCTTGTAGAAGGTAAAAACTGGATCAAAAACAAATTTGCTTAATAAATAGAAAGAGGATGCTCATTTTGGAGCATCCTCTTTTTGTCGTTATTTGTTAATAAGTCGATATCCTTTGTCGACACGTCGGTATATCGAAAAAATCGTTGATATATTTGAAGTTATAATAGATATATCCGAAAAATCGTTGATATCTCCTCTTGCCACAAATTTGTTAAAATCTTCACAAATATTCCACATCCATTATCCTTACTCCGTACTATAATCATGTATGGAAAAGGAGATGGACATAATGACTCAAAGCGCACCAGAATTTAAAGTTTTGCAAAGCATTGCATTCCTTGCTGTCGTTTTGCAAAGTTCCTTATTATATACAATGAATCAAGGAAATGTCTTACTTGAGCAATCCCTTATTATGGGTATGCTATTCAACCTTGCAAAATTTTCAGCACCTGCATTCATATTTATCGTTGGCTTTCATTTAATTCGGCAATATACGAAGCAACTAGCCTACACAGAATATATTTATGAAAAAGCCGCACATTTACTCATTCCTTATTTCTTCTGGTCTATTCTTTACTTATTAACAACAAACGATATGATTACACTACAAAGCGGAATAAAAAGTGTATTACTCGGAACAGCCGCACCCCATCTTTGGTACGTAATTATGATGTTCCAAATTCACCTATTGTTCCCTTTGCTGTGCACACTATTTTATTGGTTTCAAAAACGAACAGAAAATAAAAAAGACATATATAAATATATGACCATCTTTGCTTGTCTATATTTCCTATTAATGTGGTATTCTTCGCACTACATTTTTAATGGAGAGAAATTGACTAGCTCAACCATTTTACATTATACAGATCGTTCCTTCTTCTTCTACTCATTCTATTTCGTCATGGGAGGAATCGCTGCTGTCGCATTAAAAACGTGGCGTTTATTTGTCATGAAACATATCCCGCTTATCACAATATTATTTTTCATCTTATTTTTATTCATCAATTATGAGTTATTTAGTTTTTACGGAGCAAACTCTATTCATTTAACCGTTTCGACTTATTTAAAACCGTCTATGTTTTTATATATCGTATGCGAAATTATCATACTTTACGTGTTATCTATTACAATCGTACAGCGACGCGGTTTCTTATATAAAGCTTTACGATTTATCGGGAATTACACATATGGTGCTTATTTAGCTCACTTTTTCTTCCTGCAACTATGTACAAAATTTCTTTCTTTATTCACACTGCAAGAAAACACAGTATTATATAGCCTATTATTATTTACAATCACGGCCACAATCTCGATTTCGGCAATGGTCATTTGCAGTACACTACCACTTCATACGTGGATTACAGGACCTTCTCCTACAACAAATATAAAATGGGCGAAGATCGTACTTCGGAAACATCACAAAAAAGTATGCAAACCATATCTTTGATATAATAGAATTCCATACAAGAAAAGAAAGTAGGATACACCTATGATTAATCAAATTGGACAAATTATGTTATATGTAAATAATCAAGATGAAGCCGTACAATTTTGGACTGAGACAGTAGGATTCCAAATTATTGCGGAAGAAAATAACGGACAAGGGTTTCGCTGGATTGAAATTGCGCCAGCAAAAGAAGCAGGAACAAGCATCGTCCTTCACGATAAAGCGTTAATTGCGAAGATGCAACCTGAATTAAACTTAGGTACTCCTTCACTTATGTTCTTCGCTAATAACTTGGATCAACTGTATAAAGATCTTTCTGAGAAAGGTGTTACAGTTGGACAAGTTGTAGATTTACCTACTGGTAGAGCATTTAACTTTGCTGATCATGAAAACAATTACTTTGCGGTAATGGAACGCAAATAAAAAAGAAGCTATCCGAAAAAAAAACGGATAGCTTCTTTCAATTTAAGAAACTTGTTCTGCATTCGTTTCTCTATGCTGTATATGACTCGTAATCCAAGCAATTCCGCCAGCAACAACGAGGTAACATAACAATATTAAAATTTGCATTTGTAATTGCGACCAGTCTCCTAAAGAGATAACATCTTGTAATCCTCTAAGAGAATGAGACATTGGAAGAAACTGTCCGATTTTGCTAAGAACAGCTATATTTAATTCTCCCGGGAAGGTACCTCCACTCGTCGCTAATTGCAGGACAAGAAGCGTTACTGCTAAGAACTTTCCAACAAGACCAAATACCGTTACTAGCATAAGAATAAATGTCATGAACGTAAAGGAAATAACAATACTTGATAAAACAAAGAGCGGCACACTTGCAACTTCTAATTTCATAACTCCTAGCACAACCACATCCACTAGTAATGCTTGAATAAGTCCAATTAAATATACCAATCCTAGTTTATTAATAAAGTGTACCGTTCCGCTTACTTTCATATTTTGTCTACGACCAAGCGGTAAAATATTCGATGCCATAATTCCGCCAACATAAAATGCAAGAGATAAGAAATATGGCGCAATACCTGAACCGTAGTTAGGTACGTCAGAAACTGTTGACTTCACTAATTGAACTGGCTCTGAGAACATCGTATTGCGTGCATCATCATTGCGAACATCCGCTATCTTCTCTGCGCCCTCTCCCAATTTCGTAGAAAGTTCTTTCGCACCATCGTCAAGTTTAACAAGTCCGTTCGTTAACTTCCCAGCACCATGATTCAGCTCTATTCCGCCACTCGCAAGGTGATTTACACCTTCTTGTAATGATGTAAATCCATTTCCCCATTTCGTAAATCCATCAGCTACATTCGAAGCACCATCTGCTATCTTTTTCGTTCCAGCAGTAGCTTCATTTAACTTAACTCCGAATGTATTCATACCTTCTTCAATCTTATGCTGACCATTCGCAAGCTTCTTCGCACCTTGTGTCAATTGTTGTTGGCCACCATTTAAAGCGTTTGTTGCTTTAGCTAATCCATTAGAAGTAGCAACGAGTTTTTGAAAAGCAGGATCTTGCTGCACTTCCGGATGACTTTTCACGTACGCTTCTAATTGTTGTTTTACACTATTAGCTGCATCATCCGCTTTTACTTGCCCTTCAGCAAGCTTCTCACTTCCATTCACCCATTCATTTGTACCAGCACTTAATTCACTAACTCCTGATTGTAATGTTTTTTCACCTTGCGCTAATAACTCCATACCACTATGAAGTGATGTCGCTCCTTTACTCAGCTCGTTTGCTCCCCCAGTTAAAGCTGATTGGCTAGACGCAAGCTTGTCACTTCCTTCTTTCACTTTTGATGTCCCGTCACTTAAACGATGAATACCATCTGCAAGCTCATTTGCTCCATTTCTTGCATCTGTCGTTCCTTCGTGTAACTTCTCAGCACCATTACTTGCATCATTCAATCCTTGTGCTAAGTCTTGAAACTTTGAAAAGACACCTTCTGTATAAGATTTCGTAATACTATTTGAGATTTTTGTTTTCATATTTTCGACAGCTGTCGTTCCAATTTGCGCTGCTACAAAGTTTTTACCTGGATTTACTTTGTACTGAAGCTGCGCTGGCTCTGGTTTCTCATCCATCAGCGTACTTACCTTTTTAGAGAAATCCTCTGGAATCGTAACAACCATATAATACTTATCTTCTTTTAGCCCTTCATCAGCATTTTTTTCTGATACGAAATGAAAAGCTAGTTCCTTATTCTCTTTTAAATTTTTTACAAAATCGTCTCCTGCATGAATTGTTTTATCATCCATCGCAGCACCCTTATCTAAATTTACAATCGCAACAGGTAATTTATCTAATCGTCCGTATGGATCCCAATATCCAGCTAAGAAGAATCCTGAATAAATTAAAGGAACGATTAATAAAAAAATTAAAGCGATACGTCCATGTTTATGGTGCCACATCGCTTTCCAATCTTTAAATATAAGTTGAATTCCCTTCATGAAACATACTCCTTCTCCTAATTTAACACCATTAGAATGGTTTAACAGATTTACTATACACGTCCATTTTCATACTGTATAATACATCTTTAATTATCAATTCATTCCTTTTGGTCTATAGAAAGGAGAGTCAAAATGGAACTTCTTCAACTAAAATACTTTCAGACAGTCGCACGATTAGAGCATATGACAAAAGCTGCTGAAGAATTGCATATTGCGCAACCTTCACTCAGCAAAACAATTGCTAGATTAGAAAAGGACTTAGGCGTCCCGTTATTTGACCGCCAAGGTCGACAGATTACGTTAAACTCTTTTGGGAAAGTATTTTTAAAACGAGTAGAGCGTATTTTTCATGAATTAAGTGAAGGCGAAAGAGAAATTAAAGATTTAGCTGAATTACAACAAAGCTCTATTACACTGGCAGTTTCTATTCCGAGAATATTACCAGAACTACTCGGTTCTTTTTTACTAGAACATCCTAACGTTCGATTCCAGCAATTTCTCGCATCTACTCCTTCTATGAAACGACAACTAGATAATATAGAAATCGACTTTTGCATTTCTTCTGTGCCAATTGAAGGCGAGGAAATTATTTGGGAACCACTTATTACGGAAGAAATTTTCTTAGTCGTCCCTTCAGGTCATCGTTTATCAGGACGCGAAAGTATCCATCTACATGAAGTAAAAGACGAACCATTTATTAGTATGAACACTGGTTACGGTTTTCGGCACTTAACGGATGAATTTTGTAAAGAAGCTGGTTTCACGCCACATATCGCTTTTGAAGTAGATGAACCAACCGTGATTAGCGACCTTATTAAGCAAGGTCTCGGCATCGCCTTTGTCCCAAGTTTAACTTTATTAAAAAACTCTACTTTAGCATTAAATAAGTTACGTATTATTGAACCAAATTGTAAGCGAACCATCGGCTTAAGTTGGTCGAAGAAACGTTATTTATCGAAAACTGCTCAGCAATTTCGTAAATTTGTGATTGAATACTTCTCCAATATTAGGACGTAAATTATATCAATAAATAAAAGGTGCCATTCCCATAGGGTGGCACCTTCTATTTATTACTCTTCTCTAATTCCATTTCAGCTAAAAGTGGTAGTACGTTATCAAAAATATGCGTATTATTATTTTCGCCTGTTACATATCCACCGTAATATCTACTAAATACGTTGTCATTTCGGAATGTGGCCATATGATCATACAATTCCTTCGCAAACTTTATATCACCTGTTTGTAGTACGTACAAAATCGTTAATCCGTAAGCGGCTGGCGATTCATACTTCACAGTTTGTTTTCCCGTTTCTAAATTGTAACGACCGTATAGCTTTCCATCCTCCTGGAATTTTTTCTTTATAAATGCCAAGTAAGCATCTGATGAAAGACCACCTAAACTACGATGATATGCAACGTATGATTGGTCAATAAGATTCACTTCTTTATCGTACGTAAAAGTACCATCTTCTTTATACTCTTTCGGGAATGCCCAGCCACGCCTTGGGTAATCCGCTAAAAATTGAACCACGTCCTGATATTGCTGATCAGAAACTTTCCCGTACTTTTTCATATACGAGAATGCGTGCGGATTTATGTATGATGTAGTTGCAAAATTATTTTGTTTCCCTGCATCTGCATCATAATAATCAACGTAATAATTATCTTTCTTATTATAACGAATTACAGCGTCACTCAATTGATCTGCCAAGTTTTTATAACGCTCTTCCTTGTATATTTCATAAGCGCGATATAATTGTTCTATAATACGAAGATCATCTATAAGTGCATTTGTAGCTGACTGCATTTCTCCCTTTTCAGAGATTTTCCATAAAACAATTTGGTCCTTATGTACAAAGTTATTTTGAATAACCTTAACTTGTTCATCGAATAACGCTTGATCGTCTTTATCCAATGTATATTGTAGCCACAGTCCTGCCGATTCTGATAAAGCTTCACGGCCCTTCGCTTCACCCGTACCTGCCTTTGTATCCCCTAAACGATAAGTAGCAAGCGTCCCATTTTCATTTACCATATGTCTTAAGATAAAATGTTCCGTACGGTTTCCTTGCAAAGCTGCCCAAAATACAATTCCACCTAAAGCGATTAAGAGAATAACTCCAATCCCTATATATACACGTTTCCGCAATCTTTTCACCTCCCTAATAAGGCTAGCCTTAATTTTACCAGAACATACGTAAAATTAAAAAAGACAATCTATTAGATTGTCTCCCGTACCTCTATCCCTCACAAGCCTCTTTAGAAGGTCTATATAGCGATTCCACGAGGCGATCATACTCACGACGCGTAATCTCTTTATTATACAGCTTCAATAATAAATCTCTATGCTCTTTTGAAAATGCCATCTTTTTAATGACTTCAGGATACATAAAACATCCTCTCCATTTCACATAAACTTCTTCATCCCGAAAACAGAACTTATGTTCGCATAAAAGATTATAAAATATTCTTTACTAAAAAACAAACAAAATATTATTAAACATTAATTTCTTCCTGTTTAGAATATTCAAACATTATATTACCATATCCACTTTTTAAATACATATATATTTTTGGTAGTTTTTTTGAATAAATCTTCCAATTCAATCAGAAAATAATGGCAAAAAGAAGAGGAGTTTACATATGGATACGGTAACATTAGCAAGAGCATTTTTTGGTTCTTCACTAGCATTCCACATTATCTTTGCAACACTTGGTGTCGGGCTTTCATTGATGATTTTTATAAGTGAAATACTCTTTCACTGGAAGAAAGATTCCGACTACGCCATTATGGCGAAAAGATGGACAAAAGCATTTGCCATCCTTCTTGGTGTAGCAATTCCAACTGGAACAATTGTTGGTGTGCAAATCTCACTTCTTTGGCCTGGTTTTGCCAAAATTGTTGGGCAGGTTATTTCTGTTCCTTTTCAAATTGAGATTTTCGCCTTCTTTTTAGAGGCTTTGTTCATGTCCATTTATGTATATGCAGCTGACAAACTACCTCCATTCATGAGATTAATCTCGCTATTCTTCGTCATGATTGGTGCCACGGCATCCGCCGTGCTTATTACATCAGCAAATACATGGATGAATACACCCGCGGGCTTTTCAATGGGACCAGATGGATCAGTTTTTAACGTTGATCCGTGGAAAGCTTTCTTTAATCCGAGTTTTGGCACAAGCGCATTTCATGTTGTTATTACTGCCTATGCAACTGGAGCTGCCGTCATTGCCTCTATCGCTGGATTTAAATTATTAAAGAAGAATTTAAGTAAACGCGAAATTGCTTATCATAAAAAGGGGCTACTGTTAGGACTCGTCGTGACATTTATTACAGGCGCTACGATGTGGCTTTCGGGACACGAATCGGCAATTGCCTTACATAAGCATTCCCCTGAAAAACTTGCATCTGCTGAAGCTTTATTTGAAACGACATCGCATGCACCGTTATCAATTGGCGGAGTTGTAGATCCTAACACACTTGAACTAAACTATGCACTAGAAATTCCGAACATGCTCAGCCTACTAGTGGGACTAGACCCTAGCACTGTCGTAAAAGGTCTAAAAGAATTCCCACAAGAAACATGGCCACCATTTTACACACATACACTATTTAACTTAATGGTCGGCACCGCTGCCTTTACCTTTGCAGTTGCAGCAATCGCCCTCTTATATTGGTACTTTGTTTACCGAAAAAAAGGAGCAGAATTACCGAAGTGGCTTCTTTGGGGAGCTGCCGCATGTGGACCGGTTATGTTGCTCGGTATTGAATTCGGGTGGATTTTCAGCTGTAGCGGTCGTCAACCGTGGACCATTTATGGTATGCAACGTACAGTTGACGCTTCTACACGCGCCGATTTCGTCGGTCCTTTATTTATTCTATTCATCATTTTATATATTGGACTCGGTATTTTAACAGTTTTTGTGCTACGGACATTCTTTAAGAAACATCCGCTTACAAATGATTTACATCACGAAGGAGGCGATTCTCGTGCATGAGGAAAGTATTGCAATCATCATCTTATGGGCTCTTATTTTCGTATACAGTATATTAGGGTCCATCGATTTTGGAGCAGGTTTTTGGGGCATGGTATACGCAAAACATCCAACGCTCGCTGCCAAACTTGCCAATCGATACTTATCACCCACTTGGGAAGTAACAAATACGTTTCTCGTCTTTGTCGTTGTCGCATTTCTTGGCTTCTTTCCTAAAGCAGCCTTTACCCTTGCGACAGTAATGTTCGTACCCGTTATGTTAATTTTAGTACTCGTGGCAATTCGCAGTACATTTATGGTATTTGCTTATTCTCTGCCGAAGTACCAACACCTTCTTCGTATTATTTCAGGTATTACAGGGCTCTTAATTCCAGCTCTATTAATTACTGTTTTACCCGTTACAGAAGGTGCCTATATTACAATGTCTGAAGGAAAAGAAGTACTCCTTTACGGAAAACTTCTTTCTAGTCCTGTTATTTATTGTTATATGCTCTTCGGACTAACCTCGGAACTATTTCTATCCTCTCTCTTTCTTGCTGATTTTGCGAGAGAACAAGGTTCAGAAGATGCATATAAAATTTATAGAAGAAACGCTATCATCCTTGGCCCTGCAACACTCGTTACGGCGATTATCGCACTCGTTGTAATGGATCCGGAAACACACTGGCTTATGCAAGGGCTAATAAAGCAATTCCCATGGTTTACAGTTTCTATCGTTTTATTCGTTATCGGGTACTCTTCTCTTTGGTGGACAAACAAGAAGTACGATACACTAGGATACCCTCGCATTGCTGTCTTAGCAATCGTCGCTCAATATGCATTTGCAAGTTACGCTTACGGTGTCGCGCATTTACCATATATTATTTATCCTGATGTAACTGTATTTACAAGCTTTACAACGACAGAAACATTCTATGCATTGCTTATTCTATACGCAATTGGAATTGCAATTTTGTTACCAGGATTTATTTTCTTCTGGAATTTATTCTTGAAGGATCGAACTTTTTTGAAGGAAAAATAATGGGGAGTCTGTTCCAAAAGATATTTTGGGATGGACTCCTTTTGTCATGTTTTGTCGGTAAATCGATATATTTTAAAAATCGCTGATATATTTTGAGTTGCGCCGATATATCTCAATAATCGCTGATATATTTTGAGTTGCGCCGATATATCTCAATAATCACCCATATAAATTTCATTTACTATCTTACTGCCCAACTAATTTATAGACTCCTCTCACAATAGTTATTTCACTAGTAGTGACACTTGTCCTTTAGCTTGAAAAACACATATTCACTTCATTCCATTATATGCCTAGTTCTTCTTATTTTTTGCTGAATATACTACCAATACAGACCTTGAGACAAGCTACATTGGTTTAAGGAAAAGTAGAAAGGTAGGTAAAATATGAGCATTGAAATATGGATTACTATTATTGTATTCTTCTTAACAATGATTGTTGTCTTTTGGCGACCCCGTGGTTTAAATGAGGCGTGGCCGGCAGCAATTGGTGCTGGCATTATCCTGATTACTGGACTTGTATCAAAACCAGACGTCATGGACATTATCAGTAAAATTGGCGGTGCCTCCATAACAATATTAGCGACCATCGTTATGGCGGTTATATTAGAAAGCTTCGGCTTCTTCCATTGGTCCGCAGCGAAACTTGCAAATTTAGCAAAAGGCTCCGGTCGCCGTTTATACTGGTATATTCAATTATTATGTTTTCTTATGACTCTTTTATTTAATAACGACGGTAGTATTTTAATTACAACTCCAATTTTAATTCTTCTCCTAAAAAATCTTCAATTAAAACCTCATCAACAAATCCCTTATTTATTAAGCGGTGCTTTAATCGCTACTGCATCTAGTGCACCAATTGGTGTAAGTAATATCGTAAACTTAATCGCATTAAATATCGTAAATATGACTCTTTATATGCATACTGCTATGATGTTTGTACCTGCAACATTAGGACTATTGTTTATGTCATGGCTTATGTACACAGTTTTAAAGAAAAAACTACCAGAAAGATTACCTGTTTCTTCATATGATATCGAAGAAATGTTCTTCACAAAAAACTTCCATCCATTAAAAGGAAAAAATTCTGTTGATACGAAACAAAAACGGACAAGATTTATGTTGAAAGTATTAGGCTTCGTCTTCCTTATGCGCTGTCTTCTATTCGTCGCATCCTTCTTATCTATCCCAATTGAAATTGTTGCCGTACTCGGCTCACTCGTTCTTCTCATCTGGAGATGGTACTACTTACGAACAAATCCTGTCGACATTTTGAAAAAGACACCGTGGCACATTTTAATTTTCGCCTTCTCTATGTACGTCATTATTTACGGACTTCACAACGCAGGATTAACAACAGCACTTGTAAATTGGCTCGAACCAGTTGTAAGTCAGCATCTACTCTATGCTAGCTTTGCAATGGGCGGACTTGTTTCCCTCCTCTCTAACATCTTCAATAATCACCCTGCACTTATGATTGGTACGATTACGTTAACAGAAATGGGACTAGACCCAGTCACATTAAAAACTATCTACCTCGCAAATATTATTGGTAGTGACATCGGTTCACTATTATTACCAATCGGTACGCTAGCTTCCCTCATTTGGATGTATATACTGAAACAAAACAAAATTAAAGTAAAATGGAAAGACTATTTAAGTGTATCCCTTATCGTTATTCCTCTCACAACAGTCGTCACATTATTCCTCTTATACTACTGGGTACACCTCTTCTTCGCCTTATAAACGACAGAAGCCCCTTTTGCTACCGTCTTAGCAAAGGGGGCTTCTTCTATATTTAAGTTAGGTACTACAGTGTGATCAATCAAGTAAAGAGGTGTAACGTGTTATTGGTATAAATGACTACCAGTGTCTTTAAATTCTTTCGCTTTCTCTTTCATCCCTTTTTCAATTGCTTCTGTCGTTTCTAAATCATTTTCTTTCGCGTATTCACGAATATCATGTGAGATTCTCATACTACAAAACTTCGGTCCACACATGGAACAGAAATGAGCCGTTTTCGCGCCTTCTGCTGGCAATGTTTCATCATGGTACTCCATCGCGCGCTCAGGATCTAAAGATAAATTAAATTGATCGCGCCAACGGAACTCGAAGCGTGCTTTTGAAAGTGCATCATCACGCTGATGAGCCGTTTTGTGCCCTTTCGCAAGATCAGCCGCATGCGCAGCGATTTTGTACGTAATAACCCCCGTGCGAACATCATCTTTATTCGGTAAGCCTAAATGTTCTTTCGGCGTTACATAACAAAGCATCGCCGTTCCAAACCAACCAATCATCGCAGCTCCAATTGCCGATGTAATATGGTCATAACCTGGTGCAATATCTGTCGTTAACGGCCCAAGTGTATAGAACGGCGCGCCCTGACAAATATCAAGCTCTTTCTCCATATTCTCTTTAATTAAATGCATCGGTACATGTCCAGGCCCTTCAATCATCACTTGCACATCATGTTTCCAAGCAATTTTCGTTAATTCACCAAGTGTTTCAAGCTCAGAGAATTGTGCCTCGTCATTTGCATCTGCAATCGAACCTGGACGTAATCCATCTCCGAGAGAGAACGAAACATCATACCGCTTCATAATTTCACAAATCTCTTCAAAATGAGTGTATAGGAAGTTTTCTTTATGGTGGAATAAACACCACTGCGCCATAATTGAACCACCGCGGGAAACAATACCTGTCGTACGTTTTGCCGTAATTGGAATGTAACGAAGTAATACTCCGGCATGAATCGTAAAGTAATCCACGCCTTGCTCCGCTTGCTCAATTAACGTATCACGATACACTTCCCACGTTAAATCTTCTGCAATTCCGTTTACTTTTTCCAGCGCTTGATAGATTGGTACAGTTCCAACTGGTACAGGCGCGTTACGAATAATCCACTCACGCGTCGTATGAATATTTTTACCTGTAGATAAATCCATAATCGTATCTGCACCCCAGCGCGTTGCCCACGTCATCTTCTCTACTTCTTCTGCAATAGAAGAAGATACAGCAGAGTTTCCGATATTTGCATTGACCTTCACGTGGAAATTACGTCCAATAATCATCGGTTCTGCTTCCGGATGATTAATATTCGCTGGTAAAATGGCACGACCTTCTGCAATTTCCTTACGAACAAACTCAGGCTCTACGCCTTCACGAATCGCAACATATTCCATCTCAAACGTAATAATGCCATTACGCGCATAATGCATTTGCGTAACATTTGCACCTTGCTTCGCTCTAAGCGGCTGGCGATCCATTTGCGGGAAAATAGGTGTATGTTTCGAAGCCACTTTCACACCGTCATCCTCTGGTTTCACCTCGCGCCCTCCATATGCCTCTACATCCCCGCGCTCTAGAATCCAAGAGTGGCGCGGCGTTGGAATCCCCTTTTCCAGCTCTACTTTATACGCCGGATCCGTATAAGGACCGCTCGTATCATACACACGGATTGGCGGATTTGAGACGCCGTTCGTTTCGCTTTGTTCAATCTCACGCATCGGCACTTTCATACCTGCGCGTGGTCCATCTACATATACTTTCTTACTCCCTGGTAAACTCGATTTCAATTCAATTTGCTCAGCTGAAACAGATTGTTTCATAACCTTTGTTGCCTCCCCTGTTCGTGACAAGGACGAGATATGGCCAGCGTATGCCAAAATAAAAAGAGCCAGGTCCATAAAAAAATAAGGACCTGGCTCATAAAAGACATCATTATGTAAAGCCGTTAACTTCCCTACGCTGGTACGAGCCAGATCAGGTCCAAAGGGTTAAGAAGATCACGCGCTTCTCTCTCAGCCTACGCATACGTTAGGCACCCCTAGTTTATCACTGATTTAATTTTCAATACTTTCCCATCATACACGATAATCTGAAAAATGCAAAGTTTATTTCTTTTGTTACTTATGGAATCATCCACGTTAAATAATATGCCTGTACATACGTCATAATACCAACAATAATTACAAAGAATAAACTATGCTTCACTGTGAAGCGGAATAAATCTGATTCTTTTCCAGCAAGTCCAACTGCCGCACAAGCAATTGCAATTGATTGCGGAGAAATCATTTTTCCTGTTACACCACCCGTTGTATTTGCTGCAACGAGAAGTACTTCAGATACACCAACTTGTTGTGCTGTAATTGCTTGTAGATTTGAGAATAATGCATTCGCTGACGTATCGGAACCTGTTAAGAATACGCCAATCCAGCCTAGGAATGGTGAGAAGAACGGGAATAGTCCGCCAGTTCCTGCTAGTGCTAATGCTAGTGTAGAAGATAGACCAGAATAGTTTGCGATAAATGCAAATCCTAATACGAATCCGATAGATAGAATTGGCATTTTCAATTCGCTTAACGTTTCTTTAAATGTTACTACTGCATCTTTTACACTCATTTTCAAAATAAACATGGAAATGAGACAAGCAATTAAAATCGCTGTTCCAGTTGCTGATAATACATCGAACTTCAAGATTGCCTCGTAAGGCGTCGCTTTATTTACAATAGGCTCTGCCTTCATTACCAAATTATGCAAGCCTGTAATTTCAAACTTAAATACAAGGCTTTCTAACACGCCTCTTGGAGCAAATAATGCTTTAAAGAAACTTTGACTCCAAATGACTACCATAACCGTTAATACGATAAATGGAGACCATGCCTTTACAACTTTTCCTAACGTTAATTTCGGCATCGATGCCGCCGTTGTTGTTGCAGCTACTTCACTATTTGCTTGCCCGGATTGATAGATTTCTTTCGGTTGCCATACTTTTAAGAACAACGATAAACTAACTAAACTTACAAGTGCTGACGTAATATCCGGAAGTTCTGGTCCTAAGAATGTCGCTGTAATGAACTGCGTAATTGCAAACGAACTACCCGCTACAAGTAAAGCAGGCCAAGTCTGTCTTACCCCTTTCAATCCATCCATTAAAAATACGATAAAGAACGGAACAAATAATGATAGAAACGGTAATTGATGTCCAGCCATTTGTCCGATTTTATGTGGATCAATACCTGTTACTTGTCCAGCAACTGTAATCGGAATTCCCATCGCTCCGAACGCTACTGGTGCCGTATTTGCAATTAAACAAAGACCCGCTGCATATAAAGGATTTAACCCAAGGCCTGCAAGAAGTGCTGCCGTAATCGCTACTGGTGCACCAAATCCTGCTGCCCCTTCTAAAAATGCTCCGAATGAAAAACCGATTAAAATAACGAGTAAACGATGGTCATTCGTAATGGATAATACAGATGCACGAATCACATCGAATTGACCTGTTTTCACAGAAATTTTATATAAAAATACCGACATAATGATAATCCAAGCAATTGGCCATAATCCGTATAAAAAACCATATCCGGTCGCTGCCATCGCCATCGTGAACGGCATCTTATAAGCGAATAACGCCACTAAAATTGTAAGTACAACCGTAATAAATCCTGCCACATACCCCTTCATGCGGAAAACTGCTAAAGCTAAGAAAAAAAAGATAATCGGAATAAGTGCGACCGCTGCCGAAATCCAAATGTTTCCGAACGGATCATAAACTTGTGTCCATGTGTTCATTGTTCTCTCCCCCTAAAGAATCCCCTTTTAAATAGAATAACCTCATCAGTAGACTATCAGGTCATCATACCTTTAAGCCTAAAAATAAAAAAACGTTTAAGAAAACGTTTTCAATAACTTTCATTTATACTGTACCATAACAATTTCCATTAAAAAAGATTTTTTTGAAAATTTTATTATTTCATCAGAAAATCTTACAAAATCGTCACGTTCTTGTAATGTTCATCGATAGTAAGCTTGCCAAAACTATTGCATAATAATAGTATAACAACGGACATTATTTATGAGGTGATATATATGAACGGAAACAAAATATTAGCAGCTTTATCTTACTTTAGTGTATTATTTGCCCCTATCTTATTCCCTATTATTGTGTGGATTGTAGGCGATGCTGAAACAAAACCACATGCAAAACGTGCTCTATGGACACACATTATTCCAAGTATCGCTACATTCATTGGCGTAACTATTTTAGGATTTATGGGTCTTGGATCTGATCAACCAGACGTAACACTTGGAATCGGTACAATGATTGTCTTATGTATTTGCGGAATCATTAGCTTATACTACTTCATTTGGAACATCGTAAAAGGCATTAAAGTACTGAAAGCTTAATTTCTTTTTTAAACAAACGTTTGATTAATAAGAAAAAACCATCCCAAAATACCTTTTGGGATGGTTTTTTTATCTTCTGCGTTTCTTCTTTTTTCTCATCATCTTCTTGCGGCGCGTATTCACTTTATCCGCTATAATGTGAAGCGTACTTGCCACAACAATTCCCATTACGAACGTTACAATTTCAACCTCATGTTTCTTCGCAATTTCTATTAAATTCCCGTCAAGTGCGATTACATTTAATAGGAATAAAAACGGAGAAAACACAATTAACATGTATGCAATACGAATTACATCACCAAGTATAATTGTATGTGTAAAGAAGGAGCGATGCGGCATGACCTTCTTATACGGATACCAAAATATACGCAGGAATCCCCATTTATTATACGCATTACTATACGTATCTAAATCCGGCGTTAAAAATGAAGTCCCTACTAAAAAGCCAATTGCAAAAGTTAATAAAAAATCAAAATTTGTTAATCCATACGAAAAGAGCAGAAACAAAACAACCGGAAGGGATATTAAGTTTATTTTCGTATGCGTTCTTCCTGATGGCATAATGCACTTCCTCGCTTACGTTCGCCCTGTCACCATATGACAGTTCTCACCTATTGATCTAATTTCTGATCGATAAAGGATGTGTCTATATCCGAACCAAACCATTCTGCCAACTTCACTCGTGCCTTATCTTTCACATCTTCATTGACGTATAACGACGCCTGTAATAGTGCAGCCATTAACGCCCCTAAATCATCCGTATAACCAATTCCAGCAACAAAATCTGGAATCGCATCAATCGGTGCAATAAAATAAGCAAGCGCTCCAATTACAATAATTTTCACTCGTTTTGGAACATCCGGTTTCTGCAAAACGTAAAACAATAATAAACTTGCATAAATGACCGACTGCCCTGCTTGCTTTGCAACATGTTTTACTTTCTTCCAAAACGCTTCAACTGAAAATTTTTGTTCCATGTAAAAGCCTCCCTATTTTTTAAAAGAAATAAGCTACAATATGTTATCAGTAAAAGTTCATCAAAATTACACATAATCTATCAATGAACTTTCATTGTAACAAACAAACCAAAAAAGAACAAGTGTTCGTTAATTTTTGCATACTTCCCTTCATATAATAGGTTTCTAGATAACCACTTACCCATTGTCATTTCTTATTTCTCAACAAAGAAAATTTTCACTTTCACTTAACATTCTGCTCTACCTTTGTTATATTTTCTAGTTGACGGACATATAAACGAATGTTAAAGTTTTCTCTGGTAGTGACAAATCTCATACAAAAAATGTAAAATGTTATAGTGTTTCTCAGAAATGAATTTTGTTGTATAATACAGAAATGACGTTATGCTTATGAGCAACACAAGAAACCAAAAGGGTATGCATAGTTATAGTCGTATATGGGTGAATATAGAACCTCTAATTATGGCCAAGAAAACTATGTATTTTTTATTTTAGCATTTTTCGCTCCAAAATCGACCAAGCCTGATAGAGAAAGGGTGGAAATGAATGAAAGAAACCTTGAAATCACAATTTCAAAATGTGCGTTTCACTGTATTCGTAGCTTTAGCCTTATGGTTGAAGACATACCTTATTACACGCACAAGCTTTGATTTAAAACTTGAATCTTTCATGCAAGAATTCATTTTATTCCTTAGCCCATTAGCAGCATCATTACTGCTTGTTGGTCTTGCATTATTTGCAAAAGGGAAAAAACGTAACTATATAGCACTTGGAATTAATTTTGTTTTAACAATCGTTCTTGTTGGTAACGTAATGTTCTACGGATTCTATAATGACTTCGTTACTTTACCAGTACTAGGACAAACATCTAACTTCGGAAGTTTAGGTTCTAGTGTAAAAGAATTGTTTAACTACAAAATTATCCTTGCATTTGCTGATATTATCGTATTCTTCATTTTATTGAAGAAGATGAAGAATTTTGCACCGACAGAACGTGTAGCACGCCCAATGCGTTCCCTATACTTCGTGTCAACAATTGCTATTTTCTTCGCAAACTTAGGACTGGCAGAAGCTGAACGTCCAGAACTATTAACACGTTCATTCGACCGCGTTATGCTTGTTAAAAACTTAGGTTTATATGTACACCAAGTATATGATCTTGGCTTACAAGCAAAATCAAGTTCACAAAAAGCATTTGCTGACGGTAGTAAATTACAGGAAACAGAGAACTACGTAAAAACAACGCAAAGCAAACCAGATCCAAATATGTTTGGTACTGCAAAAGGGAAAAACGTAATTGTCGTATCTCTTGAGTCATTACAAACATTCTTAATTGGTGCAACAGTTAACGGACAAGAAGTTACACCATTCTTAAACCAATTTACGAAAGAAAGTTATTACTTTGATAACTTCTTCCATCAAACTGGTCAAGGAAAAACATCTGACGCTGAATTCTTAGTAGATACTTCAATGTATCCACTAGACCGTGGTGCTGTATTCTTCACACATGGTAATAACGAATATACAGCAACTCCAGAAATTTTACGTGAGCAAGGATATCACACATCGGTATTCCACGCGAACAACGCAACGTTCTGGAACCGTAACATTATGTATCCGGCACTTGGTTATGATCGTTACTACAACGAACTTGACTACAAGATTACACCAGAAACAAAATTAAATTGGGGATTAAAAGATATCGAATACTTCGATCAATCTATCGATATGTTAAAAGAAGTGAAGCAACCGTTCTATACTCGCTTCCTTACTTTAACAAACCATTACCCATTCACTTATGATGAAAGTACGAAATTAATCGATGAATACAATTCTGGTGATGGCGTATTTGACCGTTACATGGTAACTGCTCGCTATTTAGACGAAGCAATGAAACACTTTATTGAGCGTCTAAAAGCAGAAGGTATTTACGACAACTCAGTTATCGTATTCTACGGTGATCACTATGGTATTTCTGAAAACCATAACCGTGCAATGGCACAGTTCTTAGGAAAAGAAGAAATTACTGCATTTGACCATATGAACTTACAAAAAACACCGATGTTTATTCACGTTCCTGGTCAAAAAGAAGGTAAAACAATTTCAAAACCAACTGGTGAAATTGATATTAAACCAACAATTCTAAACTTACTTGGTGTAGATTCTACGAATCAAATTCAATTTGGTCATGATGTATTCTCACCAGAAAATAAAGGATTTGTTGTTCTTCGTGACGGTAGCTTCGTTACAGATAAGTACATGTACACGAACAGTACATTCTACGATCGTAATACTGGAGAAGTTGTACAATTACCAAAAGAAGAATCTCAACCACTCATTGATCGTGCCCAAAATGAATTAAACATGTCTGACAAAATCATTGAAGGTGACTTACTTCGCTTCTCTGAAAGCAACAAGACCAAAACTGGTGAAGTAAAGACAGCTATTAAAGAAGAAAAGAAGAGCGCTGAGTAATCTCAGCCTCTTTTTTTTATATTTCTCCATACAATCACTTATATTCATTAACTTTAACATTACATAACCTTTACCAAATATTCACATAGAGTTAACGAAACATCTCTATAATAAAATATGTAAACGAGGTTCTATATATTTCTTATCTCTCATCTGTAATAAGATCCCTTAAAGAAATATATGAATCGTTTTATTTCTACTTTCTTATAATTGTCTTTCAATATGTTTTGTTTCCATACACAAAACATTCAATAAGACGATGTCCCTATGAAAGATAGCTACCCTCCTTGTGCAGCATTCCATAAGAATGTTGCTTTTTTTTATTTAAAAGCAGGATTCTTATTTCTTATTTTCGAATTTGTATATACAAAATGCTATAAATCACCACTACTTCTCTACCATTTACAAATACATATACGTCATATGTAAAGAGTTACCCACATAAAAATTACTATAGGGATTTTTATGAATTAAAGTTTCACTTTACTTATGCACTTACGAAAGGATGGGACGAAAATTGGCATATGAAAGATTTGTACTTTGGAATGATGCAGTTATTGATACAATGAAACAAAAAACGTACATAGAACTTGAAGAAAGAGGCTTGCAGTTTGGGGATGGTGTCTACGAGGTTATTCGCCTATATAAAGGAAACTTTCACTTATTAGATCCGCATATCACAAGATTATATCGCTCCATGGAAGAAATAGAATTAACACTCCCTTTCTCAAAAGCAGAACTTATTACCCTACTTTATAAACTAATTGAAAATAATAATTTCCACGAAGATGGCACTATTTATTTACAAGTATCTCGTGGTGTACAAGCTCGTACCCATACATTCTCATATGACGTCCCTCCGACAATCTATGCCTATATTACAAAGAAAGAAAGACCAGCATTATGGATTGAATATGGTGTACGCGCTATATCAGAACCAGATACGCGCTGGCTACGCTGTGATATCAAATCATTAAATTTATTACCAAATATATTAGCTGCTACGAAAGCCGAGCGCAAAGGTTGTAAGGAAGCACTTTTCGTACGAAATGGTACTGTAACTGAGGGAAGCTGTTCTAACTTCTTTCTAATCAAAAACGGAACGCTTTACACACACCCAGCCAATCACCTTATTTTAAATGGCATTATTCGTCAATATGTCCTTTCTTTAGCGAAAACCCTTCGCATTCCTGTACAAGAAGAACTTTTCAGCGTTCGTGATGTTTATCAAGCCGATGAATGTTTCTTTACAGGAACGACGATTGAAATTTTGCCAATGACTCATCTTGATGGAACCGCAATCCAAGATGGTCAAGTTGGCCCTATCACTAAAATGCTACAAAGATCCTTTTCTCAAAGTTTGTTACAATCCAATATGTCATCTTCTTAAACACGAATAATTTCTATTCTTTCTACATTCAATATATGTATTTAAATGGAAATCAAGGTATAGATTTATGCCTTGATTTTTTTTGTAATCTTTTTGTCATATTCAGATTCCCGCATAAGTCTTGACAGTAATCGACATGCTCTTTAGAATTTTTAACAGTTGGTAAATATTTCTTCACTACATTACAGACAGAAAGGAATCGACAAATTATGAAAAAATACCTTGCCGGTCTTGCGGCAGTGTCTGTAGCAGGAGGAGCAGCACCTACACTTGATAGTGTTCAAGCTGCCCCAGAACAAAATACACAAAAAGCTGCTACAACTGTCCAAGCTTCTGCATCAAACAGCTCATCTTATACGGTAAACGCTAGCGTATTACATGTTCGTGCAGGATCAAGTACTTCTCACGACATCATCTCACGCGTTTATAACGGTCAATCCTTAAACGTGATTGGCCAAGAAAATGGTTGGTTCAAAATTAACATTAATGGACAAACCGGTTTTGTTAGCGGCGAATTTGTATCAAAAAATGGAGCAAGCAATTCTAATGTAAGTAATACAGGTGGAAACAATAAAGTTACTGCTGATGTATTACGTGTTCGTACAGCTCCTAACACTTCTAGTTCTGTTTCAGGACGTGTATATGAAGGACAAGCTTTAAACGTAATCGGTCAAGAAAATGGTTGGGTAAAAATCAACCATAATGGACAAGTTGGCTATGTAAGTGGCGAATTCGTATCTGGTGTTTCTTCTAATGCAGGTTCTTCAAACAACAATACGAATAATAACAACCAAGAATCTGTAAAACCAGCAAGCGGAAACTATACAGTAAATGTATCTTCCCTTCGTGTTCGTACAGGTCCTAGCACTTCTCACACAACTGTAGGTTCTGTTACAAAAGGACAAGTAGTACAAGTTGTTGGCGAAGTGCAAGATTGGTTCAAAATCAATTATGCAGGCCAAACAGCTTACGTAAGCAAAGACTACGTAACAAAAGGCGGTTCTAGCGATAACGCTACACAAGGAAACAACCAAAATAATAATCAAAACAATAATGTAACTGTTCAAACTGGTGGTACTTACGTTGTTAACGCAACATCTCTACGCGTTCGCACAGGCCCTGCTACTTACCATAGTGTAATTGGTGGCGTATTAAATGGTACGACATTAAACGTAATTGGCTCTGAAGGTAGCTGGTTTAAAGTTAACTACCAAGGAAAAACAGGCTACGTTAGTAGCGAATTTATGAAATTCGTTAAAGGTGGCACTACTACTCCTGAGCAACCAAAACAACCTGAACAACCTAATCAAGGTGCAATTGGTGACTACTACATTAATGCTTCTGCATTAAACGTACGTAGCGGCGAAGGTACAAATTATAGAATCATAGGCGCACTTCCACAGGGACAGAAGGTTCAAGTAATCTCTGAAAACTCTGGATGGAGTAAAATTAACTACAACGGCCAAACTGGTTATATCGGAACACGTTACCTTTCTAAAACACCAGTTGGAGGCGCAGTAGATAATAAGCCTAACAACAACCAAAATAACAATCAAAACAATAACAACAATAATACAGGTAATAATAGCGGCAACAGTTCTTCCATACTTGCATATGCAAAAGGAATGCAAGGCGTACCATACGTTTGGGGCGGAACTTCTGCTACTGGTGTTGACTGCAGTGGTTACATCTACCACGTATTTAAGAAATTTGGTCATAACATTAGCCGACAAAGTGTTGCGGGATATTGGGGTAGCCTACCACAAACTTCAAATCCACAACCAGGCGACTTAATTTATTTCCAAAACACTTATAAATCGGGTCCTTCCCACATGGGTATTTACCTTGGGGGCGGATCATTTATCCAAGCCGGAGATAAAGGTGTAGCAATCGCTTCATTAAGTAACTCTTATTGGAAGAGCCATTTCTTAGGATACACAAAAGCACCTTAAGTTATATTTTTTGAGCCTTCTAGATTACTAGAAGGCTCTTTTTAATATGTTTCACCTATATCCACGAACAAATAATGTATCTATTTCCCTATTTCATACACCATATTCTACAAAAACAATCCATAACGTTATCATAATGTATATATTTACATAAAAAACATAACCTATTTCATGTGTATTTATTTTATATGTGTTTTTTCAAAGAATTTTCTTTTTATTTAAACTTTTCGTTAGACGTTTGACCTCCGATGTCCATTATGATAAGTTACTTAAGATGTTATATTCGTAAACGTATAGACAACTGGTTTATACACTTTTTTTACTATGAGGAAGGAGCATACACTGCATGAATCTTTTATGGGGAATTGGCGGCGTGATTGGAGTATTAGCAATCGCTTTCTTACTATCTTCCAACCGCAAAGCTATTAATTGGCGCACGATTTTAATCGCGCTAGCATTACAAATGTCATTTTCATTTATCGTATTACGATGGGATGCCGGAAAAGCAGGTTTAAAATACGCTGCAGATGGCGTTCAAGGATTAATTAATTTTTCTTACGAGGGAATTAAGTTCGTTGCTGGGGATTTAGTCAACGCAAAAGGCCCTTGGGGATTTGTATTCTTTATTCAAGCACTACTTCCAATTGTATTTATTAGTTCATTAGTAGCAATCTTATATCATTTCGGTATTATGCAAAGATTTGTTAGTGTCGTTGGTGGCGCATTAAGCAAACTTCTTGGAACTTCTAAAGCAGAAAGTTTAAACTCAGTAACAACTGTATTTTTAGGACAAACTGAAGCTCCAATCTTAATCAAACCTTACTTAGCACGTTTAACAAATAGTGAATTCTTCACTATTATGGTAAGCGGTATGACAGCTGTTGCCGGATCAGTTCTTGTCGGCTATGCAGCAATGGGTATTCCGTTAGAACACTTATTAGCAGCAGCAATTATGGCAGCTCCATCAAGTTTATTAATTGCGAAACTAATTATGCCAGAAACAGAAAAAGTAGATAATAACGTTGAGCTTTCTACAGAACGTGAAGATGCAAACGTTATTGATGCAGCGGCACGTGGTGCATCTGAAGGTATGCAACTTGTTATTAACGTAGCAGCAATGTTAATGGCTTTCATCGCATTAATCGCTTTATTAAACGGTTTATTAGGATGGGTTGGTTCTTGGTTCGATATTAAACTTAGCCTTGATTTAATCTTCGGTTACTTACTATCACCATTTGCAATCTTAATCGGGGTTTCTCCTGGTGAAGCGATACAAGCAGCAAGCTTTATCGGTCAAAAACTTGCAATCAACGAATTCGTTGCATACGCAAACTTAGGACCGCACATGGCTGAGTTCTCTGACAAAACAAATCTAATTTTAACATTCGCAATCTGTGGATTCGCAAACTTCTCTTCTATCGCAATTCAATTAGGTGTAACAGGAACGCTAGCTCCTACTCGCCGTAAACAAATTGCACAATTAGGGATTAAAGCAGTTATCGCTGGTACACTAGCTAACTTCTTAAATGCCGCAGTTGCAGGTATGATGTTCCTATAAAATAAATCAAAGCCCCCTCTTTCTAAAGAAGGGGCTTTTTATTATGCTCCTTATTTTTTCGGTATATATTAAATACTTTATGTCGAAATATAAAAACATTATGATACAATAATTAGTAAGTCTGTTTATTTTTTCTTGCAAAAGAGGGATACTACTTGTTGTTGCTCTCTCCAAAAGAATCTAGTCATCTGGTCTATTTCTTAATAATTGCGCATACTACAAATATCCTTGCATGAATTATCTTTAAGGAGGAAAGTTTTGTGAAAGATAACTTCTATAAAGTCCTCTCTATGTGGATTTTACAAATCTTATTTTATTTTACAACTGTACATGTAACACAATATGAGCATGCTCTCATTTTTACAATTATATATGTAACTGTTAATGTACTATTTCTATTTTTGGCTGATAAAACTGCATTTGTTTTCTTCATATTAGGAACCATTATTTCGGTGTTCTACCTATTCTACCAAGCATGGCTTTACTTATGGAGTACATCAGAACAATGGGAATACATTATTACACACTTCCTAATGGCAGCAAACTTCTTCATTGTATATATATCAACTCATTTATTAAAGAAGGTTATTCATGAAAATAAAGAATTAACCGACCGTGTGAGAACGTTAGAACAGTACATTGGAGAATCAAAATTATTAACGAGACAAGAGTTCGAAAGAAGACAAGCATTATTAATCACTGCAATGAATCGTCGCAATGAAACAGGTGTTATTATTTCCTTCGACTTCACTTCCTTTAGTAAATATACGAAGGAAAGTGTTATGGATCGTGTAGCTTCATTATTAGTTGAAACGGTAAGAGCTGACTTTGACCTTGCTGCTGAATATGATAACAACACATTAGTCATTTTATTACAAAATACAAATGAAGCTGGTGCCGACATTGTAATGAACCGTCTACAGCCCAAAATGGAAAAATGGCTTGCAGTTGAGGCAATTCAAGACATTAAGATTAAACGAGAACAAATCGCTACAAAAGGACCGACAGTATTATGATGACACTCGTTATACTCCTTTTATTCCTCTTGTTTTGCGTACTTGTTTTTTGGATTAGCATCACCTTTTCAATTAAATATGTACTTATTTTTACAGCCTTTCTGTTCTCTGGCTTACTCGTTTACTATTCTTTCTTAACACTTGCGGGCTTAGTTCACCGAAATAGGAAACGAAAAGATCGTACGTTAGAACATTATCCAAGTGTCGACATTTTAATACCTGCCCACAATGAAGGCGTAGTTATTAAAGATACTTTAGAGGCGATGGCGAAGATTGAATATCCAGGCAAACTAACTGTTTATTTATTAAATGATAACTCTCAAGATGAAACACCTGAAATCGGTGACGATTTTGACAAAGCTTATGCTCACATTCGTCACATTCGTGTTCCGGCGGGTGAACCAAAAGGGAAATCGCGTGTACTAAACTATGGTCTGAGTATCTCAGATGGTGAATATTTCTGTGTTTATGATGCAGATAACCAGCCTGAACCAGATGCATTGCGAATGCTTGTAGAACACGCTGAAACAACTGAGGATGCCGTTGGAGCTGTTGGTCATGTTCGTACTGTAAATGAAAAAAGAAACTGGCTAACACGAATGATTTCGTTAGAATTTCAAATCTTCCAGCTCCTTATGCAATCCGGACGCTGGTTACTATTCCAAACGGGTTCACTGACAGGAACAAACATGCTTCTTCGTCGCTCTGCATTAGAAGAGCTTGGCGGCTATGACCCTTATGCAATTGCAGAAGATGCTGAATTAACATTACGAATTACACAAAAAGGCTATCTCTTACCAATCGTTCCAGAATCGGTTACATGGGAACAAGAACCTGAGCATTTAAAAATCCTTATTAAGCAACGTACACGTTGGCTTCAAGGGAACTTGTACATTTTAGAAAAAATGTTTTCTTCATTAAGTTTCTTTAAAGGAAAACTTCTCGTCCATTCCTTACAACAAGTTTTAGTATATGTTGTATTTTGGCTATTCTTAATCATTTCGAACGTTTGGTTCGTAATTGGGTTACTCGGTATATTCCAAATTCAATATAGCATTCCACTACTATTTATGTGGTATGTCGCATATATTACATATGTTTCTCAATTATTTAGTGCCCAGAGTGTAGAGCGAACCTTTACACCAACTAATATTTTTATTAGTGTTATCATGTACTTTACGTACGCACAGCTCTTTACGTACTTATTCATTCGTAGCTTAATTTTATACTTACGTGCAAAGAGCAAGAAACAAGTCATTGGCTGGGATAAAACAGTTCGATTCAAAAAAGATAAATAAAAATAAGCACAGAGCGCCGTATGCTCTGTGCTTATTTATTGCCGTATAAATTATATATATCAGACAATACCCCTTAGCTGAAAGTAATTTCACGTCCATCCCCCAACGAACGATCGACCTTCATTTATATACGAAAAAGTGATTGCTATTTTTGTAGAACCAATTGCTTCTCTTGCTGTTCTTTGCGCGTTTCAGTCTTAGGTTCCGTGCTTTCTTGGACACTACGATGTGCCACACGTTTCAAACAAATATGCTTCCACTTTCTTTCGTAACGTTTCATTATTCTAGATGTCCCCCTTGAATGCGCTTTAAAACTATTTGAAATCGCTTACAGGAAATAATATAGCACATATACATAAACGTGACAACACATTTCCGACAATTTTTTGTCAAAAATATGAATAGAGTTTGTAAAATATCGAACATTGTCGAAATTTCTCGTTTTTTCTTCGTATAAAAGGCATACTACTTATAAAGTAAAGTATTTTATTTCCCTTACTCGCAGTTCAAATCCCTTCTATATAAAAAAGAGCTGATGTATAATCAGCTCTTTTTCCTTCTATTATTTATGACGCTTCATACGTCCTTCTTTTTGTAACTCTTTAAATAACGCTGCCATCATAAAGAAAATAACGAAGACGAATGGGAATGCCGCAATGATAGCTGCCGTTTGCAAGGCTTCTAATCCGCCGATATATAATAAGGTAGAAGCTATAGCGGCTAGAACGATACCCCAAATCATTTTAATACGGTTTGGTGGATTTAAACTACCATGTGTCGTTAACATCCCTAAAACAAATGTTGCAGAATCTGCAGATGTAATAAAGAATGTTGCAATAAGTAAAATACCTAAAACCGATAAAGCTGATCCAAAGCTGCCCATCTGATCAAACATAGCGAATAATCCTACTTCTGTTCCCATTTCTTTCACTTTTTCAAAGATATGTGCATCACCAAACAGCTCCATATGAATACCAGTTCCGCCGAAAACGGAGAACCAAAGTGCACCAATTACGGTTGGTACGAGTAACACACCAATAACAAACTCACGAATGGTACGCCCTCGTGAAACACGCGCAATAAATGTACCTACGAATGGTGACCATGCAATCCACCATGCCCAATAGAAAATTGTCCATGACTGAATCCATTGATTTCCGCCTTCATCTAATGGACTTAAACGGAAGCTCATACTTGGCAATTCCTGAATATAAGAACCAATCGTTGAAGTGAAGTAATTCATAATAAAGTTTGTTGGACCTGCAAATAATACAATTATCATAAGTGCAAATGCCAAAATAATGTTCGTATTACTTAAATATTTTATTCCTTTATCAAGACCTGTCTGCGCAGATAACATGAAAAGAACGGTTACGATTGCAATAATAACTAACTGTGTCGTTAATGAATTCGGGATAGATGTTAAATAACTAACACCACCTGCAATTTGTTTCGCACCAAGACCTAATGATGTCGCAACACCAAACACCGTCGCGAAAACAGCTAACACATCAAATGAATGAGCAATACGCCCATGTTCCCCGCCCTTAAATAACGGACCTACTGTTGCACTAATCGTACTTGCTTTTCCTTTTCTAAAAGTAAAGTAAGCAATACACAACGCTACAAACGCATATAGTCCCCAAGGATGTAATCCCCAATGGAAAAATGAAAAGCGTAGTGCAAGACGCGCACTTTCCTCAGTTGCCCCTTCTCCAAACGGAGGTGCGTATAAATGGTTTAATGGTTCGGCAACGCCCCAGAAAACTAAGCCAATCCCCATACCAGCGCTAAATAGCATAGCAAACCATGTCATATAACTATAATCAGGTTCGTCATCATCTTTACCTAAACGAATAGAACCGTATTTCGAAACAATTAAAAAGATAGACACACCTAAAATAATAGAAACAGAAATAATATAAAACCATCCAAACTTACTAACTAATGCAGTTTGAATTGCGGTTGTTACATTTCCTAGGCTACCTTTTCCAATAATAGATTCGGGAATAATCCCCCAAAGTGTAAATGCAATACATAATGTTAATGAAACGATGAATGTTTTTGTCAGTTTCCTCATCAAATCCCCCTTCGTAGGTTTCACTTTTGTAAATAACATAAATTCCGATATGTAAAATCGGATAGAAAACTATAATTTTTGTGGTGATTTTCTTACCTTCACCTTCACCAATTCGAATTCTTATGGACAGCCTTACCTTCCGTATAACCTTTTCACTCTGCAAGAGCTACGAGATAGGAATACTGCTGTCAAAATGTGCGAGAAAAATGCGGATGGGAATGTGTTTTCCCAAAAAAGGATGTGTTACAGATGTAAAAAAGGGCATTTTTCTTCCTTGCAACCCTTTCTTTTTGTAACAATTATGCGGTTTTTTTGCTAGTATATAGCACGTGTTTATAGTTTCACAAACGAATTGTTTATGTTTATATAACTATATTACCCATAAAACGGTAAAATACTCAAGGAATGTAATCGTTTAGTTAACGTTTTGTAACACTCCTGCAATATTTTTATTTACGTCGAAAAAAATATGTTGCATTAAATATTTTGAATATAATTAGAAACCTACTAGTCATATAGAATGAAAAACGCTTTCCTATATTTTTGGTTATATTACAGGATGTTAACGACTTATTACGAATGGTTTGTAATTGTGTGTTTTCCCCAAATCCGAAAAAATCTGTTGCTATAATGAGGACACGAAAACAAACGCAATGGAGGCTATCATGAAAAAATTAATTGGAATAGCAACAGCAGCAGTTTTTGGTCTTGGGATTTTCACCGCATCTGCTAATGCAGAAACTGTTGTAACAACAGACGTACTAAATGTACGCGAAAACCCTACTACGGAATCAAAAGTTGTCGGTAAATTACTAAACGGTAATAAAATAGATGTACAAAATACAGAGAACGGATGGTCAAAAATCACTTTAAATGGTAAAGAATCATTCGTAAGTGCAGAGTTCACAAAAAGCATCTACTACGTAACAGCTAACGTATTAAACGTACGTGCTGAAGCGAACACAAACTCAGAAATTCTTGGGACGCTTAAGAAAGACGATATGATCGAAACAACGAACCAAGTACAAAATGAGTGGTTACAATTCGAATATAACGGGAAAACAGCTTATGTTCACGTTCCTCTCTTAACAGGTACAGCACCTGTTATCGAGAAACAAGAACAACCTGCTCCTGCTAAAACTGTAGCACCAGCTAAAGCACCTGTAGCACAAGCAAAACCAGCTGCTAAGCCTGCTGTGAAAGCTGCTGAAACTAGCACACCTTCTGGTGGTCGTGAGTTAACAGTTGTAGCTACAGCATATACAGCTCATCCGAGCGAAAACGGTGGCACATACGGTGGCCGTGTATTAACTGCAATGGGTCATGACTTAACAGCGAACCCGAACATGAAAATGATCGCTGTTGACCCGAAAGTAATCCCATTAGGATCTAAAGTATGGGTAGAAGGTTACGGAGAAGCTATCGCTGGAGATACTGGCGGTGCAATTAAAGGTAACCGTATCGATATCCTACTTGGATCAGATAGCGCTGCTCAAAAATGGGGACGCAAAACTGTTAAAGTGAAAATTTTAAAATAACCAATGACTGCTAAAGCCAGTTCTCTTTGTTGAGAGCTGGCTTTTATTTTTTTATAATAGCTATAAGGAGGTTATATTCATGAATGTACAAGCAAAAGTAGACTGGATCGGTACACCAAAACCGTATATATATAAAGATGAAGTAACATACGACGCTACTTCCATTGACTTTTCACTCGCGGGCGATGACAATCGCTATAAATTAATTGTGCTCAAGTCTGAAGAAAATACACATTACAAACTTGTCCAATATGGAATCAAACCCGGCTCACAAAAGCCATTCCCTATCGACATTCCATTCGAACAAAACATGTTACCAATTATAGAGCAAATACTACATGATCCATATGTACAAGCGATATTAAAGGAAACGCGCTTCTAATCGTAAAAAGGCTATCTCTATAATTGAGATAGCCTTTTTATATTAACGAGTCGGACCAGATACTTCCTCTGACTTAAGCGTATTATTCGCTCCAAGAGAATGGTACAATATCTTTCCATTTCCATTCACAGTAACAATATGGTCATTATTAAAGCTTTTAAACTTCACAGAGCCATCACCGTAACGAATATGATACTCTTCATATGTCGTTACTTTATATTTCGTTTCACTTTGACGCTCTACATTGCGAATTTCCATTGTTAATAAATCTTCTGTAATTCCTTTTTTGTGTAAATATTGTATATAATCACGGTCTTCCTTGTACGATTTCCCGCTCTTATCATAATTATTTTCAATTAGACTAAAATCATTTAATGAAATCGCACGCACATTATCATAAAGATGCTTTCGTACAAAGTCACCAACAGCCGAACTTGAAGTTTCTTTCGGGAATTTTAAATAATACGTGCTTTGGTCTCCAATTTTAATACTTTCAGATTTAATAACACCCAAATCAGTGTTTTTCTCTAAATGTACTTCTACCGTTTCATCTGTCGGTACAGGACCAAGTTTATAACTTCCATGACTCAATTTCCCGCGCTTCTTACCATTGACAAATACAGTTGCATCATTTTCATCTGAAGAAATGGTTACATAATTTCCTTCTAATGATAATTTAACATCCACTTTCGCCTCTTTTTCATCTGCTAAGTCCACTTCTTTTTCTGTTTCTAATTCAGTTAGTTCTGTCTTCGCTTTTGCCTTTACAACGTAAGAACCTGGGAAGTACGGACCAACTTCTTTTGAAGTTTTATCATTTGATAACTCTGTCTCTTTCTTATCATTCACATATACTTCAGCACTTTTCGCAGTTGTGCTTACATTCATATAATAAGATTTCATATTAAGTTTATACTTCGGATATAAGAACCATTCTTTTCCGTCTTCTATAATTTGACCATCTTTAAATGATGCTTTATCACTTGCTAGTTTTTGATCCACTGTCTCTCTTTGTAAATAAGATAGTAGTTCTTTATTATAAGAAGGGTTTTCTTTTAAATAACGGATGTACCCCTTAATATCTTCAGCTTTCATTTTCAAACTCGGATCATCTACTTTTACAAACTCATCAATTGCATTCGCATCTTTCTTTTGGAATGCTTCAATCATAGCATTGACCTGCTTTTCTTTTGAAAACTTGCTTGCCCCAAATTTATACGCACCAAACAATATAGCAAAGATAACAACAAAGCATATAAGTAACATTATATTTTTCTTACTTTTCACTGGCTTTATTTCTCGTTGTACTTCTGAACGAGAAGAAGCTGTTTGATCAGCAATTACTTCTACCTTACTTCCACACTCAGAACAAAAGTTCAAATGATCCGCAACTTGTTTATTACATTTCCCACAAAACTTCAAATGACTCTCCTCCTTATTTTTTTACTAACTTCATACCAGCAAATGTTAATGCGTACGAAAGAAGAAAACTACCTACTATTAAATACAGCGTGCTACTTTGAATAGAGAACAATGGTCCGGAAATCCCAGCAAACTCCTTCATAACTTCCTTACTCCCTGAAGCCTCAATATGAATTTTGGCCAATCCATTTACACAAAGCATCATCACAGTATACACCGCACTAAACACAGCAATAGTTACGTACATATTTTTCATCGGATATTGAGCCAATTTCATCCCAGCTCTAAATAGTAAAATGCATGGTAATAAAATTAATAACCCCCACCAGTGCATATAGGAATTGAAATCATCAATTTCTTTTACACGTTTAAGATTCGCTCCATTAGCAATTTCCAGATCTTTTAATGACGTACCATTTATTGATATTCCTGACGTATAAGATAAATGCAATGGACCTTTTTCAATTGAGTATCTTCTCATTTCTCTATCCATATCTCCCCACTCAATTTCTGTTGAAGCAAAGTGAGCCATATTCCACATGTATGGTGTTGCTTCTAATGAAATTAATGTTTTATATGTTTTCTCGGGAAAATCAATTGGTCCCACTGATTTTGAACTGCTAAATAAAATTGTAATAAGTATAATACCAAATGTAATAAGCAATCCTTTTAATACAGTTACCACACTATAATAAATAGACGTTGCATATGGAACACTTCGACTCATAGAAGATAATAGACGGTGTGGCCCTGCTTGAATACACATACCAATAAAGGTAAATAGTAAACCAAATATAATGCCATACAATAAACTAATAACATGAGAATAACCAATACTGATTGTCATCGTTTTATAGAATTGAGAAATTGTCGTAGAAGAACTTGCGATAAAGCTTACGATGCACAAGAAAATTCCATATACAATACCGATAACACTTGATGTTAGTAACTTCTTACGCCAAACAGCAGAAGGGTTGCTTCTCTCTACAAAGAATCCAATTCCACCTAATATAAGTGCTGGAATTGCTAACAAGATGAACAATGGGAAATGAAGGATAAATGACATCGCATATTCCCCGCTCCCACTAACTTCAAGGCCTATTAAATGATACATTAAAATTAATGGTGCTATGCCAACGAAAGATTGATTAATAGTACCCATATTCAACATACCGTTCATATTTGTAAGCATCGTTCTCACTAGGTCGTTAATCGCCGCATCGACAACTAGGCTACCAATCCAACCGGCTATAAACATACATACGATTGCAAGCCCACCACCAAGTAAACCTTTTTTCAAAGTGCTTCCAGATGGACTTACATGTAATTGTAAACCTTCGTCTGGTAATCTTGTTTTCATCTCTTTTTTCATAATACCTAATAAGGAATCCCCGCATTTCTCACAATACGTAGCAGTCCCTTTACTTTCAACTCCACAAGTTCGGCAATACTTTGAGTCTTTCGGCGCTAAGATAACTTCACTTTCTACACTACCTGTACTTGATCCATCATGTGTACAATAATTCGCTACATCCGATTGTTCTAGACCACAAGTTTTACAATACATGTTCCTCACTCCTTACTTTGCTTCATACCACAAACTGGACAGAATGTAGCCTCTGTTGCAATTTGTTCACCACATGAAGTACATGACCCATTTTCAGCATCTTTTGATTGAAGGAGTAACTCATTTTCTTTTCCACACTGTCCACAAAATTTATCATTTAATGATAATGGGCCGCCACAGCTACATTGCCCTTTCTGTCCTTGATTCTGTAAATTAGCTATTTGCTTACGCGTGTTATAAATAGCAACATCCAGCTCTTGTACTGGTTCTATAATATTTTTTAACACATCTACTCGAACTTCATCATTGCGGAGTTGCATATATGCCGTTTGACCAAGTTCCAGCAAAATTTCAGTTTTCGCCTGTAGTTTCTCTTGCGTAATTTTCTTTAATTGCGCAACCTCTTGAGCTACTTGTAATTTCATCTTCCCTTGCTCGATTCCCTCTTGCAATTTGTTCATACCGCTACCAAACTTTGATTGTAAATCTGACAAAATTTAATCCCTCCATAAATATATATTAATATACGAAATTAACATTTTATATATTACCATGATTTTCAAGTAATGTAATCCAAATTTCATTTTTTCTGTTTTGAGCATTTTTTGTTTATAATGGTAAAGGAAAGAAATATGTGTACGGAGGAATATTATGCTGCAACACTCGATTACGAAAGATGAAATTATGATGATTGCGAATGAGTTCGTTCAAGGACTAGATCCACAGCAAACAGCTGATCAGGAACATGTCGCTACAGCTCGGCACCTATATCGTAGTGGTGTTGTCTACAACGTTGACTTTGATGGTTATACGCTATCAGGAACTGTAGATGCTGAAGGCAGCGTATATAGCGTCCATATCCCGATTCGTAACGTCGCTGAAAGCTATTGCGATTGCTTCGCACCAACGCAATGTGAGCATATGCTCGCTGTGTTACTGTCTGCAGCGTCTAGTTTTGGGCAAGTAGGAGATGTATTAAATTTATTTAAAAATAATACGAAACCTTCCCTTCCTCCTATTCGAACTGCAAGACAAGTATTGCAATCATCAGCTTTTGAGGAAAGTGATTATAAAAGTTGGCAATCCTATTTTGATAACGAATATGAATCATTTAAAAAAGAACAAGCTCGGCTTACTTATAAACAAATGTATTTTCTTATGAGTATTTTTACAGACTTCTATACGAAACTCGAACGGAAAGCTCCGCGTATCATTGCGATACATGAGTTGTTCAGGCTACATGCAGCGCTTTATTGCTTTCAAAAATTATTAGAAGAAATTCAGGACTTTGAAGCAAATAAAACGTATTCTTATCATCAGCCTGTTAATGTCGTTCGCCTATTTGTAGATAAAGTGGAATCCATCGTTCGGGACTTACAATCAGAAGCGATTCCTTCAGAGTCTGAATCAATTTTGCAAGAAACAGCTCGTCTCGTTCACGAAGTATTCTTCTCCACTGACGCCTATACGCAAGAGAGATTTTTTATTTATCGTCACATATGGAGTGAACTCTTACAGAATAAAGAGCAACTGCAAGAAGAAGAAAAACGAATCGATACGAAAATCAATCCACTTTCCAAAGCATTAGCATCTTCTCATCTACTCTTTTTAAATGACGAAGATTTACTAGCGATGGACTTACTCAAAAAACAGCCTGCTTCTGTTGTAAGTTTGTACTTCTATTGGTTAGAAGAGCTATTAAATACAATGCAATGGGATCGTGCGAAAAACTGGCTTTCCTTTACGTATAAACAAGTAAAGAAAACGATACATGAGTACGAAAATACTGTTTTTATCAAAGATATCGTTCGCTTATTTGTAAACATGTATGAAACATATGCAACCCATACAAACGAACAAGCCGGATTCGAAATGATATTGCAAGAGCTATTACCGTATAGTTTCGCAAACTATGAACAATACGTACTCGCGAAAAAACAGTATCGTACATGGGCAGAACTCCATCTCTTACATGGGTTTGAAGCAATTGAAATTTTGAAAGAGCCGCTGAAAGATATTGAAAAGGAAGCGCCAGAAGCGGCACTCCCTCTTTATCACCTTGCTGCTACTGAGGCCATTGAAGAGCGAAATCGCAAATCATATAGACGTGCAGTTCGTTACTTAAAGAAATTACGTACATTATATAAACGATTAAAGCGCACCGATGAATGGGATGCTTTCATTATTCACATCGCAAACTTACATTCACGTCTACGTGCACTACAAGAGGAATTACGGAAAGGAAAATTAATCGATGATCAATCAAACTGAAGTAACAATTAGGCTCCAGCACGTTAGTCAAGGTTGGTTCCTTTGGGGAGAAGATGACAGCGGTACTCCATTATCCGTAACAAGCTGGAAACGAAATGCATTTACATGGCACTCTACTTCCTTCTACGGTACATTTCTAAAAGAAGCAACCTTTGAAGGAAAACAAGGTGTTATACTAACAAACGCACAAGCATTTGAATACATCGCGAATAAACCGATGAACTCCTTTGCCCATATTCAAATGAACGGTCCTATTACAGCACTTACGAAAGATGCAAATGAATTATGGGATGCCTTCGTCAGCGGTAGCTTCGTACCCGATATGGAGCGTTGGCCCAAACAACCATCTTGGAAAGTTCAACATACACCGATTGAAGATGACACATTAGCATCTCTTTTCTCATCCGCGGTAAATGAAAGCATATTACAAGATAACCGTTCGAACGACGGATGGGAAGATGCAAAGAGACTTTATGAACATTACGACTTTACGAAAAGACAATTGGACGCAGCACTACATGAAGAAGATTGGCTTCGAAAAATTGGTTACATTGAAGATGACCTTCCCTTTACAATTGGCCTAAGGCTACAAGAGCCGCAAGAAGAATTTGAAATGTGGAAGCTTGAAACAATTGTTACACCAAAGCGCGGGGCTCATCGCATATATGTATATGAGAGTATCGATTCTTTGCCAAAACGATGGCACGATTATGAAGAACGTATTCTTGAAACACAAGAAGGCTTCAGTAGACTTGTACCGTGGTTAAAAGACGGTGATACATTCCGAAGTGAACTCTTTGAAACAGAAGCATGGAACTTCTTAACAGAAGCAAGTAACGAATTACTTGCCGCAGGTATTACGATTTTATTACCATCGTGGTGGCAAAATTTAAAAGCGACAAAACCAAAATTACGTGTGCAGCTGAAGCAAAATGCCACACAAACGCAATCTTTCTTCGGCATGAATACACTCGTTAATTTTGACTGGCGCATTTCAACGAACGGCATTGATTTATCAGAAAGCGAATTTTTCGAACTCGTTGAACAAAACAAACGGTTATTCAATATAAATGGTCAATGGATGAGACTAGATCCAGCCTTTATTGAAGAAGTACGAAAGCTTATGAACCGTGCCGATAAGTATGGACTCGAAATGAAAGATGTCCTTCAGCAACATTTATCAAACACTGCTGAAACAGAAATTGTAGAAGAGGATAGTCCGTTTACCGATATTGAAATTGAACTAGATGGATATTATGAAGATCTATTCCAAAAATTATTGCACATTGGAGATATTCCAAAAGTAGATGTCCCTTCTTCACTACATGCAACACTCCGTCCGTATCAACAACATGGAATTGAGTGGTTATTATATTTAAGGAAGCTTGGGTTCGGCGCATTATTAGCTGACGATATGGGGCTTGGAAAAAGTATTCAAACGATCACTTACTTACTATATATAAAAGAGAACAACCTCCAAACAGGTCCTGCCTTAATCGTGGCACCGACATCTGTTCTTGGAAATTGGCAAAAAGAATTTGAACGTTTCGCACCAAATTTACGTGTTCAGTTACATTATGGAAGTAACCGAGCGAAAGGCGAATCATTTAAAGACTTCCTTCAATCAGCAGATGTTGTATTAACATCTTATGCATTGGCTCAGCTTGATGAAGAAGAACTTAGTACGTTATGCTGGGATGCTGTTATTTTGGATGAAGCGCAAAATATTAAAAACCCACATACGAAACAGTCAAAAGCAGTGCGAAACTTGCCAGCTAATCACAAAATTGCTTTAACCGGTACACCGATGGAAAACCGACTTGCCGAGCTTTGGTCTATTTTCGACTTCATTAATCACGGATATCTCGGCAGCTTAGGACAATTCCAGCGCCGCTTCGTCTCACCGATTGAAAAAGATCGTGACGAAGGAAAAATCCAACAAGTTCAACGTTTTATCTCACCATTTTTACTGCGACGAACGAAAAAGGATCAAACAGTCGCACTAAACTTACCAGATAAACAAGAACAGAAAGCTTACTGTCCACTTACCGGTGAACAAGCTTCCTTATATGAACAACTTGTTCAAGATACATTGCAAAATGTAGAAGGATTAAGCGGGATTGAACGACGCGGATTTATATTACTAATGCTGAACAAACTTAAACAAATTTGTAACCATCCCGCTCTTTATTTAAAAGAAGCAGAACCAAAAGACATCATCGAACGTTCCATGAAAACGAGCACACTAATGGAACTAATTGAAAATATAAAAGATCAAAATGAAAGTTGCTTAATCTTCACACAATACATTGGTATGGGGAACATGCTAAAAAATGTATTAGAAGAACATTTCGGTCAGCGCGTCCTCTTCTTAAACGGTAGCGTACCGAAGAAAGAACGTGACAAAATGATCGAGCAGTTCCAAAACGGAACGTATGACATTTTCATCTTATCGTTAAAAGCAGGCGGAACTGGCTTAAACTTAACAGCGGCCAACCATGTCATTCACTACGACCGTTGGTGGAATCCAGCTGTAGAAAACCAAGCAACAGACCGCGCATATCGTATTGGTCAAAAGCGCTTTGTACACGTTCATAAACTTATTACAACAGGGACACTCGAAGAGAAAATTGATGAAATGTTAGAGAGAAAACAATCATTAAACAACGCTGTCATTACAAGCGATAGTTGGATGACCGAACTATCTACAGATGAACTAAAAGAATTGCTTGGTGTATAAACAAAAGGAGCTAATCTCAAAAGATTAGCTCCTTTTTCTATTCCAAAACCAATTACTTATTATAATCCCTGTTAATCCGCCGCACGTATCCAGTAATGAATCTTGCCACATCGGTGTACGATCTCCCGTAGTCCATTGATGAATTTCATCAAATGTTGCATATCCTGCAACGAGAAGGAGAGCGTATATAAAACACCTTTTTCTCGAATAACCCAATCGATGAAAAGCATAATACGTCAATGAACCAAGCATAAAGAACACCATAAAATGAGCACCTTTACGAAGGAAAAACTCAATAAATCCGCCTACACCTTTATTTGCAATGCTAACAGGTGTACCACCGCCGTAATCGATAGATACCCATGAAAAATGCTCTTTCACAAACTCCACATTTACATATTGTTCAATATCCGAACGCATATCCTGCTTTTTATATGGTTGTGCCGAGGAATAGAAAATCAACCCCATCCATAGTAAAACAGGAATCCAAAATAACCATTTACGATTCATTCTTCCGAAACCCCTCTCTTAGTCTTTTAAGAGTACCAAAAAAAAGAATACATTTCACGCCAAAACATGACATTCACACCCTATTTATATAGTGAAAGGGGGTGATAAACATGGCAGTCGAAACAATCGTAATGGATTTAACTTTACGTCTTGTCTTAAACAATGGAGTAGATAAGAACGGAAAAACAGTTTTTAAGAACAAACAATTTAAGCGTGTAAAAACAAACGCAAACTTAGAGCAAGTACAAAACGTAGCACGTGCCCTTGCTTCCTTACAAGCATTACCACTTCACGCTGTACAACTTGTTAGCACATCAGATCTTTCTAGCCTATAAGATGAAACTTTAATTAGTGGGGGTTCATCCCCTCTGATTGTTAGCCAACACTAACAGCTGAATAACTAAAAGGGAGGAAATAAAGCATGCAAGTACTAGAATTAATTTTTGCGAAAGAAGATGGAAAAACCGTTGTTTTTTCTATCGAGAACCCCATCACACCCGTCGATGCACAAGTCGTAAATCAAGTAATGGATACCATCCTTGCCTCATCTGTATTTTCATCAATGAATGAAAATACCCGAAAAAAAGGCGCTCGTCTCGTAGAAAGGAATGTATCTGAAGTTCCCATTACGCTATAAACAAAAAGACGAATCTGCATCATTTTGCAGATTCGTTTTTTTTCTTCGGCATTTCAATTGGGATAAAGATTTTTGAAAACCCGACGCATACATATTTATAGTGTTCTCCGCCTATATCAAATTCAGTCTTATAAGTTGAGAAGAATATATAATCATCTCGCTTCGTATAATGATCGATTAATAACCCAACTTGCGGCTCAACATATTTTTTCGCCAACTTCTTACCAGCCGATGCTAAATCGCCAAGAAGCCCCTCTTCATTTTCTTTTTGAACTTCGTCTAGCTTCTTACTCACATCATTACGTTTCATAAACTGCTTCGCTGCCCAGTCCGTATATTCACCTTTACTCGGGTTACTATTTGCTAAATATACTAGAAGAACAACAACTAGAGCCATAACAATATACCTTTTCTTCATACTATCTCACCGCCTACTCTTTTCTATTTTCATATATATGTACAAGCGATGCAAATTAGAAAGACTATCATCTATTGATTGTAAACGAATAGCCAAAATTTACAATACGAAACAAAAGATTAATATTTATTTTACCTAATTCGTATATAATGATATTAATAACATTTTATAAGGGAGGACTCAGAGTTATGAAAGACGAAAATGATATTTTTATTTCTAATTCTACAATGATGTTAGAGCCTTACAAGCACCCTTATTATTGCACAAAAGTTATCGACAGTAGCGGGAACCATTTTTATTCCTGCCAAACCGCTCTTCAACTCATCAAGAAATCTTGTCTAACCAATGTTCACTCTACTTATCAAGGCAGACGTAATGCAGTTCAAACAAACTTTAATTTCAAACAAAATGTCCCGATTCCAATTAATCATAGAGAATATATTTGTGCTTTCCCAACAGAATCTCCTTCTTCTCCAAACTGTATATGGCTATTTTATAATCATATAGATGACATAGAATTTTTCAAACAGAGTAAAAAAGCTACCATTCATTTTTCAAATGGCACTACTACAACCATACATATCAGTCCCCATAAGCTAAAACAACAATTATTAAAAGCTGGATACGTATTATCACGTATGAACATGCAAGATTCACTACAATTCAAAAACCTCTTATTACATTTACTACCTTAACAAAATAAATAGAATGGAAAGCAATATCCCTTGCCTTCCATTCTTATGATACTATTTATCCTCTCAAGCTATTTCGCATTTTCTCAAGCGCCTGCCGGTATATCCACCTCACTTGATAATAGGTCATCTCTGTCTCTAAAGCGATTTCCCCCATCGTCTTTCCTACAAAGAAACGTTCAAAAATAACATACTTCTCCTTCTCATCTAATACACTCATAAATTCCTTCACTCTCATTTCAATATCTTCAAAATGAAAGGTATCTTCATATCCTCCTACATATACACACTTTTCTTGCACTGCAAACTCTTTCTTCAATCTTTCTAATATATAACCACGTACCGTTACAACTGCATATGCAGGAAAGCTCCCTTTCTCCGCATCAAACTTTTCATACGCATGCCAAAGACCGATTAACCCACATTGATAATACTCTTCATAATCTTGATAAATACCTAGCTTCTTTATTTGATTCACAATCATACCTTCATACAAAACAACTGTCTCTGTAAAAGTCGCTGGCTTCACACAGTACCCGTTTCTAAAAGGTATACCTTTCTAGTATTCCGCGGTACCTTCACAATATAAAAATAAAGAAAGGATTTCACTGTGAGTAATTTCAAATACTACCGCTGAAATTTGAAATTACATGAAGTAGAATTTGAAATTCTGCTGGTGGTATTTGAAATAAGGGTAAAAATAAAAAAGATTCCTTCTATACATTAGAAGAAATCTCATGTTTATAAATTTTCGATTTATACTATTCTGTAGTTAAACGCTTGAAAAATCTATCGATTGCATATAAACCTGTAGCTAAAATACAACTTATAACGCCAACAAATATATAAGGATTCTTATTTGGCAGATATTCTACCGTTAACAATAATACAACTAACATAAACAAAAAATTTGCTAATAATTTCTTAAACATATGTATCTTCTCCTTATATCAAAAATGCAGCAATTACTTTTATAATTGCTGCATTTCTTTCTTGTGACATGAAATATCAAGCTTATTGCACTAATCCTCTTAGCGCACCAAAGCCAATCGTTAAGATGAAGAAGATAACCATAAGAATCGTTGCTTTCTTTTTGCTTAAACCAGCTGTAATTTGAAGACCTAACCATGTAATAACAAATCCCCAAATTGTAAATACTTCAATGCTATTTGCAATACCTTTTACTGCGCCGCCACTTGAAGCGAAAATCGGACCTAAACCAGTGTAAAATTCTTTCCCTGAACCACCTAGAATAAGCGCTAAAACTGCATTTATTAATAAGCCAAGTAATGAAATAATGCTTGAATATACAGTAATTGTTAATAATTTCTTATAAGAAGTATCATTGCTCATTAACATCATTAACACTTTGTATACTGCTGCGCTAATAAAGAAACCTATTATCATACCGATAACACCAAATACAAAACCGGCGCCGAAAGTCATCACAGGTGTAACATTAACCCCTAATTCTTGATTGAACTTAATTGATTCAGGTGTTAAAGAATATACATAAGCACCAAGACCTCCAGTAATCCCTGATAATAAAGAAAGTATCCAAAACACACCCCAAACCGCATTACTGTTCTTCATTCTCTCAAACTGTTCACCTGGAGAAGTAATCATCCCTAATAATGATGGCTTTTTCGAAACTGCATCTTGCGTATTAATATTCGCTTCCATTATAACGCCTCCTTCTCTTTATATAACCCGTTCTAACGGGCGGTTCACTTCCTCATATAGAGGCTACGAACCGCCCACTAGAACGGTAATGTGCAGTAGAGAGCCCCCCTCTCTACTACACTATTACTTACTCATAACGTAATGCTTCAATTGGATCTAATTTCGCAGCTTTGTTTGCTGGAATTAATCCAAAGATAATACCTAGTGTCATAGAGAACAGTACGCCGCCAACGACAACTTCCCATGAAACAAGTGGCGGCCATTTTGCGAATGTGGAAACGATATATGCTCCGCCATATCCAAGACCAATTCCAATTAAACCACCTAGAAGCGTTAACATAACTGCTTCAATTAAAAACTGTAATAAAATTTTACTACGCGTTGCTCCAAGCGCTTTACGTATCCCAATTTCGCGCGTACGCTCCGTTACAGATACGAGCATGATATTCATAACACCAATACCACCAACGACTAATGAAATACCAGCGATACCACCAATAATCATCGTCATGATGCTAGTTACTTTAGAAACATTTTCTTGGAGTTCTTTTAAATTCACCAGTTCATATTTACCTGGAATTTCACTTGGCTTACGACTATTTAATACATCAACAGCTTGTTTCCCTGCTGTTTCTAAATTGTCTACATTTTTAGCTTGAATTGAGATATTTTGAATATCATCTGTTCCGTATAAAACAGGCCATAACGTAAGAGGGATTAACGCTTCTTCCATTTCAAATCCCATAAACTCATTATCAGATGTATACACACCAATAATTTGCATTGGCTGTCCCTTCATCTCAATAATTTGTCCAACTGGGTTTACGTCCTTAAATAACGTTTCCTCTGTTTTTGTACTAATCATCACAACGTTATTTGCATGAGAAATATCTGATTCGTTTAAAGTACGTCCCTTTACGACCTTTACTTTATTAACCGCAAAATATTCATTATCAAGACCAATAACATTCAGATTTGCTTTTTTATCATTTACATCAAGTATCTCTGTCGTTGAATTTGTCGTAATAACATGTGAAACATCTTTCACTTGTTTTACTTCCAAAATATCCTCTTCCGTTAATTTTGGTATTTCAAACCCACCTATAGCAAACTCATCATTAATATCTGGTTTAAACTGAATTGGCATAAGGTTATTACCACCAGAACCTGCGAATTTCGACTTCAGCATCGCTTCCCCGCCTTGCCCAATTGCAACGACAGTAATAATAGAACCAACGCCGATAATAATACCGAGCATCGTAAGAGCTGAACGCAGTTTATGAGCTAAAATAGAAGATAGAGCAATCTTTATACTATCTAGTAAACTCATACCGCACACCTTCTATCTTCTGTAATTTTCCCATCTCGCAATACAATACGGCGGGAAGAATACGCTGCTACTTCCTCTTCATGCGTAACCATAACAATTGTTGTACCTTCTGCATTAAGCTTCGTGAAAATATCCATAACTTGCTCACCAGACTTCGTATCAAGCGCACCAGTCGGCTCATCGGCCATAATGAACGTTGGATTATTCGCAATCGCCCTTGCAATCGCAACACGCTGCTTCTGTCCACCTGATAATTCGTTTGGCAAATGATGCACACGGTCCGCTAATCCGACTTTACCTAACGCCTCTAAAGCACGCTTGCGACGCTCTGCCTTCTTCACGCCGCCGTATACGAGCGGAAGTTCAACATTTTCGACTGCCGAAAGACGCGGAAGCAAGTTAAAATGCTGAAACACAAAACCGATATATTCATTACGAATTAAAGCAAGCTTTGACTCGTCTGCTGTTAAGATATTCACATCATTCAGCATATATTCGCCTTCTGTTGGACGATCTAAACAACCGATAATATTCATAAGCGTTGATTTACCAGAACCAGATGGTCCCATAATCGAAACGAACTCGCCGCCTTGAATCGTTAAACTAATACCGTGCAAAATCGGCACTGCCAATTTTCCTTGATAATACGTTTTAGCAATATGATTTAACGTGATCATTTCTCTTTCACTTCCATTCCGTCATACACATCGTCGGAAGGATTTTTAACCACCTTTTGCCCCACTGTTACGCCTTCTACAACCTCTGTCCAGTCTCCATCAGTAGAACCTTTTTTCACATTTTGTTTACGAAGTTTTCCTTTATCCTCAACATAAACAAATGCATCACCGTCTTTTTCTACAATGCTCTTACTTGGAACAGCAATCATCGTCTTATTCTCTAAATTTACTTGCAGAGAGACGTGATAACCTGGAGATAAACCATCTTGACTATCAAGGCTTGCTTTATATGTATATTGAGACATATTTTGAGTCGCTTCACCCATACCACCAGCTTGCGCCATCTCTGCACTCGTTGGGAATTCACTTACTTCTGTAATCTTACCTGTCCACTTCTTCTTATTATTTGCTTTCGCAGTAACAGTAAATGTTTGATCCTTTTGAATTTGTGACTTTTGAAGCTCAGTTAACGTTCCTTGAACTTGGAACGGATCTTTAGAAGCCACTTGTAAGAATGCTTTCCCTTGACCACCTAACGCTTGAGATGAACTTTGCGCCGCATCTTTATCTAACTTTTGAACAACACCAGCAAAATTACTATAAATCGTAAGCTCTTTCTGCTTTTTACTTAACTCTTCTTTCTGCAACTTCCCTTTTTCTTTCTCAAGATCCGTTGTCTTTTGTGCCATCTCTAACTCACTTACTTGCTCTTCCATCGGATCTGTTACTTCTTTCCCAGCTCCGCCATCTTTCGCCTTCTTAATTTCTTTCTTCAACGAATCAATCTTCTTCTTCCCTTGATCATAACGCATATCTGCCATCTTCTGATCAAGCTCAGCTTGCTTCATTTGTAAATTAATCTCTTCATTATCATAAGAGAATAACTTCGCACCTTTCTCTACCTCTTGCCCTTCTTTTACCTCAATATCTTTCACTTTTCCTTTAGTCGGATCCGCATAAAAACTTTCGATATTCCCGGGCTTCACCTGACCAGAAATTAACTTCGTATTATTCAGCTTACGCTCTGTCACTTTCTCAAAACTTACAGCATCAGCAGATGTTGATGCTCCCTTCTTCTTGCCTTGCATAATAAAAATATTAACTGCTGCTACAATAACAATTAGTGCAATAACCCCGATAATAATCCATTTCTTCTTCTTGTTTGGAGTACGAACCGTATTTGGTACCATATCCTCTCTCCCTTTATAACTTAATAGTTTAATATAAAAATTGTATAAAACTTTCTGAAAACAAATTACATATTATTACATTCTTTTTACAAAGTTTTACACATCCATTTATATTGTAACAAAAATTCCAATGATTAGAAATATGACATATTGTCTTTTAAGATAGATTTAAGGAAAGATTATATTATATAGAAAAAGCCATCCAAAATGATAATTGGATAGCTTTTCAAACAAAATATTACACCGCTTTAGGAGCTTTGCTCTCATGTCCACGTTGAACAATGAACAAGAAGATTGTTGATAAAATGGCACCTGTTAATAGTAAGATAAAGCAGCCATCCCATCCAGAACGATCAACAATAACACCAATTGCTGCGTTTGCTACAAGACTTCCGCCTACATAACCGAACAGACCACACATACCAACTGTCGTACCTACTGCAAATTTCGGTACTAATTCCATCGCACTTAAACCGATTAAGAACTGTGGTACATAAATTAAACAACCGATAATAGAAACTGCAATACTTACAACAAGTACGCTAGTTGCTTGCCAATATATAAACGTACCAATAACAACTCCAACCATACTAATGATACATAATGGCATACGTTTTCCTTTAAATAATTTATCACTTAAAAAACCAACGATTAATGAACTTGGAATTGCCATACCTTCAAAGATTGCGTACGCCGCGTGTGCTTCATTTTTTGAGAAACCTTTAACTGTCGTTAAATAAAGTGGAACCCAGTTAATAACACCGAAACGAATTAAATACACAAATGCATTTGCAATACATAAGAACCATACAAATTTATTTTTCACTACATATTTCATTAAAATTTCTTTTGGTGACATCTTGTTAGCATTATCTGCTTTTTCAAGGTTTTCATAATCATTACGATACTCATCAATTGGAGGAAGACCTTCTGATTCTGGTGTATCCTTCGCATTAATCCAAACAAGAACTGAAATTACCATTGCGATAATCGCTGGGAAAATAAACACGCCGCCTTGCCAATGATTTTCCCCAAAAATACCTACACCAATTCCGACTAATGGTGGCACAAGCATTCCGCCAACGTTATGTGAAATATTCCAAAGGCCTGTTTTCGTACCACGTTCTTTCTTCGAGAACCATTTCGTCATAACGATACTACAAGGTGGTGCTCCCATACCTTGTACAATACCGTTAAGAACAAGTAATGTAACAATCATCCCAAATGAAGATGCAAAACCGAAGCAAATATTTACAAGCCCTGATAAAAATAAACCGACTGCGATAAAGCGCTGGGCGAAAGCTTTATCTGATAAATTCCCCATAAAGAACTTACTAAACCCATAAACAATTGCCATTACTGAGCCTAGTAGACCAATTTCAGCTGTACTAAAACCATATTCTTGTACTAAATACGTACTTGATAACGTAAAGTTACTACGAACTAAATAATAAGCAGCGTACCCAACTGAAATCCCGATTAACACACGAATACGTAGTAATCGATATACACGGTCGATCATATCCGCTGGCAATCTCTCAATTGCAGGTGCTGGCTTGAGCCATTTAAACATATTCTTTCGTCTCCTTTTCTCACTTCTGAGAGAGACGCTGTCTATTCCATATCTCGATTATTCCGCTATTTGATATATTTTGGTTCGTTCTTCTAACCGGCTGCCCTTCTATTTCTTTCTCATTCTTCGCAAACATCGTTGGTACGCCAAACGAAACTTTTTCTAAAATGTGACCCGCTTCTTCTGATAAACAATAATCAATAAATAAATCCGCAATAATACCATTCGGTGCACGTTTTAGTTTCGAAATCGCATTAACAGATAATCCTGTTTGCTCAGGTTCGTTACTTAAAATAGGAAAGCCTTGTTTTTGAAGCATTCTCTGATCTCCCATAAAATTGATGCCTATCATATATTCACCACTCGCAACAAGTTCTGCTGGTATGTAACCATTCACCGTTACTTCTCCAACTTGTCCTGCAAGGTTCTTAACATATTCCTTCGCTTCCCCTTCACCTAAAGTATCAATAAGTGATTGAAAAAACGTATATGCTGTACCTGAAACATTTGGATCCGGCATAACAATCTTTCCCTTATATACTGGATTTAACAAGTCTTTCCACCTTGATGGATAGGGAAGTCCGAGCGGTGCTATCTCTTCATTCCACCGCTCTTTATTAAGCGCAATTGCCAGCTTCTCCACCTCATAACCGTACCAATAACCGTCTTTATCTTTAACAGTTTTTGAAATACGATTCGCATGCTGACTCGTAACAGGAATAGATAGATTTTTTTGCTTCATCATTTGATGGGCGTCTACCGTACCGCCAATAATAATATCGGCTTTCGGATTTCCAGCTTCCTCTTCTACCCTCCGAAGAAGCTCCTCTGTCGAAAGACGAATAAATTCATACGTACAGCCGCGTGGTTTACAAAATGATGAAAGCAAGGCTTCCCCAACTTCCTCACGGGCTGCTACATACGCAACGAGATGACGATCATCCAAAATAGGGAGACCACTTTTATTATATTTAATAGAGGTTGTATCTCGAGAGCAACTAGACATCGCTCCTCCAATTACTAGCAAAAAGAAGAAAAAGGCTATCTTTCTCATGACACATTCTCCTTTACAAATAAATTTGCGAGGGAGCTTTTCATATACATGACATTCCCATTATTATCACCGAGATATTGCACAACAAAATACGACGAATACACAGAAATAGTAAGAATGTCTTCACGTTCATTCTTTATACGCTTACCTGTTTTATAAGCGGTAATATAAGCAATCGGTTCATTCTGTGATTGTAATAATTTCTGTATTTCTCCGTAATCTGTAATTTGCTTTGCGTACCGAATCGAGTCAAGTATGTGCGTAAGATTCATCGCACGTTCTACATCACCTTGGCGTACTATGACATCCTGTGCTGACGCAAAAAAGTCACTAATACGATCTGGTGTGTAATACAGGCTTAACAAATACGTTTGAAATGCTGAAATCATTGGATCCGTACCATTCTTTCCGTACATGTCAGCCCCGTACTGGAACAAGTCACCTACTGCAAAAGTACGTTTATGTCCGTTCAAGTACGTTACTTCTCCAGTAAATACTTGTTCTTGAATCTTAGCCTCTCTCGGGTTTATTTGAATTTGGTCAAAGAATGAAACAATCGTATGCAAACGAACTTCATCCGTTATAACAATTTCTCCCCACTTTTCATGCCTAACTTTCATTTCAGTAGGCAGGGATTCATTCACTCTTTGTAAAACAGTTTGTTTGTCATTCACTATTGTGATTCGATTATATATTTGCTTCTCCATCACATAAAACAAAATAAGAGAAACGATTATACAAAGGACAAACATAAGGATTTGAAATGATAGCCTTTTCATTTCTGCCTACCTCCAAGATAAAAAAACGTTGTTTCGAAAATACCGCATAATTGTTTCATAAATGTATCATTTAACCGCTTTCAAGTTTTTTATATCTTCCATCCGTCTCGGAAGCAAGAATGTAATAAATATTGTAGTGCCTATTTCTTCACTACTCTCAATCCGCATACTTCCGCCCTGCTTATCCATAATCTCCTGACAAATATACAAACCGTAACCATTCCCGTAACTAGAAGGAAGTACCTTCCCTTCTGGCGATTCATTCCACTCTGCAAGCACACCTTCATCTATACCAATGCCATCATCATGAACAAAAACCTTCGCCTCACGTTCATTTATAATTACATTCATACGAATTTGCGTAGCATCGCTATATTTTATCGCATTATCCAACACGTTTAAGAAGATTTGTTTCGTCTTATCGAAATCCGCAACAACATGTACATCTGTTAACTCATTGATAACTTCAATCTCAAATTTCTGCAGGCGAGGTTTCACAATTGAAACTGCTTCTTCGGCTAATTCTTTTATATTCACAACTGTAGGTGACACTTCAAACGTACTCGTTCCGTACTTTGAAGACTTAAGTAATTCCTCTACAAGTGATAATAAACGCTCACTTTCTACAGCCACATAACGCAAGCTCTCCTGTACATCTTCCTTCGCCTTTAACTTCGGAATTAAATCCACATAGCCAATAATCGCCGTTAGCGGTGTTTTCAGCTCATGCGTAATGCGGTCTAAGAAATCTTTCTGTTTCTCTTTCTCCTCTTTCAATTGCTTAATATGCAGCTCAATTCCATCAGCCATCGCATTAAAAGATGCGGAAAGCTGAGCAATTTCCACATATTCATTTAACTCAATCTTACTTTTATAATCACCATTCGCAAGCCGATGCGCCATTTGTCTTAACTGATCAATCGGCTTATGGAGAGACTTCGCCAAACGAATTGCAAAGAAAATACCCGCAGCTACGAGACAAAGAGACGTCATTAAGAACGTCCAACCGACATTTGTTAAAACTTCCTTCTCTCCCGTTAACTCATTTATAAAACGAACACTTCCAATGACATCGTTCCCATAATAAACTGGGCTTGAAAACAAAAGAATTGGAGCTGGGTCTCCCTCTTCAAAAACATAAGATTTCTTCCCCTTCAAAGAGCTCTCAATATCAATATTCCGATGAAGAAGTGCTCCTTTTTGCGTATCCGCAACAACATCTCCATTCTTCCCAATCATCTGTACACGGACATCCATGCGCTTTGCTAAATACGAAGCAATTAAAAGTGAATTCGGACCGAGCGTCTCCACCTCTGCTTCCTTCTCTAAATAATTCATCGTATAAATTTGTGCTTCTACACTTAACTTTTCTAAAGAATTTGCCGCGTTATGATACATATTCTTTTCTAACGTAATATAAACAACTCCGTACAAAAGAACAAAAATTGGGATTAACAGTCCAACTATTCCAAACACCATATTTCTTTTTAAAGACATACCATCACCACTTAACAATCTAGTTTATAGCCAACGCCATAAATTGTCTTAATATATTCCCCACTATTCCCTAGCTTCTTCCGCAGTCGTTGCACCATAATATCAACCGCTCTCGTATTTCCGATATACTCAAAACCCCATACTTTCTCAAGCAACTCATCTCTCATAAATACACGCTGCGGATTGGAAACAAACAACTGACATAAATTAAACTCTCGGTACGTTAACTGAATTTCCTGTCCACTAACATGCACTTTTCTTTCCTTAGGACAGATCGTTATCTCTCCCGCCTCGATTACCTCATGACTTACCGTTACCTCTTTCTTCTTCACACGTCGCGCCATATTCTTGACCCGAAGAATAAGCTCCGCATAATTGAAGGGCTTCGTCACATAATCATCCGCCCCAAGCTGCAAGCCAAGCAATTTATCATTCATCTGACTCTTCGCAGTTAACATGAGTACTGGAATATCCCTATCCTTCTCACGGAACAGACGAAGTAACTCATACCCATCTGTATCTGGAAGCATAACATCCAAAATCAATACATCCGGCCCTTCCTTCCATCTCTCTAAAGCTTCTCTCCCGTCAGCCGCAGTCAACACCTCGTATCCTTCCATCTCAAGCTGCATCCGAATCAAATTACGAATACTCGATTCATCATCCACTACAAGTATTTTCATTATTTCCCTCCTTCCATCCTGTATTATAGTACAGTTTAGTATAGCAAAAATCTTATAAAAAAAGAGAGGGTATTGTCGAACATATGTTGAACGACAATACCCTCTCTTTCAATTATTATATCTATTTATCATACCCATTAGGTTTCTTCTGATGCCAATTCCAAGCATGCTCAATGATTGTCTTCACATTTACATACTGAGGATCCCATCCTAACTTCTCTTTCGCTTTCTGAGAAGAAGCAACTAAACGTGCTGGATCTCCCGCACGGCGTGGTGCTACCTCAGCTGGGATTTCATGATTTGTAACTTCACGAACTGCATCAACGATTTCTTTTACACTGAAACCATTACCATTTCCTAAGTTATAGAAATCACTCTCTCCGCCGTTCTGTAGGTCCTTAAGTCCTAAGAAGTGAGCTGCCACTAAATCTTCAACATGAATATAATCACGGATACAAGTACCATCTGGTGTATTATAATCATCACCAAACATCATAATCTTCTCACGTTGACCTAACGCCACTTGCAATACAAGAGGAATTAAATGCGTCTCTGGACGGTGGTCTTCCCCAATAATACCATTTGGAGTTGCACCAGCCACGTTAAAGTATCTGAAAATCTTATAACGTAAATTAGAAGCTTGGCTATACCAATGAAGCATCTTCTCGATTGCTAACTTCGTTTCTCCGTACGTATTCGTTGGATTTGTCATCGTTTCCTCAGTAATAAGGTCTACATCTACCTCACCATACGTCGCCGCAGTAGAAGAGAAAATAAACTTATCTACCTTAAACTCATCCATTACCTCTAATAAGCAAAGTGCACCGTACACATTGTTATTATAATATTGAAGAGGCTTCTCCATACTAACTCCAACTAAAGAATCAGCTGCGAAATGCATAACCGCCTCAATATTTTCTTGTGTAAAAACATCTCTTAAAAATGCTTTATCACGAAGGTCGCCATTATAAAACTTCGCACCTTCCGTAATTGCATCCTCATGACCCGTTTGTAAGTTATCTACTACTACTACAGATAAGCCTTCGTCTACTAATTTTTTCACAGCATGAGAACCGATATAACCAGCTCCGCCGCAGATTAGAATTGAATTCATAGTCTTCCTCCTACATATATTAGGATTTCTTATTCACTTACTTATTATAAAAGGTATACGATTGCTCGTATACCTTTTGTGTACCTTTATTACTTAGCAACGAAATAATCCGTTACATATTGTGCCCAAACTTCGTGGCCTTTAGCACTTTGTCTAAAGAAGTTGAATCATTACTTATTACTTAGTCACTTCAAGATGCGTTTTTAATTTATTCGTTAAATCTTGTTTTGCTGCATCTGGAACATAGTAATACCAAATGCCATCAGCAGCCTTGTGACCGTCACCTGGGATTTGGATATCCTCACTATTTTTCAAGCAATCTTTATAGTTCTTTTGCATATCAAACATTTGATCTTGCGTTAAGTTTGTCTTCACATTCTTTTGAATTGCTGTTAATACATCTCCATAACCTGTTAAAGAAGAGAAGCTTGCACCCTTCTTAATAACAGCCTGCATTACTTGACGCTGACGCATTTGACGTCCAAAGTCGCCACGTGGGTCTTCTTTACGCATACGTGTGTATGCTAGGGCTTGGTCACCTGTTAAATGAATATTCCCTTTTTGGAAGTGCTTCCCTTCTAGAGAGAACTCCAAATCATTATTTACATCTACCCCACCGACTGCATCAACGATATCTTTAAAGCCTTCCATGTTCACTTCAATATAATAATTAATAGGAACATTCAAGAAGTTTTCTACGGTCGCTACAGACATATCTACTCCGCCGAATGCATAAGCATGATTGATTTTATCGCTTTTGCCTTTTCCAACAATTTCTGTATAAGTATCACGAGGAATACTTACTGTTTTCATAGAGTTATTTTTAGGATTTAATGTAATCACCATTAAAGAGTCTGAACGCCCTTTATCATCACCGCGCTCATCTGCTCCTAGTAGTAAAATTGAAACTGGTTCACTCTTGCTAACTTTTTCTCCAACATTACTGTTGTTTTGATCACGTTTTAAAGGTTGATGAACTTCCTTTAATGTATTAGATACAGAAGAATATACATTATAAGCATAAACTCCCCCGCCTATGATTAATACCCCGATAATACCGAGTACCCAAAATAAAATTTTCTTTTTCATTATTGCAACCCTCTTTCCTAAGCCTAACTTACAATACGTGTAAATCCTATTATACAAACCACAAAAAATAGACAAACAACAATTATGTATTGTTATTTGTCTATCACATATCTTAATATATTTATTCTTTCTTGTCACCAAGCGCAAACGTGATTTCTGTCTCACAAGCAATTTCACCATCTACAGTAGCAATTGCTTTTCCTTTTCCAATTGCTCCACGTACACGCGTCATTTCAACTTCTAAACGAAGTTGGTCACCTGGACGGACTTGTCTTTTAAAACGGCAATTATCGATGCCTGCGAAGAATGCTAAGCGACCACGATTCTCTTCTTTCTTCAACATAGCAACAGCGCCAACTTGTGCTAAAGCCTCCACAATTAAAACACCCGGCATTACAGGATAATCCGGAAAATGTCCATTAAAAAATTCTTCATTAGCTGTAACGTTCTTTATCCCAATAGCACGCTTTCCTTCTTCTACTTCTAAAACTTTATCCACTAGTAGGAATGGATAGCGATGAGGAATTATTTCTTTAATTTGTTGAATATCTAGCATACACTTCTCTCCTTAAACAAGATTGGTCATACCACCAGAAGTTATACTATCATTATCCCATTTTAAATCTCATTTGTCATTATAAAAAAGGATTTCAAGATTTCTCTTCTAAATAAAAAAATGTATACACTCTTTTCAATATGTATTATCACTGACACGGAGGTTGAAAAGAGTGTATACCCAAGTTAGGGAAAGGCAAATTATATCAAATATATTAAGCCTTAATGTCGTATTCAAGATTCATTATATATGACAAAAATAAGAAATTAAAACCTAATTTTCGACCTTTTTCGTATTAATTCCCTAATATTACTCATGATTTCTCTATTTTCCTTACATTCTCTTAAATGTGATATTTAGAAATATGAATTTTAATAAAAAATTATTAAAATTAAAGCAAAAAACGCTTGTAATAGAATTCACATACTAATATTATAATAAAATGAATGCAGGATATTAACCTAATTATTCAAATACCTTTATTTTTAGAAAGGGATCAAAAAATGGCAAAAGGTATACATACTATAGAATTAAATACTTCACCAGATCAAATTTGGAAATTTATTAGTGATATAAACAATTGGGCTCCACTAGTTACAGGCTATGTTAAACATAAAGTTATTGATGACAAACATTCGACTTGGCGTTTACACGGTGATTTAGGATTTATTAAACGAGACGTTAGTCTCAATGTTGAAATTATTGAATGGCAAATGCCTAATAAAATTAGCTTTACGATGACTTCTCCAACAAAAAAATTAATTGGTAGCGGCTTTTTTCACGCTGAATCAATCTCTCCTTCTACCACAAAAGTAACAAGTCAGTTAGAATTGCGAACAACTGGCAAAGTATCTTTTGTTTTTAACAGTGCAATAAAACCCTTTGTTCCTAAAATGACAAAGCAACTTTCTAAAAAAGTGGCAGATAAATTAATGAAACAGTTATAAAAAACCATCTCAGAAATTTATTTTGCAATAAATTTCCGAGATGTTTTTTTTGAAAGTTAATTATTAACCATTTCTTTTTGTAATAACTTCTCCATATAGCTTAATAATTCATTCTTTAATCCATCATGCTGTAATGCCATTTCAATTGTTGTTTGAATGAATCCAAGCTTCTCTCCAACGTCGTATCGCTTTCCTTCGAAATCATAGGCAAATACTCTTTGTATCTCATTTAAACGCTGAATAGCATCCGTCAACTGAATCTCGCCGCCTGCTCCTGTTTGTTGATTCTCTAAGAACGTGAAGATCTCAGGTGTTAATACATAGCGCCCCATAATTGCTAAGTTAGATGGTGCTGTTCCTTGATCTGGTTTTTCTACAAACTGACTAACTTGATAACTACGACCTTTTTGTGCTAGTGGATCAATAATACCATAGCGATGCGTTTCCGTCTCTGGAACAGTTTGAACACCAATTACCGATGATTGTGTTGCCTCATATTGATCCATTAATTGACGTAAGCATGGTGTTTCAGCTTGTACAATATCATCACCAAGTAAAACAGCGAATGGCTCATTACCAATAAATTTACGAGCACACCATACAGCATGACCTAAACCTTTCGGTTCTTTTTGACGAATATAGTGGATATTAATTTTAGAAGACTCTTGCACCTTCTTAAGGATTTCATGCTTACCCTTTTCTAGTAAGTTCTGTTCCAACTCAAAAGAATGATCAAAGTGATCTTCGATAGCACGCTTTCCTTTTCCAGTTACAATAATAATATCTTCAATTCCAGATTGAATCGCTTCTTCTACAATGTATTGAATTGTTGGTTTATCAACAATTGGTAACATTTCCTTTGGCATTGCTTTAGTTGCTGGTAGGAAACGAGTTCCTAATCCAGCTGCTGGAATAATAGCTTTTTTTACTGTTTTCAATGATAATCCTCCTAAAAATATCTAATAAATATTACACATTTAATTATAGTAATAAAATTTAATACTTTGAAATATCCAAGATTGATATTGAATTAATTGTAGAACCCATTAAAGAAAAGTTAAAATCAAATTTATTTGATCGGTAAATAAACAGTGAATCGTCCTCAGCTTTTAATTGTGCTTCACCTAATTTTTCAAATAAACTTTCTTTTGATATTTTCATATTTTTAATATTTATTTTCTGAGCAATCGATTGATTGTTATATACTATATCAATATCTTTATATTGAACTAATGTTCCAGCTGCTAATTGTTTCTCATTTTGTGAATTACCTAATGTATTGATTAGTTCTTCTTTAGTCTTTCCTAAAAAAGCAAGGTACTCTTCTAAATTTGGGGTAATTCCCTCTATTTGTTTTAATTCCCCTAAAAACTTGTTATAAGATATCGCTTGATTATACGGGATTGATTTAACTATGGATTCACTAATCCATCCCTCTTCCCCGTTTTCTAATGTGAGTTTTAACCAATTAATATCTGACTCTATCTCTTTTTGTTGCTCTTTTACAATAAACGGCGTTCCAAATAATATCGTCCCTACTACCTGTCCATCTAAATTCGGCTTATTTCTAACACGACCTTTTGCAGAATTCACATAACGGACGTCTAAAGTTGCAAGCGGGTTCTCCTCTTTTTTAGGAACCTCCACCTTATCTATTGATTCTTTTTTCTGTTCTTTCGCCTGTAGAGAATGTAAAATATTATCCTTTTGCCAGTAAGTTATCCCACCAAGCATCATTAATAATATAAAAACGCTTAAGAACTTTCGACCCTTTTTCTTTTTTATATGATGTGAGCTTTGTTTTCTTAATAATGATACATAATCTACAGCTTGAGCTTCATTCTCACTTTTTGCAGCTTCTTTTTTTATTAAGGTTTTACCAGCCTGTTTCTCCATTGATTCCTTTTTAAACTTCTGCTGCTCTTCTTTGCTCATAGCCTTGTACTCTTTTAAGAAGTTCTCATATTTCGGCATAATTTCTTGAATTGGACCATAATCTTTAATTTCTCCATATTCTAACCATAAAGCCTTTGTACAGAACTTTTTCACTTGTCCCAAAGAGTGACTTACAAAAAAGATAGTTTTCCCTTGTTCTTTAAACTCATTCATACGTGTCAAACATTTATCGGCAAATGTTTGATCACCTACTGAAAGTGCTTCATCAATTACAAGGACATCTGGATTAATACTTACAGAAATAGCAAAACCTAAACGAGATTTCATTCCACTCGAGTACTTCTTGACTGGCATATCAATAAATTTTCCAATATCTGCAAATTCAATAATTTCCGGTGTCAACTTCTCAATTTTTTCTTTACTTAATCCCATCATCAAGCATTTTAATTCAATATTCTCCCTACCAGAAAGTTGATTGTTCAGCCCAGCTGCAATAGCAATAAGTGCAACTTTTCCTTTAATATCAATTTTTCCGCTTGTAGGAGGTGTAATTCCAGCAATTAAATTTGACATCGTCGACTTTCCTGATCCATTTACCCCGACAATACCAATTACATCACCTTTTTGAGCTACAAACTCTAAATTTCTTAATGCATAAAAATCTTCACCAAATCCTCGAGGATACATGATATCCTTTAATTTTTCAGAGTTTTTACTATGCATTTTGTATTTTTTTGTTACATTATGAAACCTGACTGATTCATTCATTTTTTTACAACCCTCATTATAGATAATCTGCAAAATGCTTTCTAAATTTCACATGTAATGTTGAGCCAATTAAAAAAGTAATAAAAACAAATCCCCAAAAATACAATGTATAATTTATATCTTGAAAGAACCAATTTGTCCCTAATAAAGACGCTCGGTACCCATCAACAATATAACAAAAAGGATTTAATTTCATAATCTTTTGGAATATAGTTGGTAATCTTTCAGGAGTCCATAATATAGGAGTCAAATATAATAACATTCTCATAATTGATTGCACAATCATTTGAGTATCCCTTACTATTGTCGCTAAAGTGGATGTAATTAGAGACAATGAGAATACTAGCATTAGCGTCGCAAACATATAATAAATGAGCTGAATGTAGTGAATAGAAATTCCTTGTCCTGTTACTAAAAATAAAATTGTTATAACTCCTACGAGAATTACATGTGAATAGAAATTAGACATGATTACAAAGCTTGGAATAACACTCATGGGGAAATTCATTTTTGAAACCATGTTTAGCCTTGTATAAATTGATTTAGAAGCTTGCATCATTGCAGGATTTATAAAAAACCATACAGCTAACCCTGCAGATAACCAATAAACGAAAGGGACTCCATTAACACCTTGTCCCCCTCTAATACCTAAACCAAAAACAAACCAATAAATACTCATCTGTATTATTGGATTCAAAAATTCCCAAAAGAGTCCTAAATAATTATTATTGTTTGTACTTTTCACTTGATAAATAGATAAGCGTTTAATTAAATATAAACTGCTTATCTGTTCTTTCAATATCATGACCATTGAGTTCATCTTTACTATGCCTCTCCGAAAAATATTTTCCTTACAGCTCGTTTAGAAGCACCACCATCTTCTAAATAACAATACTTATTATAGAAACTATCGTATTTCCCTGCAAATTCTCCTAATCCATTCAATTCACAATTTACTATTTCCCCCAATAATTCTCTTGTATTCTTTACAATTGGACCAGGAGCTTCTTCTTCTAAATTAAAGTAAAATCCTCTTAATTTATCTCGGTAAGAATCAATATCATACGTATAGAAAATAATTGGGCGTTTTAAATTTGCATAATCAAAAAAGACTGAAGAATAATCTGTAATTAACATATCAGATATTACATATAGTTCATTAATATCGACATGCTTAGAAAAATCATAAACAAATCCTTTATATTTAACTAAATCAAATTTTTCTGCTATTAAATAATGCATACGTAATAAAATAACATAATCCGACCCTAATTTACTTTGTAAAAGATCCAAATCTAATTGTAAATCCAATTTATATTGTCCCTTACTATAAAATTGATCATCTCTCCATGTTGGTGCATATAAAATAATTTTTTTATCTATCGGTAAGTTATTCTTTTGTTTTAAGTGCTCTACTGCTGAAGAATTATTACTCTGATATAAAAAATCATTACGTGGATAACCAACTTCTACGACTTCCTTTTCAAATTGGAATGCTCTTCTAAAGATGTCCGTAGAATATTTATTAGGCGAAAGTAGATAATCCCAATTTTTCGCTTCCAAATGAAAATTATTCTTATATTTTTCTGTTGTTGTACCTGGCATATGTACTTCTTTCATATCACCAGCTAATTTCTTTAATGGCGTACCATGCCAAGTTTGGATATATACCGTATGTTTTGGTTTAGGTAACCATAAAGGCATCCTACTATTTGTAACCCAATACTTTGAACGCGCCAACAAAATAAACCAACGAATCGAGAATCTTTTTACATATGGAACTCCATCTTTTTTAAATTGTTCCTGATATGCTTTATTTACACTCCATACCATTTCAAAATCCATTTCATTTTTTAACATATATTCATATATAGCCCTTGGATTACAACTATATTGTTTTCCAGAATAACTTTCAAACAAAATCATTTTTTTTCTTGGCGGTAAATAACTACAAAATAAAAAGATTGCTTTACATAGCCTTTTAACTATCGGATGATTTTTTATTTTTCGTATAAAACCCATCTTTTTTGCACACCTTCTAATTCATTTATCTCACATATCTATAATGTATTATTATAAAACTTCACCCTTACCATTTCTCCCCATTAGTAAATCTACTTCCTCTTTTGCACTCTTCCCATTAAAAAGAACATTATATATAGCATTAGTAATTGGCATTTCAACATTAACTTTTTTAGCTAAGTGGTATGCTGCCTCCGCTGTACGTACCCCTTCAACAACCATGCCCATATTTTCTAAAACTTCTTCTAAATTATGACCTTTTCCAAGTAAATTGCCGGCTCTCCAATTTCGACTATGAACACTCGTACAAGTTACAATCAAATCACCAACACCTGTTAAACCTGCAAAAGTAAGCGGATTCGCTCCCATTTCACATCCCAAACGTGTAATCTCTGTTAAACCACGTGAAATTAAAGCTGCCTTTGCGTTATCTCCGTAATCAAGTCCATCTGAAATACCTGCTCCCAGAGCAATAATATTTTTCAATGCTCCACCTAATTCAACACCAATTACATCTCGATTTGTATACACTCGGAAATTATTATTCATAAACAATCTTTGTGTATCCTCTGCAGCTTGTGAATGGTAAGATGCAGCAGTTACTGTCGTAGGATGACGAAGACTTACTTCTTCTGCATGACTTGGCCCAGAAAGAACAACGATGCTCTCAACTAACTCTTTTGGCATCTCTTCTTCAATCATTTCTGAAATTCGCTTAAATGATCCAGGCTCAATTCCCTTACTTGCATGGATAACTGTGATTGGCTGTTTTACAATAGATTTCAAGTTTCTCATAACATCACGAATCGCCTTTGTTGGTACAACTAGTAACACTGTATTGACTCCATCCATCGCCTCTTCTAAAGACTCGTATCCTATTATTCCTTTGGATAACTGAATTCCTGGTAAGTAAGTTTCATTTGTATGTTTCTCATTAATCTCTTGAATCTGTTTCTTATTATTCCCAAAAATCCGTACTTCATGTCCGTTATCTGTAAGAACCATAGAGAGAGCAGTTCCCCAACTTCCGGCTCCTATAACTGTGATTTCCTCCATTTTTCCCGTCCTCTACAAATTATTCACTATATTTTATATAAAAGGCTAAATTCGCAATAAAAATATATCCCCCTAAAAATTAACTCTTAGAGGGATATATTTGGCTTAATCTCTTTCCAATGAATTATGAATTTTGTTTTGTAAATCTTGCATAATAGATTTATTCAACCTATTCATAAATTCCTTGTAATAACCTGGTTGGTAATGCGAAAAAGTATTTCCAAATGGATGGTTATAATGCCCTATATAATTAGTATCCTTTAAATCAAGAACCTTGCAATTTGGGATACAATTTACGAACCACCCGTTAAGTATATCCCAAAAATAATTATTTCTTTTTATTATTTCTGGGCAAGAGAATTTTTTCACTTTATTATCTCTATCAATATATTTATACGTAAACCCTCCCGTATTCAAAATGATACGCTCTTCAGGTAATATCTCTTTAACTTTTCGAGCAAACTTCTCCATATGTTCCTTCCATATTTCAAAATATAATTGATTATTGCTATGACCAATACGCTCATATGCGCCTAATTCTTTAAAATATGGGCTTTCCCTAAGAACCAAGCTCGCACTAATATAACTCTCATCATTTAATCTAATTAAATCCCTAGCTGCATCTGCATACAAATCAACAATTAAGTAATCTGGTTTAGCTTCTTTTAGTTTATCAAAAAAATCTTTCTCAAAATCACAACGAATAAATTCTTTGTTTTTATCCGTGACACCTTCTAATCTTTCCATATCAATATGAATAGGTTTTGACATGATACTTACAATAGAGGAGTGAAATTGTGTTAAGTTACAGTTGTAATTTTTTTTATACCCAGGATTAAAATATTCTCCTGAATTAAATGCGTTACGGCTAAAACAAGAACCAAGAACAGCGATTTTCAATGACTCTTCTACCACTTTCCCCGAATCTAAAAAATAAATAGAAAATGACCTTTTAGCATTTATATAGGGTTTGAATTTCCATTCGTTATTTCCTGCCATCACTTCGTACATATAAAGATTTTTTTCTAATCGTTTTTCCGGCTTTAATTCTACATCTATTATCCTACCATCCAAAGTCATTAGGCGAATAAAAATATCCCAAACATCTTTCTGACGGATTTTTTGTTTTTTTAAAAGCTCTGAAACATTTACGTCCATTTTAAATTTACCATTAAGAATATTTAAACCCTTTGCGATTTCATCAAAATAGAGTGGCTCTCCATTAGCTGTATAACGCTTTTTAAATACGACATATGTACCATTTTCATCAAAATCTAGTACATTATACTCTTTTGAAGAAATTTCTCCTTCAACATAAAGCGTATTATTTTCAAATTTAAAATCTGATGATTCAATAATAAATTCTTTTTCTCTAATAAAAAGCGCTAAATTATCTAACCCAGTAATATATGGCTTAACTCTAAACAAATCATTATGTTTGAACGTACGATATCCAAATTTCGACTTATTACTTATGGTATCAAGTAAGGGCATCTCAATTTCTACACCATTAGAGTCTTGAATTTTTACGAATGCATCCCATATCATATTTGAACTTAGTTTATAATCTTTAAACATTTGATCAATATTCATTGAAAATTTAAAAATACCTTGATTTACGTTTGTTTCTAGCACCTTAGTTTCATAGTATTCGAATAAGGATTCTTGTTCTCTCTTTTTTAATATTAAACTAACGATTTTCTCTTCTAAATTTACTTCCTGTAACTGCTCTAAATAGAAACTTACGTTTAAAGTCCCTTGATTAAATTCGGCATCTTGCATAAGTGCCTTAATATCATTCCGTATCACATAGATTGAAACACCCTTATATCCCGTAATATACGGTTTAGCTTTAAAAAGGTTATTATCTAATAAATAATATGATTTAGCTTTAAAATCTGATGAACTATCTGTTTTTAGTTTTATATATGTCCCATTGCAAATTAAAAATAGGTCCCAAATTAAATTATTTTCTACGGAAGCTTCCTTAAAAAGTAGGTCGATATTTTTTTTAAAGCTAAAAGTCTTCCCGCTAGCTTTTATTGAAAAAAAATGATTTTCCGTATACTCTATACCATGCTCACTTTCACGTCTTCTAATGGAGAAAAAGCAACTTTCCTCCTCCAAAATAAAATCCGCTTTCCCTTCAATGTATATACAACCATTATTAAAATTTATATTCGTTACAACTACATTCACACTAACATCTCCTATACTAATAACAAAACAAATCTTTTATTAATGATTAATTTGATGAGTAGCTTCATCAATAGTTCTCATCCATATTTTCCCTATCTCATCTATTTCAAACCTTTTCACATTCTTTATAGCCCTTCTAGCAAATTCGCCCCTCTTCACAGGATCATTCATTAACTCCATTAATGCCTTAGCAAGAAGCTCCACATTTCCGTCTTCTACCAAAAAGCCATCCTTATCATGATCAATAATTTCACTTGGTCCTTTTGGACAATCAAAACTAACTACTGGTACTCCACATTGCATTGCTTCTATAATTACCATTCCAAATCCCTCAAACCTTGAACTCAAAGCATATAATGATGCTTTAGAAAGTTCTACATCTATATGCTGGGTAGCCCCCATTAGAATGACATGATTGTACAATTTATTTTTTTCGATTAATTCTTCTAAATTTGCTCGCTCTCTACCAGTTCCATAGATTTTAAGTTTCCAATCAGGATATTGCTTATTTACAATTTTGAAGGCCTCAATTAATAAATCAAAACCTTTTTGTGGAACTAATCGCCCAGCAGCAGCAATTGTTTTAGATGTTAGAGAAGATACCCCCCCTCTAAGCTTTGGAATTGAATTTGTAATTTTCTTTACCTCTACTTTTCCATTTAGAAGAAGTTTTTGATAATCAACCGTATCTTCATCTGTTAAAGTAGCTAAACAATCTAAATTAGTATAGTGCTTTAATATAGATTTCTTTAACCTTTTAGGATAGATTGAGAAATTCAAATGTTCTTGTCCGATAAGATATATGCCTTTATTTGCATGCTTACTTGCAAATATATTAAAACTTGGTCTTGTTGTCACTAAAATCCCCGAATCAATACTTTTTAAATAATTATACATTTTAATATCCGTCAACAATGAAAAGAAATGATATCCTTCATCATCTGGATGAATTAACTTACTTTTCATCTTTAACATTCTATTCGCTATTCTCGTTTGAAATTGTTTATCACTTTTATTTCGATTTGCAACATCATGTAAAACGATAACTTTAATTCTTGGGTCTATTTCAAAAAATGCTATTTTGCGATGACGAAAAACACTAATAATTTCAACATCATAACCATTTTGTGCCAAATAATTTGTTACATTTAATACAGTACGTACTGTGCCACCCATTCCATAAATATCAAATACTAAAAAACGTATCTTCACAACCTTATCTCCTGTCTAAATTATTTTCCGATCATAGCTTCTATAGTTCTTTTAGAAGCGCGCCCATCTTCAAGATGACAGAATTTATCTTGGAACTTTTTATATCGTTCCGCATATTTTGCTTCTACCTTACTGATATCTTCTATTGTCTTAAATAGACGCTCCTGATTTAAAATAATCGGTCCTGGAGCTTCTTCTTGAAAATTAAAATAAAAGCCTCGAATTTGAGAACCATATCTAAATAAATCATAAGTAAAGAAAATAATTGGTCTATTTAAATTTGCATAATCAAACATTACTGAAGAATAGTCAGTAATTAATATATCTGAAATCAGATATAATTCTTGGATATCGTTATAACTGGATACATTATAAACGAACTCTTCCAAACCGTTAATTTGAATGCGAGTAGCATCTCTATAGTGTAATCTTAATAACAATACGTATTCTTCCCCAAATTTTTCCTTAAATTTATTAAGATCAAATTTAAATTCGTAAGGCTTGTGCTGATTACCATTATGAAAATCATAATCTCGCCATGTTGGTGCGTATAAAATAATTTTCTTTTTAGGGTCAATATTTAATCTCTTTTTAATTTCATCGGATTTTTTATCAATGTCTTTATTGTAAAAAATATCATTTCTTGGATAACCAACATCTAACATAATCTTTTCGAAATTAAAAGCTCTCTTTAAAATTTTTGATGTATAATTATTAGGCCCTATTAAATAATCCCATCTCTCATTGCGCCTTAACAAAGCTGGAGAAGTATTCTCGGCATATGAAGGTGAATTTGGATCAATATCAAAACCAAGCTTCTTTAAAGGTGTTCCATGCCAGGTTTGCAAATGGACAGTCTCTTTTCTTTTCTCATAAAAGTCTGGGAAATTACCATTATTAACAAAATACTTAGATTTTGCCATATAATAGTAATATTTAACCGAACCTGGTTTAACCACAATTGGTTTACCTGGTATTTCCTGCATAATATTATTAACTATCCATATAGCCTTCATATCACGCTTTTCTATTAACATTTGTTCATAAATTGCTCGCGGATTACATGAGTAACTTTTCCCATGAAAACTTTGAAAAATAATATATTTTTGATTAATAGGTAAGATCCTATTAAAAATTCGATATAAAGATTTGTCCCATTTATTAATAAATTTGCGGATTCTTATGATTTGTTTTAATCTATCTTCTAACGTTAAAATAATTTTCGAAGGATCTATGTTCATAGTAAATAAAGCTATGCCTCCATTAAGCTTAAATTCACATTCAATTAAATCAAAATTTATATCTGTTAATAACTTATCTCTTTCTTCTCCCTGTTGAATAGTAGACAAATCTAAAATGGCCCTAAATTTAAACTCTTGCTTTGTCTTTTCATTTTTCTCCAAATTCCATATAACCGGAATCTTATTTCTTTTTCCATAACTCCCTTTAATGGTCATACTTCCATTTGTTTGAACTGGGATTATTTTATTTGGAGTCTGAATATTTAATTTTCCTGATACAATCCATGCGTCTTTCTCTATTTTCACTTCCTGAATTGATTTCACATTAAGATATTCACGAACTAAAATGGAAACTTCATCGTGTAAAGTATAGTAGGGCTTTATGACAATAGCTCGCCCCTCTAAATCTGATAAAAGCTGCTGTGGTATGTTAATGACCTTTTGCTTATTTGCAACTCCATCTAGACGTGTCACTAAGCGATAAGAATGCTTATTAACTTTTAAATATATATCCCATATTCCCTTACCAAATAATCCTTTAGATACAAGATCCTCTAAATTAAACGTGTGTGCATAATTAAATCCATCTAATTCAATCTCAAATTCATATTTTTCTTCCGTGTTACGTTTTTTTATAATTAAACTCGTTGGTTCTTCAGAAAATTTCTCAACCATTTGTTGCTGTATAACTTCTCCTACAATTGTAATTTGATTATCTTCGGAGTAAATACACTTAACTTCAGCTTGTAAATCTTCTCTAGTTAATAATATATAACCTTGATTACTTTCTCGATCTGTACTAAATAATACTTTTTTAATACCTTCTAATGTATTTATAATGGCACAGTTATTAAACACCATATTAGGTGAAATAATTACTGGCAGTAAAACAACCTCTTCTTTATACTCCATTTCGATAAAAATTTGAGTAGATTTATTGTTTTCTAACCCGTATGTATTTTTTCTGAAGTCTAATTGCACACTAAATCCCGTCCAATCATAGCTTCCACCTGATTGACCGTAAAAAGCTGTTACGTCTGTTCTTTTAACATTATTAACGGGTATCTTCCAAGTATTATTTTCTGAACGCATAACTAATTTTTTTGTTATTTCAGTTTCTTCCCTAGTGTTCCATGGTAACATCAAGAAATACCCACTTAGTTCCAGAACCCCATTTTCTTTCAAATTAATTACCTCAACATCGAGATATGCACTACTCTCTTGAGATTTAAATGATAAATTCCCCTTCACTGTGGAATAACCTATAAAAATTTTATTTAATTCTTTAATATAAAAAGGAGAAAATTCAATAGCATCAGTTACGTCGTTCTTAACACGGAATTTGTTTATTTTTCCACCCACTTCAATTTGAAGATAGGCATCCCATATTCCTTTTGCAAGACTTTCAATATAATCATTCAGTTCAACTTGAGCATCCAATAAATCTGTATTATTTTGTATATTGGCACATACTTTAATTTCTTCTTTCGATTTTCGATTAACTAAAATGAAATAATATTTATCCAACCCTAGATTTCTAGTAATTCCCTCCATTCTCAATACAATGTTCAATTTTTGTTGAGAATACTTAATCTCTTGCAAAACACAATGGCCTTGTTCTTTAGGTAGCCATAAAAACCTTAAAAAATTCATTCCGCACCTCTTATATCTAAATTAGATTTATATTATATTTTGAATATTTCTCTTATAAAACTCTCACTAGAATTCCCTTTTGAATATTGGTTCCATTTCAAAGAGAAGTCTTCTACTTTTGATAAATCAAACTCATTATTATTTATTATTGAAACTAACTCCTTTGTAGAATATACAACTGGTCCCGGGACCAAAGAATCATATTCACCTATAATTCCTCTTTGTTTTTTATATTCCTCTAAATCATAAGGATAGAAAACCATGGGCTTCTTTAACAAACAAAACTCATATGGGATTGAAGAATAATCAGTAATTAAAATATCAGTTACCAAGAACAAATCATTAATATTTGGATACATTGAATAATCATATATAAATTGTGAATGCTCAATTTTATAGTATAATTCTTCCTTTATTGCTGGATGTAATCTAATAAACAATACGTATTCTTCATGAAATTCTCTATACATTTCTTCTATTTCCAATTGTAATTTAAAAGAATTTATTTCGTTATCCCTAAAAGTTGGAGCGTATAATATTACTTTTTTATTTATCAAATTTGGATTTTCCAAAAACAACTTTTTTTTAATTTCTTCTTGCCGAATTCGATTAAAAAACAAATCCGTTCTCGGTATACCTGTCCGTACCATTTGATGATGGTCTACTGAGAACGCACTCATATATATATCCGCTAATAATTCAGATCCCACAACAATTTTATGAAAGTTATTATAAACCCTTTTAAATCGTTTTTGAGCACGCTTACTTCTTTTGTTAAAATTTGGATCTAACAAACCGAATTTCTTTATAGATCCTGCTGCATGCCAAAGTTGAATGCATTCCGTTCCTTCTTTAAACTTAATAGCAGATAAAAAACCAAAATAATTGTCAATAATAACATATTTAGATGTTGTCAAATGATAAACGGCTTCAATCATATTCACTATACTTAGTGTTTCAAATTGATAAGACTTCACTTCAGGATAATCTTTTAACTTATATTTACAAGTAGGTTTATATAAGAATACGACATCTAAATCAATTTTTTTCGCTCTCATTTCTTCGTATATAGAGAGTGCATTCTCCCCATATGACATAATAAATGTCGCTTTTTTTTGAATTGGAAACACTCTGAAAAGATTAAATAGTAGTCTAAATATTGTAAGGTATATAGCAATTTGTATCTCTCTAATCATAAAAATTATCTAGCCACTAATAATAATTCCTGTTTAATCTTTGTCGTTGAAATACCTGCTGTACGTGGTAAATACTTAACTTCGCAATGAGATTTTAGGAAATCAAATTCACCTTCCCAATCATCGCCCATAACAAATAAATCAACGTCATGCTCTTGAACATCTTTTTCTTTTTGTTCCCATTCATGTTCAGGTATTACTTCATCTACGTAACGAACCGCTTCTAAAATCATTTTGCGATTTTCATAACTATGATAAGCTTTTTTCCCCTTTAGTTTATTAAATTCATCTGAAGATATAGCCACGATAAGGTAATCCCCCAAGTCTTTTGCTCTCTTTAGCAGATTGATATGTCCCCAGTGTAATAAGTCAAATGTTCCATATGTAATTACTTTTTTCATAATTTAATTGTCCTCCTGCGAATTTTTCTAAGAATAAAAAAACCAATAGGACCTTCCCCGCATCATTATTCAAATAACAAAAGCCCTATGTAAACCAATAAGATTTACAAATTATTTACATTAAGTTCACACGAAATTCACACTAGCGATTATAACATACTTTTTATTGACCAACTATTACAATTAATATGCATTTTATGTAATATATACATAAAGAAAGCGCTAACAACGCTTATTTGTAAGTGTTTTTCCAGTATATCTTATTATATAAAAAAACCAGAAAAGAATTGCTTCTTTCTGGTTTTTTATTTACAATTGAATTTATTTTTTATCGCAATGCACGACGTGGTAATTTATCAATATTTTCTAACATAATACCTGTACCAACCGCAACGCAGTGCATTGGGTTTTCAGCAATTAATACTGGTACTTTTAGTTCTTCTGCTAGAAGCATGTCGATACCGTGTAGTAAAGCTCCACCGCCTGTTAGAATAACACCGCGGTCGATGATGTCCGCCGATAATTCTGGTGGTGTGCGCTCTAGTACGCCTTTTGCAGCTTGTACAATGACAGCTGCGTCTTCTTTTAGTGCTTCTGTAATTTCTTCAGAGCATACTGTAATTGTACGTGGTAAACCAGTTACCATGTCACGTCCGCGAATTTCAAGCTCTTCGCTACGTGCACCTGGGAATACTGTACCAACTTTAATTTTAATATTTTCTGAAGTACGTTCTCCAATTAATAGCTTATACTTACGTTTAACGTAGTTTAAGATCTCCATATCAAACTTATCGCCAGCCATTTTGATAGAGGAAGAGGTAACAATATCACCCATAGATAATACAGCGATATCTGTTGTACCTCCACCAATATCAACAACCATGTTACCGCTTGGTTGGAAGATTTCCATACCAGCACCAACTGCGGCTACTTTTGGTTCTTCTTCTAAAAATACTGTTTTACCACCTGAACGTTCAGCAGCCTCACGAATTGCTTTTTGTTCTACTGATGTGATATTTGTTGGACAACAAATTAAAATGCGAGGTTTTGAAAAGAAGCTCTTTACGTCCAATTTGTTAATGAAATACTTTAACATTGCCTCTGTAATTTCGAAATCTGCGATTACACCATCTTTAAGTGGACGAATTGCTACAATATTACCAGGCGTACGTCCCACCATACTTCTTGCTTCTTCACCTACTGCTAATACTTTACCTGTGTTACGATCAATAGCAACAACAGATGGCTCATTTAATACAATACCCTTACCTTTAACATGGATTAATACGTTAGCCGTACCTAGGTCAATTCCGATATCTCGCGCAAACATTCCCGTTTTTTCCTCCTCGATATTCAAAATCAGGTTACACCCGAATTCTTTTACACCTAATTTCTGATTTTATCATAAATTTAACAGAAACGTAATATTCACAAAAAGAATTCTTCTGAAAAATATTACCGAATTGAAACGGAATGTTTGCGATCGCATGTTTATTGACGTACCGGCTTTTCTACATCTTCTTTTCTATACTTTTGTTTTGTTGCTTCTCCGCCTCTTAAATGACGAATAGACTTATGATAATCAAGAATTTCTTTCACTTCATTTGCGAGCTCTGGATTAATTTCTGGTAGACGTTCCGTTAAATCTTTATGGACTGTACTCTTTGATACCCCAAATTCCTTTGCAATGACACGCACTGTCTTTCTTGTCTCCACGATATACTTACCAATCTTGATAGTTCTCTCTTTGATGTAATCGTGCACACCACTCGCCTCCCTAAATTGGATGTGAGAAGTGTGAAATGAGCCTCGCTGCATACGACTAAGAAGTAAGTGTGAGTGCTGTTTGTAAGCGTTAAACATTCTTGGATTTATAATGAAATGATTCACGATTTCTCACCTCAAACACTCTCTTTGCTTTGGTTTATACCATTGTATTGCCCACACTACTGATATATGCTACATGTTCAATATTTTTAAGGACTAAGTACAAAAAATTTTATTTCAAGAAAAAATCCATTCTTTAAACAAAAAAGCCTATTAGAATTTAAATATAATTCTAATAGGCTTGAACTTTACTTATTTGGAACCTCATATTCACCTGAGACTATTTTCTCAAAGTTATCCATTTTAGTATCCGCTGAAATAAACCAACGTTTTATTTCTAAGGGATTATTTTCTGGTGTCGCATATCCTTGTAGACTAGTGAATGCCAACTCCATTTTTAAATCTTTTAATATTTGGAGCGTATCTTTATTGTATTTTCCAAATGGATATGACATATAATTTGATTTTAAAACATCTTTACTTTTTAATATATCATTTTTAACTACTTGATTTCCCTCAACAAGTATAGCCGCTGATCCATTCTTAAATTTATGTAAAGTATGTGTATGACTTCCAAATTCAAATACATCTTTCATTTTATCCATTTCATTCATACTTAACATTTGAAAGGCTTTAGGATTAAACTTTTCTTCCTTATTACTTATTCTAGATGTAACTGCAAATGAAGCAGCATGCATTTTATATTTTTTTAAAATTGGATATGCATATACATAATTTGATTTAGAACTGTTATCAAATGTGATTAAGACACTTTTCTTAGGAAGTTTCTTTTTATTTTTTATGAATTGATTAAATTCTTCCAAAGTAAGAGTATGATACTGATTATCTGCTAAATACTTCATTTGTTTTTCAAACATTCCTACTGATACCGCAGTTGCCTTATCTTTTAATAACGGATTTTGGTTTTTATCATTATCTTTTGTTAAATAATAATATTGCAGAACTGGCACTTTCTCCTGCTTACCTGCAGCGCTCATTTTATTAAAAATAAAAAATCCAATCCCAGCAATTAGCGCTACTACAACTGCTATTACAATAAATAATTTTTTCGAACTTTTACTTTCTCTTGCTTCCAATTTAAAACTTCCCCCTCAACCACAACAAAAAAACACAGTATTTTAGATTCCTACTGTATTCAAATATCGTTTTCTTATGTGAAAAAATCACAATTAGTATTATACGGCTTAGCCTTAAAAATTCCAATAGGTGTACAAAAGAAAAAGACACTCTTTCTTAGAGTGTCATTCTTCTCGTTCCAACTCTTCTTCTAACAATTGATGGTGGGGAACCTCTTTCTTACCGGCAATATAATAATATAAGGTGAATAAAACAAACAATAAAATAATAGCAGTCGACAGAACAAATAAAAATGACACAGTATCCCCTCCTTTTTGTAATATATATTCGAGAATCTCGTCATTTTTCCTTGTTATTGCAACTTTTTTCTCGAAATCGAGTATTTTTATATGAAAATGAAAAAAATCAGCTCTCCTAGGAGAGCTGATTTTTTTCATTTTTTTATTCTTGTGAAGAAGAACTGTTAGATGATTCTGTAGAACCATTTGTTGATTTTTCTTCTTTCTTCGGTTCTTCTTTTTTGTCATTAGTCGAACCGCTAGTTGATTTCTCTTCTTTTTGAGACTTGTCTTCTGTTTTACTTTCTGGTTTTGTGCTTGTTGACTTTTCTTCTTTTTGAGATTTGTCATCAGCTTTTTTACCAGAAGCATTCGTTGCCTTTGCAGCACCTGCATCGGCTTTAATTTCTGCTACTGATTTATTTAAGTAGCGCTCAGGGTTCACAGCCACATTGTCTTTACGTACTTCAAAGTGAACGTGAGAACCTGCTTCTTTATTCATTGCACTTAGACCGGATGTTCCTAATACTTCACCTTGTACAACTCGTGCACCTTTTTCTACTTTCACACTACCTAAGCTTTGATAAGAAGCTGCTACACCATTTCCACTATCAACTGTTACAACATAACCAAGAAGTGAATCTTTTTCAGCCTTCGTTACTGTACCGCTTAAAGCAGCAGCTACATTGAATTCTTTTCCATTCTTCGCAGCAATGTCGATTCCTTTGTTTGGGGAATATGTGTTGTTATAAAAGACAAGTGCTTTTTCTTGTTCCGCCTCAGTTGCTGCATCTTCATAGAACTTCTTCTGTACGACTACTTCCGCATTAGCGGCAGCTGGCATTTTCACTACTTCTGAAGATTTCGTTACTGGTACTGCTGGATCTTCCGATTGTGTATACGGTGTTGCTTGATCTTGGTTCGGAGTCTTCTTCGGATTAGCTCCCTGGAACCATAGCGCAACCATTAAAATTACTGCTGCACAAGCAATGTATAGTGCCGGAAACACCCATCTTTTTTGAAATAAATGTACTACCTTTTGCGACTTTTTATTATTTCTTCCTCGCATTCCATCATCACCTCAGCAATCATTTTGAACAATATTCACGTATCCTATACAACGTATAACTAATTACTTTTCGACAAAATCTGTAAAAATATGTATAAGAATTGTAAAATTTCCGAGGAAATGATAGAAAAAAGAAAAAACCGAGCATTTCAGCTCAGTTTTTAATCTAATTGTTTCTTTTTATATACGATTAAACATGCAATAAGTGAAATAATAAGCCAAGCTCCAACATTTATCATATGCCCACTAATACTACTAAACCCAGCACCCTCTACTAAGCTTTTAATTGCTTTTTCAAGATGAGATGTTGGAAGATAACTAATCATTGTCTTAATTACTTTATTTTCAACCATTGGTTCAAATTGCACAGCTAAATACATCGTCATTAATATCGGCATTCCAATTAGTGATGTTTGTGGGACAGACTCAGCTAGTAATCCAATCATTGTTCCAATTAAAGTAAATAGAATTGTTCCACATAAGAAAACAAATGCTAGCAATAAGAAATTTCCACTTAATTGATCTAAAATGAATAAGTTTACAATGGAAATACCTAACGTTAAACATGCTGTTAATATACTTTTCCCAAGAAGAACTTCAACAGAAGAAGCTGGTGATAGCATTAACACTCGTAACGTATGTTTTTCTTTCTCTTCTGCAATTACCATTGATTGAACAAATCCTGCAACAAATAGAAAGGCCATTAAAGTAATAATGCCAACCCCTGCCTGTCCTTCTCCAAATCGGCTAAATATAAATGCAAATATAATTGGTAAAGATGCCATTAACAACACTTGTGAATTTGTCTTAAAATCTTGTACTTCTTTTCTAAAAATAGCTGATACACGTCTCATTGAAAATGTCATTATAATCCCCTCCCAGTAACTTCAATAAAGATATCGCCTAACGTGGGTTCATAAGAATGAATGGATAATAGTTCTCCCTTTTTCATCCATTCTGAAATGCGTTTTGCACCTAATTCATCTTTTTGTACCGTTTCTTTCTTCTTATCCTTTAACACGACTTGTATTTGATCTTTCGCGTATTGTAAGCGAAGGTTCTCCGGTGTATCAAGCGCTACAATTTCTCCACCACATAGAAAGGCAATGCGGTTACAAAGCGTTTCTGCTTCGTCCATGTTGTGCGTCGTTAAGAAAATTGTCGTTCCTTCTTTGTTCAAGTCTTTTAAGATTTTATGAATGTTTTGCACGTTTACTGGATCGAGTGCAGATGTTGGCTCGTCTAAGAAGAGGATATCTGGTTTATGAAGGATTGCTCTTGCTAGTGTAACGCGCTGCTTCATTCCCTTTGATAATTTTTTTACTGGTGTTTTTTTATCATCTAATAGATTCACTTGTGCTAGCACTTCATCGATTCGTTCTTTTTTGCAATCGTATAAGTCACAAAATAATAGTAAGTTATCATAAATGCTAAGTCGTTCATATAAGCCACTGTTGTCTGTTAAAATACCAATTCGTTTGTAATCGATGTTGCTTGGTCCTGTAATATCTTTACCTAATACTCTTACCGTTCCAACGCTATGCAGTAATTGAGAAGTTAAAATCTTTACTGTTGTCGTTTTCCCAGATCCACTTGGTCCGAGGAATCCAAAAATTTCGCCTTGCTTCACCTCAATATTCACATTTCGAAGTGCCGTTTTTTCGTTGAAACTTTTCATTACATCTTTCATTTCAATTGCCAATGTCATCTCGTCATCCCCTTTGTTTTTCTCTTTTATAAATGAAAGTCGCTTTAGCGCTTTTCGTTTTTTGTTTTGCTTTTCTTGACTCAATCATATGAAAAACAAAGGGGTTACGCAGTAAAATACCGGTAAAAGGAGTATTTTTACCGGTGAATGAATCGTATTTCGAACTTATTGGAGCACCTTTTATAGCCCAATGACACCTTTTAATTCATCCATTCGTCCTTTTGAAAGCGGAATTGAACTTTTTCTTTCGTCATCCAAAATTAAACTAAAACTATTACGAGTCCAAGTAATCACTTCTCGAACCCTTTGTAAATTCACAAGGTAAGAACGATGACATCTAAAGAAACCAAAACCTGTTAACCTTGCTTCTAGTTCGCTTAATGTTAATGCGCATACGAAATCCCCTTCACGAACGTGAATATGTGTCACTCCATTTTGCGTTTCAATGAAATGAATTTCCATTGGATCAAGTAAAATGATTTTATCGTTCACTTTCGCTGGTATTCTTTCTAACTTCATTTGCGGAATCATTTGAACGACCTTCTCTTCATCGACTTCTTTTGCTTCCTCTTGTTCAATTTCTACTTTTTTCACACTATTATTGTTTAATATGTATACATCTTCTGTTAATGAAAGGGCGTCCGATAGAAATGATGACGTGATAAAGATTGCCTTTCCTTGCTCTTTCATTTTCATGATTGCTTTTCGAATAATAATCGTACTCTCTGTATCTACATTTTGCTCTGGCTCTTCCAAAATAACTAAATCCGGATTATGAATCATAACTCGCCCGATATGAAGACGGCGTTTCTCTGAAAATGATAGTTTTTCTATTTTAACGTTTAACTTATCTAAGAGACCGACATATTGCACTACTTCTTCTGTGCTCATATTTGATTCATACAGTCCTATTAAGAACTTGAAGTATTCCTTTACCTTCAAACGATCATATGCCTCATCTTTCAAGAAACAAAAGCCGATGCGGGAATAATGTTTCTTTCCAATCGCTTCACCTTCAAATAGCACATTGCCAGTTGAAGCTTCTTCCTCACCAATAATAATGCGGTGCAACACTTTAGCTGTATGGTTATTACACTGCAAAACAACACATTGTCCTTTCTCAACCTTTAGCTCAATTGCCGGTAACTGGTTCGTCTTCCGATACGATAAACTTAACTAAATCTATACAATTCAATCAAATTTACACAAATTAGTGCTTCATCGTGTTCTCGCAGCCCCAAAGGGACGAGGGGTATAACACTCCACACGAGGCAGTATCGTTACCTCACATTATCAAGCATTTATTTTACCCATCTTGATAAATTTATCGACGCATTTAAATCCCTATCGTGATGGCTCTTGCACCCAACACAACGCCACTCACGTATTTTTAAACTCCACTGTCCTTCTGGTTGAACTGAATGGTCGTATTTTATTCCGCAACATGAACAAATCTTGCTTGAGGCGAACCATTTATCAGCTTTTACATACTCAATGCCATACTTCTCGCACTTGTATGATAAACATTGAAAGAAGAAGTTTAATTTTTGAAATAAAAATGCTTTCGATAGTTTTTTGTTTTTTAACAGGTTTGAGATAGGTAAGTCTTCCACAACAATCCTCATTGGTTTGGTTTTCACCAATTTAGCTGTTGCTTGGTGGATATGGTTATTTCGGATATTCGTAATTTTCCTAGATAACCGCAGGTGCTCAGTTTTAGCTTTTTCATATCCGGCAGACTGAATTTTTACACCTTTTTTAAATCTCCTAGACATATCCCTTTGCGCTGACTTTTTCCTTTTCAAAAGTTTTTTAACCTTAGCATCTTTGTTTATATTTCGTTCTTTCATACCATTAGAAGCTACAAAAAGCTCTTTTAAACCAACATCCACACCAATCGACTCATCGGTTAGTTCTTGTGATTCAAAGTCTTCTTGGAACCCTACACTAATCCACCAGTGACGACCATCAAAGGTAACTCTTGGATTGGATGGTCGTTTATTTCTTGGTAGTTGTTGGCTTGTTTTCACTTCTCCAATAGACTGAATATGAACTACTTTCTTTCCTATAACCAGTCTTTCATAATTGGCATAAAATCCTTGGATTAAATCTTTTTTGGATTTATAAGAAGTGTGATAACCATTTTTGTACTTTTTGAACGAATTTTTTCTCGCCGTATCAAAATCTTTTGAAGCCTGTTTGGGAACTTGTGCATTGATGTCTTTTAACCACTCATATCTCTTTCGCTTCTTGATCTTTGTAAATCGTTTCTGTAAAGCTAACTGTGAAACAGATTTTCCAAATAGCTTATAATATCTATCACTCATTCTTTTACAATAGTTATAAGCAAATCTTGCAGCACCAGTATGGTTTCTAAGCACTTTTTCTTGTTCAGGCGTTGGAATCAGTCTGACTTTCTTCGCCAATATCATCAGAATGTAACTCCTTTACTGTGCGATTATTCGGGCACTCACCTTTCAGATAATGAAAGATTTGTTCTTCTGAATAGTAGCGTGTTCCACCAGCATTCTCCTAAGACTACTAGGATACAAACCTGTTAATTCCGATACTTGACTAACTCGTGAAAATTTCATTAATATTCTCACTTCATTGAACCTACCATAACACATACGTTCGATAGATTCATTAAAGTTTGATAGATTTAATTAAATTTATCTCGTTCAACTAAGGGCGCAATTCCTTAGCCAGTTCTCTTATGAACTTCTCATATTTTCATATGAGCGCAGACTATATGTTTATCTCTTTAGAGATAGAGGATTTTTCCACCACCATAGGCTTGTGATGTACTCTCGTCAGTTATACGAGATAGTCGTTGAACGTTCATCTTATCAATTTTGACTTAGATGATTCGAGGCGGAAGACCCATTGTTCTAGTGTTTAGGATTTAACCTTGCACGATCTGATTGATTTTTTCTGCTTTCGCGACATTCACGCTCGCTATTTCTAGCCACGTTGTAGTTCAATCAGCTTTAGGGATTGCCCGCAGTTAACCCTCACTACTAGCCAATCATTTGACTAGCAGGGCTTACTGATATATTTAATTAACTTTAGTTATAATTGGTTAAATAAATCGTAACAGTTAGTTACCCTAATCGTTTCAACTCCAGTAGTGCCATTCCGTCTCCCCCAAATACTTTTTATCCTATTATACCAAACAATTAATGGAAAATTTAGATATTTTATGAAGTACTATAAAAAGAAGGCTATCTAAATGAAAGGATAGCCTTCTTCTCTATTTTTGCTCTACCATATACGTCTTAAGCTGATCACGCAGCGCTCGTTTTAAAAACTTTCCTACAGATGTTTTCGGAATTTCATTTACAAATAAAATATCATCTGGCATCCACCATTTCGGAAATTCCGCTTCTAGTAAAGCATACAACTCTTTTCTTTCTACTGCTTGTCCCTCTTTTAGTACAACACAAGCAAACCGGACGTTCTTGCCATTTTTCATGCGGCACCGCTACAACAGATGCTTCTAACACTTTATCATGCGAAATTAAGGCATTTTCTAAATCTACGGAAGAAATCCATTTGCCTCCGCTTTTAATTAAATCTTTCGTCCGATCAGCAATTTTAATAAATCCTTCCGAATCAACCGTGACAATATCTCCTGTATGGAGCCAACCGTCTTTCATTGATTCTTCTGTACGCTCATCTTTATAATAGCTACCTGCGATCCATGGACCCCTTAAACAGAGTTCTCCCCTCTCTTCTCCATCCCACTTAATTTCACCGTCTTGTCCGATCATTTTCATTTGTTTTCTACAAATAATGACAAAAGGAGCTAATTAAAACTAGCTCCTTTTGCACACTACTTCTTCACCATCAACTTGCCTTCATAATCGTTCATCGTCTTTATTTCAACGCCTTTGTAGTAATGAGCGACAATATCTGTATATTTCTTACCTTCCGCTGCCATACCATTCGCACCGTATTGGCTCATGCCAACGCCGTGGCCGAATCCTTTAGTCGTAACAATGATTTTATCTCCCTCTTGTTTCCACGTGAAGTCAGAAGAGCGTAAATCTAACTTTTCACGAACTTGCTTTCCTGTTAATGTTTTCCCTTGAAATGCTACATCTTTTACTCGCTTTCCTTCCGTAAGATCTTTAATATTTCCAACCTTCCCATCTGCTAGCACTTTCACGCCGAGACGTTTTTGAAAGTCGGCTACGGTAAAGGTTTGCTCACTCGTAAATTTCGGAGAAGCTTGATCCCACGGACTATCTACGCTCTTTAAGTATGGATAATCATTTCCCCAGTAATCAGCCGCATTTTCTGTCCGTCCATTACTCGTTGAAAAGAAGGATGCTGAGATTGGTTTGCCAGCATACGTTAAAACTTGTCCTGCGGTTTTCGAAACGGCTTCTTCGATTTTCTTCAAATTATTTTCATAGTTATTACCCCATTGTTTCTTCAATTCTTCTTTACTTTTGTACACTTGATCTTTCACCGTATCTGTCACGTCCGCATTGTTTTTCTTTCCTCCGCTTAGCATACGCTGCACCACAAATGTTCTCGCTGCTAATGCCTGCGCCTTTAGCGCCTCTATTTCAAAACTGGCATTCATCTCAGAAGCTACTACACCGGTCACATACTCCTCCATAGGTAATGTATCTACCTTTTTCTGTTTCTCACGATATACAGCAACTTGAACCGCTGTATCCACTTTCCCTGGAGCTGGTATACTTTCTATCGCTGGAGGAGTTTTAGAAGCTGCTTCTTCCCCTACTTTTGCTTTCGCAAACGGAATAACAAGAGCAGCAGGTACAATGATAACAAGCGCTATTAGAAGCGCTACTGTGATAAAAAGTGGCTTTGAAAATTTCATCTTATTTCCCCCAATATCCAAAAGCTTTACTCCATTCATTCTTATGGAACAACTCTTTCTTTTAGAACATACTTAAGGGGAACCAGCTAAAACGAAAATTTTCTAAATATTTTTACTGGTACGTGCATAAGTATAGAATTTATTGACTATAACAGTAATAACCCAAAAAAATAGCCCCTATGTCAAAAGACATAGAGACTATCTCAATTAAGCGTGAAGATCAGAAACTTCTTGTTCTTTCACTTCTTCTACTTTTTCGTTTACACGTTCAATAGTTGCACCTAATGCAGCTAATTTCTTATGGAAGTCTACATAACCACGGTCAAGATGTTTTAACTCAGTTACACGAGTGTAACCTTCTGATACTAAACCAGCTAAGATTAATGCAGCTGCAGCACGCAAGTCAGTTGCGCCTACTTCAGCACCTTGTAAGCTGTTTGGACCGTTCATAATAACAGAACGACCTTCGATTTTAATATCAGCATTCATACGACGGAATTCTTCAACGTGCATAAAGCGGTTTTCGAATACCGTTTCTGTAATCATACTTGTTCCATCAGCTTGTAGTAATAATGCCATCATTTGTGATTGCATGTCTGTTGGGAAACCTGGGTGAGGCATAGTTTTAATATCAACCGCTTTTAACTTATCTGGGCCGATAACACGTACACCTTCATTTTCCTCAATAACTTTAACACCCATTTCTTCCATTTTCGCTGTAATTGAGCGTAAATGTTCAGGTACAGCATTTTCAATTAAGATGTCTCCACCAGTAATTGCCGCTGCAACCATGAATGTTCCCGCTTCAATACGGTCAGGAATAATAGAGTGGTTTGCACCATATAATTTATCAACGCCTTCGATACGAATCGTTCCAGTTCCAGCTCCGCGTACTTTTGCTCCCATCGCATTTAAGAAGTTAGCTAAGTCAACGATTTCTGGTTCTTTCGCTGCGTTTTCAAGGATTGTTGTCCCTTTTGCTAATGTAGCTGCAGACATAATGTTTTCTGTCGCGCCCACGCTTGGGAAGTCTAAATAAATTTTAGCTCCTTTTAGTTCTCCCTCAACGTATGCCTCAACAAAACCGTTACCAACCTGTACTTTTGCTCCCATTGCTTCGAAGCCTTTTAAATGTTGGTCAATTGGACGTGAACCAATTGCACATCCACCAGGAAGTGCAATACGAGCACGACCGTTACGTGCTAATAATGGTCCCATTACTTGAACAGATGCACGCATTTTACGTACATATTCAAATGGTGCTTCAATGTTTAGTTCTTTAGAAGCATCGATTGTTACTTGGTTATTTTCAAATACGACTTCAGCATTTAAATGACGTAATACCTCATTAATTGTGTATACATCAGACAAAACTGGTACTTCAGATAGTACATTCTTTCCATCACTCGCTAATAGGGCTGCAGCGATTATAGGTAATACAGCATTTTTTGCGCCCTCAACACGCACTGTGCCGTTTAACCGCTTTCCGCCACGGACGATGATCTTTTCCAAATTATTCCCCTCCGTGTCCTTTTTTCAGTATCTATTCACTCAATACTCAGAAGTTATGATCGGTGTGCCAACCACAATTGTATCTTTGTTGTCTGTAGAACGTATTGCTATTTGCACATTTATTTTCTCTCTATTTGTTGAAAGAGCGTCATCCCACTTTTTATTGTATGCGGAGACTGACACAAATGCTCTTTCTTCTATCTGTTCGATCGCTCTTGCTGAAAGATCTTTCAAAACCTGATTGGTTTTATTTTGCAAAACACCTTCAATCTTATCATTCAGTACACCTTGAACACAAGTGTAAATTATAGGTTTTTCATTAAAAATTTTATTCATGTTCTTAACATACTTCGGGTCCCATTTCGCCCCACTTACTTCAAAAATAATGAAAGTGTTTTCTTTAGTATTTTCCTTACTCCAAGTTACTACTACTCGTTCTTCATAAGACGAAAACTTTTTATAGGATGTAGCTTTATATCCATCTGGAGATTGTTCTAATTCCCACTTTTGAATATTCGCCTTGTCCTTCACATCGTTTAACAATTTTTGAAACGTATGTATATTAGAAATTGTTTTTGTTTCTCGCGCTAACCATGACCATTTCTCTACTTTAGCATCATTTTTCGCTAAAGCTGCGATCATGCTCTCCATTTTCTTTTCATCGCTGATCGGTTTCATCTCTCTATATCCAACCAAAAATAAAACAACACTAAGTGCAACAATAAGAATGGCTTTAAGCTTCAATTTCATCCCCTCCTATCCCCATTGTTAACGGAGATATGAGGTTCTATACACTTACTTTACTAAATACGTTAAACTCTTTGAATAGCCTAAATAATCAAGGAAAAAGTTACTTACGGATGTCCCAATTGCAATTGTAATTAGGATGAGTAATACTCGCGTCTGCATCACCTTTCCAGGCTTCATTAGACGCTCAATGTGAATACCTTGTAAGGCCCACCACGTAATGGTAATAAACAATAAATGCGAAACAATGGCAATCAGTGCTTGTTGCCCTAAAAGATGTGCCAAAAAATCGACCCCTTTTTACCTAGCTACTACTTACGAAATACTATAAAAACGATACCATAATAAGTAGGCGCCACACTTTTTCAAATACAAATAAGCATCTTACATTTTCAATTGTAAATTTCTCTTTAAAAACGTATACCTATATGCATTTTCAATTGTAGTTCACACAAAATAAAAAGCGCAGAGTAACGACTCCACACCTTTTATTTTCACTATTGTACCACGTTCCCTAGGAAGAAGAAATCCTTCATTAATGGAAAATATTCATAAAAGAAATTGTATCCAATCATCGGCATAATCCCTAGTATTACAATCGAAATTGCACAAAGGCTCATAACAACCTTTATATTTAGTGGCAAACGAATTTTCTCTTCTACTTCTCCCGTACGGAAAAACATTTGCTGTAAAATACGGAAATAATATACGAATGAAACGACTGTCGTCCCCATCATGATAGAAGCTAGTACGTAATGAGCTGGCTCTACATGAAGTGCACCTAAAAAGATGTTAATTTTCCCGATGAAACCAGCTGTTCCTGGTATCCCTGCCAACGATAAAATAAAAATCGTCATCACGATCGCTGTAAATGGCGACCTTTTATATAATCCGGTGAAAATGGTGATATTTTCTTTGTCGCTTTGTAAGATTAAGCCGTGGATAATTGCAAACGCGCCTATATTCATAAGCATATATGCAAGCATGTAGAACCACATGCTATCCATCGTAAATGGTGATAACGCTACGAGCGGAACGAGTAAATACCCCGCATGCGCGATTCCTGAATAGGCGAATAGACGTTTTACGTTATATTGCTTTAACGCGACTACGTTTCCGATAATCATCGTAATACTAGCTATCACCGCGATGTATATGCTCATACGTCCGTATAAAGATTGCATGTCTCCTTGCACCAATACACTTGCAAAAACCATGAGAAACAGACGAATAATGAGTAAGAACCCCGCAATTTTAGAAATCGTTCCAAGAAAAGCAGTAACAGGTGTAGCAGCCCCTTCATATACATCAGGTGCCCACATATGAAACGGCACCGTTGCAATTTTGAATGAGAGCCCAACGAGCAATAGTAGAAATGCGAGAGCTAACAATAACTGGATACCACCAGCCAGTTCCCCGGCAAATACTTTTTGCATATCCACGATATTGGTCGACCCCGTAATGCCGTATAAATAACTCATTCCAAAGAGTGTGATTGCCGTTCCAATTCCTCCATTAATGACATATTTCATCGCCGCCTCATTTGATGCACGGTTCTTTTTTCGTATTCCTACTAAAATATACGAAGAAAGTGAAAGCAACTCTAAACCGACGAAAAGTGTAATAAAGTCGACACTAGAAGCCATAAACATAGCCCCAAGAAGCGCCATTAAAAATAAGTAATAATATTCTCCCTTATCCTCAATTGGATTCTTCTTATCATCGCTCATTGCGATACATAAAATGAGGGCTACTCCGCCTAATAACAACGTTTTAAATCCTTTTGAAAACCCATCTAACACAAACGATCCGTTCAAAATATCTCCCGCTGGTTCACCGTATAGCGTAATTAATGAAAAGATTGCTAATATGACGGCTGCGATTGCACTAAGCGCTACATATCTATGGTTCAGCTTAAAAAACAAATCACATACGGAAAGAAGGATGGCAGCTCCGAGAATAATGAATTCTGGCACCATGAGATGCCACGATAAGCTAAGCAGCGTATTCATATCCATCCTACTTCACCCCCAATGTTTTCAATGTATTTTGCAGCGGATCCCCTAGTATTTCTGGCATTAGTCCAATTACAATAATGCAGAAGATAAGTAACAAGATAGGGACATACTCCCATCCGTGTATATCAGCTTTCGCTTCCCACTCTTTCTTACCGAACGTTACTTGAAGTGTTGCTCTTAATACGTATACAGCGGTTAAAATGATGCCAAGTACACCAACTACAGCAATGACTGGCTCTCCTTGGAATAAACCGAGAAAGGCAAGAAACTCGCTAACAAATCCAGACATCCCCGGCAATCCAAGCGATGCCATTCCTCCTGCTAAGAAGAATCCGCTAAGTACCGGAACACTTTTTGCGAGTCCGCCAAGCGCTGTAATATCCGACGTTCCAAAACGCTCTTCAATAATGCCAAGCAAGAAGAAAAGTAAGGCTGCAATTAAACCATGCGACACAACTTGGAATAGTGCCCCTTGTGTACCTGGTGCATTTAACGCCGCAAGGCCCATTAATACAATACCCATATGCGAAATACTAGAGTAAGCAAGCACCTTCCGAAAGTCCGTTTGGATGAGCGCTAAGAAGGCCCCGTACAATAAATTAATGACACCTAAAATCGCAATTAGCGTTGCAAACTCACGAAAGTATTCCGGGAACAACCCCTTTCCAAAGCGAATCATACCGTATGCTCCAATCTTCAGTAAAACGCCCGCATGAAGCATAACTACAGCCGGATGCGCTTCAATATGCACATTAACCATCCAGCGATGTAATGGAAAAACAGGGAGTTTAATTGCAAAAGCAATCATTATAGCAATGAATATACCAAGCTGTAAGCTACTCGGGATGATTTGTCCTCCCCCCGCATTTACTCCTGCTAATATCTCTTTCAGTTCTGCAATATTTGTCGTGCCTGTTTTCGCAAATAAAACCGAGAAAACGATGAGCAAAATAGCGGAGCCAATGCCGTTATATATTAAATAACTATAAGCAGCCTTTTCACTCGACAATTTCCCCCACTTCCCAATTAATAAAAACATTGGCGGCAATGTAATTTCAAAGAAGATAAAGAACAACATTAAATTTTGAGCTGCAAAGACGCCGAGCATCCCTATTTCTAACATAAGTAACAGCATATAAAAGGCTTTCAAATTCCTTTTAATAGTAAATGCTGCAATTGCTGCAAGCATCGCTAGAAGGGCCGTTAGCACCATCATAACGAGCGATAAACCATCAATACCAAGCTCGTAATAAATGGAAAACCATCTTTTATCTACCGCGGCAAAATCCCCAAATTTAATCCATTTCACTTTTTCATCAAATAGCGACAAACTCTTTCCAGAAGCATATGTACAAGCGAGGACGATAGCGATTCCAAATGGAAGCGCCGTTCCAAATAAACCAAGCGCTCGCACTGTACGCGACTCTTTTTTCGGTGTTAATACAAGTAAGAGAATTCCTAAAAGCGGGGAAAAAATGAAGAACGTTAATAACAAATCATTCATCGTAAATCCCCTCCTGTATAGAGCAAAATAATAACGAGCACTGCAAGCGAAACAGCTGTTACAGTCCCGTACACTTGTACATTTCCGTTTTGAAGTCTAGACCCCATTCCGCTCATCCCTTTAACTAGACTCCCTATTAAAACGGCAATTCCTTCGACTACATAAACTTCAAATAAGCGAAGCACATGAGAGATTCCTTTCGTAATAGGGATCACCGTTATATTGTATAGTTCATCCACATAATATTTTTCTTTCAAAAGGTTATAAAGGGGTGTTCCCTCATCCCTAGCCCAATCTCTAGAAATAGATTTCTTGCCATATATGAAATATGCAAGAGCAATCCCAGCCAAGGAAACAAGCGTCGCAACAATCATAATCCAAACTGGTCCGTGTGCCTCTTCCACTTTAAATGCTACATCTTTCGTAAGCCAATCCCCGAGAAACGTTCCAAACCACGGTGTATTTATATAACCGGCTACGACTGCAAGGACGCCAAGGACAATCATCGGATATGTCATAATGCGGGGCGATTCCTGCACATCTTCCTTCGTCTTCGCTTCCCCAGTAAAGACGAGGAAATATAGCCGGAACATGTAGAACGCTGTTAAAAATGCTGCAATTACTGCTAATATGAATAAAATGTAATTTCCGTTCATCCAAGCCGCCGCTAAAATTTCATCTTTACTAAAGAAACCGGAAAGGAGTGGTACACCACTAATTGCAAGGGTACCGATTAAAAATAGTGCACTCGTTACTTTCATTTTCTTCTGTAAACCGCCCATTTTATTAATGTTTTGCGTATGCACGGCGTGAATGACACTTCCTGCCGCCAAAAATAGTAGCGCTTTAAAGAAGGCGTGTGTCGTTAAGTGGAAAACACCGGCTACATAACCGGCAGACCCTAGCGCAAGCATCATATACCCGAGCTGACTAACTGTAGAATAAGCAAGCACTCTCTTTATATCCGTTTGTACAAGACCGATAGAAGCCGCAAAGATTGCGGTAAAGGCTCCAACGATTGCCACCGTCTGCATCGCCACCGTACTTGCTGAAAATAACGGAAACATCGTCGCCACTAAATATACGCCAGCTGCGACCATCGTCGCCGCATGGATAAGTGCCGAAACAGGCGTCGGCCCTTCCATTGCATCCGGTAACCATGTATGCAATGGGAACTGACCTGATTTCCCCATCGCCCCGATAAAAATTAATATCGCCGTTATTGTAATCATCGTAGGGGTAAGATCCCCCGTTTGAATCGCTCTAAAAATTGCGTCATATTCAAAACTACCTGCATGCCAGAAAATTAAGATCATCCCAATAAATAAACCAACATCTCCAATACGGGTCATAATAAAAGCCTTTTTCGCAGCAGCCTTCGCTTCTTCTTTAAAGAAATAAAAACCGATGAGTAAAAATGAACCGAGGCCCACTAACTCCCAAAATATATAAAGCTGTAATAAATTCGGGGATATAACAAGCCCGAGCATCGCAAATGTAAAGAGACCTAAATAGGCATAAAAGGTTGGTAGTCTTTCCTCACCTTTCATATAACCTTTCGAATACACATGTACAAGTAAACTCACAAGTGTGACGATAAACAACATTAAAGCCCCTAATGCAGTCACTTCAAAACCGAATGATATATCAATATCTCCAGCTCTAAGCCATCCCCACTTATGCTTCACTCCTACTTTAGAAAACCGTTCTATTAATACGAGTACCGCAAATATAAAGGAGAGAAAGACGAAAAAAATACTAAGTACACTGCTTCCTTCTCTAATTTTCTTCCCGAATATAATTAATAACAAAAACGAAACAAGCGGGAAAAGCGGTATGAGCCATGCATAATCGATCATTGTTTCCTTCCCCCTTTTCGGTCACAATGCTATCCTTTGAGCGTATCCATTTCATCTACATGAACCGTCGTGCGATTACGATACAAAGCAATCAAAATGGCGAGCCCTACCGCCGCCTCCGCTGCTGCTACAGCCATCGTAAACAGAGAGAAAATTTGCCCTGTTAAATTTGGGAACAAACCTAATTTACTAAACGCGACTAAATTTAAATTGGCCGCGTTAAGCATTAATTCAATACAAACTAATACAATCACTGTGTTTCGCTTCGTTAAAGCGCCAAACAAACCAATGCAAAACAAAATAATCGCAAGCGTTAAATACGCAGAAGCTGGGACGCTACTCATTGGAATCCTCCTCTTTCTCATCCTTCTTCGCAAGTATAATCGCGCCAACAAGTGCCACAAGTAAAATAACTGAGGTTAATTCAAATGGAATAATATATTTTGAATAGAGAAGTGTACCGATTTGAAGTGTGTTTTTTTCATGGAGAGGTAAACTTCCTTGTGTGCTTTCATTTGCAAAATCAATATTGTTAACAGCAAAATACATAACTGCCCCAAATGCTACAACCGCAAAGAAGATAATCCATTTTCGAAGAGTAAGACGCGATTCATTTTCTGCGTTATGTTTCGTTAACATAATGCCAAAAATCATAATAATTGTGATCGCACCCGAGTAAAGTAAAATTTGTGCAACCCCGATAAATTCAGCTGATAAAAGAAAGTACAAACCTGCAATGCTAAGGAATGTCAGAACGAGAGCTAGCATCATATGCATGACTTTCGTTAAGTTCAACATAAGAACGCCGCCGATAATTGCAGACAAGGATAGGATAAAGAATGCTACAAACTCGCCATTCATGCTTTATTCTCCTTCCTGACGTTTTCATCGTTTTCGTCAAGCCACTGCAAATTTTTAAATAAATCATCACGTGAATATTCCGCGAGTTCAAAGTTATTTGTCATGACAATTGCCTCTGTCGGACAAACTTCTGTACATAAATCACAAAGAATACAAATTTCAAAATTAATATCGTACGTGTCGATAATTTTTCCTTTTTTCGTAGGATCCGGATGTTTCTTTCCCGTTAATTGAATACAGTCTGTCGGACAAATATTGGAGCACTGATTACAAACAATACACTTTTCTGGATAAAACTTTTGAATCCCTCGAAAACGGTCTGGCAGCGGCAACGGTTGATTCGGATAATCATAAGTCACCTTCTTCTTGCTCAAATTGCTTAGTGTATATTTTAATCCTTTAAATAGACCTTTCATCTCTTACTGGCACCCCCCTCATAGATTAGAAGAATAACTCCTTAATCAATGCCGTTAAGAAAATATTTGCAAGTGCAATTGGCAATAATACTTTCCAACCAAACTCCATTAACTGGTCACCTCTTATACGCGGAAACGTAACGCGGAACCAAATTAATAGAAAGACTACACTGCTAAACTTTAAAGCAAACCATACGGCTCCTGGGATAAATCCAAGGAACATAACTGGATTCCATCCACCTAAAAAGAGAACTGTAATTAAAGATGCCATCCCGAAGAAATATACGTACTCTGAAAGCATGAAAAACGCCCAGCGAAACCCTGAGTATTCCGTATGATATCCGGAAACAAGCTCCGACTCAGCTTCTGGTAAATCAAACGGCGTCCTATTTAACTCTGCTACCGCCGCGATTAAGAACACGACGAAACCGATTGGTTGCACGAAAATGTACCAAACATTCTCCTGCGCCGCTACGATTTCATTTAAATTTAAGCTACCAGCTAATAAAACGATGCCAATTACACTCATTACGAGCGGAATTTCATAAGAAATCATTTGCGCCGCCGCACGCATCCCTCCTAAAAGGGAATATTTATTATTGGATGCCCATCCTCCGGTTACGACGCCAATCGTCGTAATGCCAGAAACAGCAATGTAATACAGTAAGCCTACGCCAATATCTGCGAACTGAAATTTATCAGTAAACGGGATGACTGCAAGCACCATAAATGCTGGCGCGAATGCAATGACAGGCGCTAATATAAACAACGGTTTATCTGCCGCCTTCGGAATACTATCTTCTTTTAGTAGTAGTTTCAAAACATCAGCTACCGTTTGCAGCAGACCGAACCGGCCTCCAACTTGGTTTGGCCCAATCCGCCCTTGCATAAAACCCATCACTTTCCGTTCTGCCAAAATACCATATGTAACGAAACCAAGGACTGCAAATAATAGGAGCACCGCTAATCCGAAAAAAATGAAGAAATTCGTCCAGCTTGAAGGTGATTGTAAGAGTGTTTCAATCATCAGCCATCAACCTCCCCAAGTACAATATCAACTCCACCTAAAATCGTAATTAAATTGGCGATGTTTTCACCCTTTAATAACTTCGGTAAAATTTGCAAATTGTAAAAAGACGGCCTGCGAAACTTCAAACGGTACGGCTCTTTCTTTCCGTCACTAGCAATATAGCAACCAATCTCTCCGCGCGGCGATTCTATACGGACGAACGCTTCTCCTTTAGGCGCCTTAATAATTTTCGGCACTTTCGCCAGCACAGCTCCTTCTTTTGGGAACTGCTGGACTGCTTGCTCAACAATCTTTAAAGACTCCTCAATTTCCTGCATGCGGCAAACGTAGCGATCCCAAGCATCCCCCACGCTCCCAACAGGAATATCAAAATCGAAGCGATCATAAATGGAGTATGGTTCATCCTTGCGAAGATCCCAGTTCACTCCGGTACATCGCAAATTCGCTCCGCTTAAAGAATACGAAATCGCTTCTTCCGCGCTATATGTACCAACGCCTTTCACACGATTTAAGAAAATCTCATTACCGCTAACAAGATCATGATAACCTGCCAATTGCTCTCTCATATACGGAACAAACTCTTCCACTTTTTCAATCCAACCGTCCGGCGCATCCCATTTCACACCGCCGACTCTCATATAGTTAAAAGTAAGCCGTGCACCGCATAATTCGTTTAATAAATTAATAATCATCTCTCGCTCACGAAACGCGTACAAAAACGGGCTGACCGCTCCTATATCAAGAAGATTTGTCCCCCACCAAACGAGGTGGCTCGCAATCCTTCCAAGCTCCATCGCAAGCACTCGCAAGTATTCAGCCCGCTCCGGGATTTCAAGCCCCATCATCGTCTCTACAGCATGGCAAATGACGTAATTATTCGTCATGGCCGATAAATAGTCCATTCGATCTGTATAAGGGATAATTTGCGTATACTGTAAGCTCTCTGCAATCTTTTCGGTCCCGCGATGCAAATATCCAATAACCGGTGTAGCTTCTTTAATAATTTCCCCATCAATCTTAATAACAAGCCTGAACACACCATGCGTACTCGGATGCTGAGGACCTACATTCAAAAGCATTTCTTCCGTACGGATCATTTAGCTACACCTCCACATCATACGGTTCATAATCTTTCCTAAGCGGGTGCCCTATCCAATCATCAGGCATTAAAATACGTGATAAATTCGGATGCCCCTTAAATACAATACCAAGCAAATCATACGTTTCCCGCTCTGGCCAATCCGCTCCTTTCCAAAGCGCCGTCACCGATTCTACTTGTGGTGCTTCCCTATCCAGCTTTACTTTCACCGCTACTGACTGTTTCTTTCCATATGAAAATAAATGAACATATACTTCCATATGTGTCACAAAATCCGTCGCATGTAGCTCTGACATGTAATCAAAAGCAAGTCCCTCATGGAATCGCAATGACTCCATCACTTCATAATACTTCGCGGAATCCACCACAAGAGTTGGCACATCCTTTGAAAGTTTATTAATGTAGGAATCTACTAATGCATCCTCTCCTATTTTCCCTTTAATAACTTCAACATACTGATTTAAATACGGTTGATTCACAGATGGCTCTTCCGACTTCGGCTCCTCTTCCTTCTTACCTTCAGCACCCTTTGTCTTTGCCCTTGCAGTCGCGGCCGCTTTTGCCTTCGCTGCTGCAATTGCCTTCGCCTTTTCATCTCCCGAATCCCCATCACCTTGCGAGGCTTTCTGCTTTGCTAACGCCGCTTCTTTTGCTTTTGTGGCTGCTACTGCCTTCGCTTTGGCCTTTTCTTCTTCCGTTACCTCCTCTGTTCCTTCTCTTTTTTGCTTCGCTAGCGCTGCCGCTTTTGCTTTTGCGGCTGCTGCTGCCCTCGCCTTCGCTTTGGCCTTTTCTTCTTCCGTTACCTCCTCTGTTCCTTCTCTTTTTTGCTTCGCTAGCGCTGCCGCTTTTGCTTTTGCGGCTGCTGCTGCCTTCGCCTTCGCTTTGGCCTTTTCTTCTTCCGTCACCTCTTCTGTTCCTTCTCTTTTTTGCTTCGCTAGCGCTGCCGCTTTTGCTTTTGCGGCTGCTGCTGCACGTCGTTTTGCTTCTTCTACAGTCATATCGTTATTTTTTGGTAGCGCTTTCTCTTTTTCGCGGTTTTCTTCCTCAAGTTTACTTATTTCCGCATCATGTTTCGCAACAAGACGTTTTCTCGCTTCTTCCTTCGCCCGTCTAGCCGCTTCTTTTTTTAAATCCTCTAAATCTTTATCTGGATTGCTCATTTATTCGTCACCTGCTTCCCTGTCTTTGCCTCGTAACGAATTTTTTCCTTCAATTTATTAATCCCATAAATTAAAGCAGCAGGATTTGGTGGGCAACCAGGGATATACACGTCAACAGGTACAATTTGATCTACACCTTTCACAACAGCGTACGAATTTACATATGGACCACCTGCAGTCGCACAAGATCCCATTGCAATAACCCATTTTGGTTCAGGCATTTGATCATATAAGCGCCGAACAATAGGAGCCATCTTCTTCGTTACCGTTCCCGATACAATCATAACGTCCGATTGCCTTGGTGAAGTCCGAAAAAATGACCCAAATCGGTCTAAATCATAATGTGATGAACCTACTCCCATCATTTCAATGGCACAGCATGCCAGTCCAAATGTCATCGGCCATAAAGAATTGCTCCGTGCCCATCCTTTCAACTGTTCCAATGTAGAAAAAAAGATATTTCGTTCTAATTCCGCTCGCTCATTTGGATGTAATTCCTCAAAATTTATAACCATTGTAACACCTTCTTTTTCCAAGCATACGCTAATCCAACTAGCAACATTACAACAAAGATGAGCATTTCAATCAGTGCAAATAAACCGAGCTTGTCATATGCAACAGCCCATGGATATAAAAATAAAGTTTCTACATCAAAGATGACAAACAATAAAGCAAAAATATAATAACGAGCATGAAACCGAATATTTGCACCATGAAAAGGCTCAATCCCACTCTCATACGTCGTCGCTTTCGCTGCACTTGGTTTGTTTGGACGCAGCATTCTTCCTAATGTAAGAGCCACTACCGGCAGCAATATGCCTAATAGCAAGAAAATCAAAACGATCATATAACTATTTTCATATACACTTGCCATTGTGAAACCCTCCCCCCTGAATTAAGAACAAGTTCACTTAGTAAACAATATGTCCTAGTTGCAGTAATTATTATTTTTAAATTTTTCTAAATAATGCAACTATTTAATTCATTATAGCAAACTTCAAATTCCTATGTCGATATGTTGAGGACAGAAACGAGAATTATTAAAATCTGTTTTTATAACTCGCTATACCTGTGTAAAATAAGTATAGAAATTATATATGTATTTCAAGAAACTACAGAAAATAAAAAGAGGACTTTATATGTATATACCGTGGGTGAAATAAATGAAAAAACAAACACATGTAAGTATTCTTATAAGCATTATATTGTTATCTATATCGATTCATTACGTGGCAATGCCTTTTCTATATGAATACTCATTTCCTTTTCAAATATTGATTGGAATGAGTACCCTATTCATTGATATTATCGCTTGTAGTTATATACTTTATTTTTCAAACATGAAAGAAGGGTTACCTCGTTTATTTTGGACTATTTTATCTGTTGGAACCCTCTCTTATTTCATTGGTGATCTTGTCGTTGCCTATCAACGTTTAATTTTAAAGGACTACTATACATTCGTTGATCTGTCCGACTTTTTTTACCTACTTTTTTTAATTAGCTTTGCGTTGGCTTTTCTATATGAGATCATTTATAACCGAGATTTATTAGAAAAGCTTTTTATGATATGCGATATTTGTATTATTGTTACAGCACAATTCACTTTAAGTTACTACTTACTTATTGAACGCACTATTCACGTTTCTTCAACATCCTATATCGACATATTTGTTCAACTTACCTATCCAATGGCCGATTTGCTCTTTTTTCTCATAGGAATCAATTTGTTATTCAAGCCATTATCCTTATTATCCAAAAGAGTTGGCGCGCTTCTTGGCAGTGCTTTACTTTTATATGCTACTACAGATGCGATTTATGCTTATATTAAATACTTCACACCCGAGTATTCCATGTTTACAGTTACTCCTCTCTATCAAGTAACTTTAGTATTAGTAGCAATCGCCTGTATTCTGCATACAAAAGAACCTGAAAGACAAGAGCAAGTACTATTAACACCTAAACTTGGTGAATCGATCAGATTGTCATTACCTTATATTTCTGTCGTAATGCTTATTGTTTTTATATTAGTTGAATACGTTTTTGCACCTATTGTAGTAATCGGGCTTATGATAACTTTCTCCTTCGTTCTCATACGCCACAGTTTAGTTCGAAAACAAAATAAAATATTATTGCTAGCCCAAATGCAATTCAACTCAGAACTCGAAAAACAAATTGAACTACGTACAGAAGATTTAGTAGAACAAAAAAATGAACTATACCATAACCAACAAATGTTTAAATCTTTATATGAGCATCATCCAGATCCAATCTTCACCTTAGATTTGTACGGTAATTTTCTCAAAGTGAATAACGCGGGTACTACTTTACTCGGTTATCAAACGAATGAATTATTAAATCAACCTTACTATTCACTTATGTATGAAGAAGATTTGGAAGAAATCATTAATGCCTTTCATCGCGTAAAAAAGGGAAAATCTATTTCTTTAGAAATACGGGCATATCATAAAAATAGAGATATTTACTACTTGCACGTTACAGCTGTTCCTATCTTTTTAAAGAATCATATTTCTGGGGTTTATTTAATGATTAAAGATATTACGGAAAGCAAACAACAACAAGAACAAATTAATTTCCTAGCATATCATGATACTTTAACAGAGCTTGCAAATCGCCGTGCATTTCATCAATATGTAGAACAGGCAATTGCTCGATCCGAAATATCAAAAAGGCCTTTTGCTGTTATGTTTCTCGACCTAGACCGCTTTAAGGTTATTAATGATACCCTCGGTCATAGGGTAGGAGACCTTCTATTAATTGCAGTAGCAAAAAGACTCGAAAGAATATCGACACCAAATATGAAGCTTGCCCGGCTAGCTGGGGATGAATTCACAATCCTTATCGAGAATTATAAAAAAAGGCCGGATGTAAAAAAAATAGCTGATGCGATTGTAGCAGCTATGAACGAACCATTCGAAATTGAAAATCAACATTTACAAATCTCACCGAGCATCGGGATTGCAATATATCCTGAAGCAGGTGAAGATCCATTATCAATCTTGCAGCATGCTGATATGGCCATGTACGAAGCAAAAAATAAAGGAAAAAATGGTAGCTCTCTGTACACGAAAGAATTGTATAAAAAAATGGAACGAAAAGCTCGAATTGAAAAAGATTTACCACTCGCTTTAGTAAACGAAGAGTTTTATCTGGTCTATCAACCACAAATTGATATTACGACGAAAAAGATTATTGGTGCTGAAGCATTAATACGCTGGAAACACCCACTCCTAGGTGACATTCCGCCATGTGAGTTCATCCCCATTGTAGAAGAGACTCCACAAGTCATTCCACTCGGTCATTGGGTATTAAAAGAATCTTGTCGCCAGTTAAAAATATGGCATACTTTCGGCTACACAGATTTAAAAATAAGTGTAAACTTATCCGCAAAAGAGTTCCAGCAAGAGAATTTAATCGATAACATTTCACAAATAATAACAGACATTAAAGTCAATCCAAAGCATGTAATACTTGAGTTAACAGAACGAATTGCAATGATTGATGAGAAAGAAACATTATCAAGACTAAAACAATTAAAGGAATATGGTATTCAAACGTCCATTGATGACTTCGGTACCGGCTATTCTTCTCTCGCTTATTTGTCCATTTTCCCTATTGATACGTTAAAAGTACCGAGAGAATTTACACAACTAGCCGATCATCGGCCTGAGGAAAGAGCCATCGTTTCCACTATCCTTTCCCTTGCAAATACTTTAAACCTTTCTGTCGTTGCTGAAGGAATTGAAACAGAAAAACAACTTAAGTTTCTACAAAAGAACAACTGTAAATATATGCAAGGTTACTATTTCAGCAAACCACTTACTAGCCATCAATTTATAAAATTTCTACAAAAAACACCCAGTATGAACCAATAGCTCATACTGGGTGTTTTTATCATGCTATTTGCTGATAGTAAAACGAGTCATCAACGTGAGATGCCCCACTTTATAGTGTCGGAGTTGTTTTCTCGTAATATTCCTCCGCAATCTCTTCATAAAAAGCTGCTGACGTCGTATAAAAATATGGAATTAGCCATAGGAATCCAATCCCTAATGTAATACAACTTAATATAAACCAACCAATAAAGCTTAAACATAAAATGAAATACTCCATCTTATGTCCATCCATCATACGACGGCTTTCTGTAATAGCTTGGTTTATAGAATACTCAGGATGATCATTTATAATAAAGTACGTCATCGCATAAGAAAATGATTTAATAATGCCTGGAATAATAAATAGTAAAAACCATAAGAAAATATAAATGTTTACTACTATATATAATAAAAATGACTTTATAAACTTACTTCCTTCTGTAAACCATCTGAATATATGCCCAATACGCGCTTCCTTTTCACGAATGATATGCAGTGCTAAACAATAACCACCTAGCGTTAATGGACCTACCACCAATATTGTAATAATGTCTACTGAAAGTGAGCCATTTACTTCTTTCCAATCCCAAACCTGAGAGAAAACGAAATCAATACTAAAACTAAACACTGAAATAAGAATCGAAATAAGTAATGTTGCCCCGACAGCTAATCCCCATTTCCCTTCTAATGAATCTAGTGCTTCTCCTTTTAAATCACTAATCATACTCTTCCTCCTATACGTAATAACTCTATTAGTATAGCATGTTCCGACTACAATTCATCTTTTGAAATATAGCGATAAAAATGCGCTGTCGTTGTACTCACATACGGGCTAAGCCAAAGAAAACCTATTCCAAGAGTTAAAATCGCTAAAATACCCCATCCTATAAAACTAAGCCATAAAAGAAACAAATCTAACTTATGTCCCTTCATAAGATGCTTACTTTCTTTCATCGCTTGTGACACACTATACTCTGGATTTTCAACCATTACATAATACGTCATCGCATATGCAAAATAAAGAATGACCATTACAACAAACGAAATAGCTAATAAAATAAAGAAAACAATTATAAATGATGGATTTGCATTCTCATCAAGAAAACCTAATATCCCAAATACAATCGTTCCTAGCATCGGAACCCATGTACCTGTATATAACAAAATTGCGAGCATAGCCCACATCGTTTTCATCATTCTTTTAAAGCCACGAAATCCTTCAAATAAATAATCCACTCTAGCGTCTTCCCGTTTACTTATTTGTAGAAACACATTCGTATAACCATATGTGGTAATGCCATAAGCCGCATAACTTAAAATTATCATAAGACAGTAAAAAAACCCAAACGTAATAGCAGCTCCAATTGACATCACGTCTTCTTCAATTGAACCAGTTGAAATAGACGCTAAAAGAAATATTATAACTCCTGGAATTAATAGTATAAGCATTACAGCCATTGAAACGACGTAACTTAAAATATGATATAAAATCGTTGATCCAACACCTAGCCCCCATTTTCCTTTTAAAGAGTGCAATGCTTCTCGTTTCATTTCACCGATCATTTCTTCATCCCCTTTATAAATTGTTGTCTATTCTCTACTTATACAAGCATCAATATAATTATACCATTTTTGTAAAATTATCCATAAACTACATAAAAAAATCCGTAAAGGCAAAGCCTTTACGGATTTTTTATTTCATATCAGAAACGTTTAAACGGTTCACGGCACGTTGTAATGCCATTTCTGCACGTTTAAAGTCAACATGTGCTTGTTTATCTTGCATACGTTGCTCAGCGCGACGCTTCGCTTCATTTGCACGATGGATATCGATATGGTTTGCTTCTTCAGCAGATGATGATAATACAGTTACTTTATCTGGACGAACTTCGATAAAGCCACCGCTTACTGCTACATAATCAGTGTGTCCACCATGTTTCAGACGAACTGCACTAATTTTTAACGGTGCAACAGTTGGAATGTGACCTGGTAAGATCCCCATTTCCCCACTCTCTGCTTTTACACTTACCATTTCTACTTCTTTTTCGTAAACCGGTCCATCAGGAGTTACAATACTGACTGGAAATGTCTTCATACTTCGTCCCTCCTAAGGCCTTACGCCATCATTTTCTTCGCGTTTTCAATAACTTCTTCAATGCCACCAACTAAACGGAATGCATCTTCTGGAAGGTCATCATATTTTCCTTCTAGAATTTCTTTGAAACCACTAACTGTATTTTTTACAGGTACATAAGAACCCTTTTGACCTGTAAACTGCTCAGCTACGTGGAAGTTTTGAGATAAGAAGAATTGAATACGACGAGCACGATGTACAACTAACTTATCTTCTTCAGATAACTCATCCATACCTAAGATAGCGATGATATCTTGAAGCTCTTTGTAACGTTGTAAAGTTTGCTGTACTTGACGAGCCACTTCATAATGCTCTTCTCCTACGATTTCTGGCGAAAGTGCACGAGATGTAGATGCTAATGGATCTACGGCTGGGTAAATACCCATTTGTGTTAAACGACGCTCTAAGTTTGTTGTTGCATCTAAGTGAGCGAACGTTGTAGCTGGTGCTGGGTCAGTATAGTCATCGGCTGGTACATATACTGCTTGGATAGACGTGATAGACCCTTTATTTGTAGATGTAATACGCTCTTGTAATTGACCCATTTCTGTTGCAAGTGTTGGTTGGTAACCTACCGCAGATGGCATACGACCAAGAAGGGCAGATACTTCAGAACCCGCTTGCGTGAAACGGAAGATGTTATCGATGAACAATAGTACGTCTTGTCCTTGCTCATCACGGAAATGCTCAGCCATTGTTAAACCTGTTAATGCAACACGTTGACGTGCTCCAGGTGGCTCGTTCATTTGTCCGAATACCATCGCAGTTTTCTTGATTACGCCAGAATCGCTCATTTCGTGGTATAAGTCATTACCCTCACGAGTACGCTCACCTACACCAGCGAATACAGAGATACCACCGTGCTCTTGTGCGATGTTGTTAATTAATTCCTGAATTAATACTGTTTTACCTACACCGGCACCACCGAATAGACCGATTTTACCACCCTTAATGTAAGGAGCAAGTAAGTCTACTACTTTAATACCAGTTTCAAGAATTTCTACTTTAGTAGATAATTCTTCGAATGCAGGTGCTTGACGGTGAATTGGATCACGGTGTACATCCGCAGGAAGTTCACCATCTAAGTCAATTGCATCACCTAATACGTTGAATACACGACCAAGTGTTACATCACCAACTGGTACAGAGATTGCTTTACCAGTATCTTCTACTTCTGTGCCACGAACAAGTCCATCTGTGGAAGACATCGCAACTGTACGAACTGTGTCATCACCTAAATGAAGTGCAACTTCAAATGTTAAGTTAATGCTTGCTCCGTTTTCGTTGCTTTGTTTTACCGTAAGGGCGTTGTAGATTTCTGGTAGCTTTCCGCCATCAAACTTAACGTCTACAACCGGACCCATGATTTGCGTAACGCGCCCTTTATTCATCGGGTTCCCTCCTAGCTTTCTTTTAATTAGCCAGCTTTCTAAGAGAAGTCGGCTTTTAATTTTTTATTAGTTTAGCTTATGCGACTCTTTTGACAGAGCCGCTTCCACTTTTTATTGAATCTAGCTCCGGTGGCTAGAAGGGTCGGTCATTTCACCCCTTCCTACGAGGCAAAGAACGCCTCTTTGTCAGGAGTTCCAATGCCCTCCCCTTCTGAGCAAGCCACCTACGCTTTTTAATACTATTCTAACGCTGCCGCTCCACCAACGATTTCCGTAATTTCTTGCGTAATCGCTGCTTGACGTGCACGGTTGAATGAAAGTGTAAGTGAATCGATAACTTCCATTGCGTTGTCTGTAGCACTCTTCATTGCTGTCATACGCGCCGCGTGCTCACTTGCTTTACCGTCTAGTAATGCACCGTACACTAAGCTTTCTGCGTATTGTGGCAATAGTACTTTTAAAATTTCTTCTTCAGAAGGTTCGAATTCATAAGCTGTCGTCGGTTTGTCAGACGCCACATCAGTAAGCGGTAAAATTTTATTTTCTGTTACTTCTTGTGAAATTTTACTTACGTAATGGTTGTAGTAAATGTACAGCTCATCATAAGCACCATCTGCGAACATCGCAATTGCTCGAGAAGCAAGATCTTTAATATCAGTAAATGATGGGTGGTCAGATAATCCAACTACTTCATCAATGATGTTAAAGCCGCGACGTTTTAAATAATCACGTCCTAGTCGTCCAAGCACAATAATTGAATATTGGTTTGAATCCATATTATGACGTTCACGAACTACGTTACTTACCGTACGTAATACGTTACTGTTATAACCACCTGCTAGTCCGCGATCAGATGTAATAACGATGTATCCTGTACGCTTTACAGGACGCGCATTTAGCATTGGATGATTAATTCCTTTACTTCCTTGCGCAATGCTCGCTACTACTTCTTGAATCTTTTCCATATACGGAACGAAAGATTTAGCATTTTGCTCTGCACGGTTTAACTTAGATGCAGATACCATCTCCATCGCTTTCGTAATTTGACTCGTTTTCTTTGTCGAGGTAATCTTCGCTTTTATATCGCGTAAAGATGCCACAGGTTTTCACCACCTTTTTTCCGGAAGTTGGCACGATTAGTAAGAATCCTCTTCCTAATCTACGTTGCAAGATATTCTTGCTCATGATTGAAGGAAAAGAATAGGTGCACCTACTCTTTTCCTTTACATAACCGTCAGCAATCTCAAAGCCTGAGATGCCTTTTATATATTATCTAGCTTCGGCGGCTTGTACGAGCCGCTTACGCTTTTATTATTCAGAAGCTACGAATACTTTTTTAAATCCGTTAATTGCTGCTGCAAATTTGTCGTCATCCGCAAGTTTCTTAGTTGTGCGGATTTCTTCTAATAAGTCAGTCGCATTAGAATCTAACCAAGCATGGAATTCTTCTTCGAAACGAGTGATATCTACTACTGGGATATCATCTAGGAATCCACGTGTTAAAGCGTAAAGAATGATAACTTGTTTCTCTACACGTAACGGTTTGTGTAATCCTTGTTTTAATACCTCAACTGTACGAGCACCACGGTTTAGTTTCGCTTGAGTTGCTTTATCAAGGTCAGAACCGAACTGAGCGAACGCTTCTAACTCACGGTAAGATGCAAGGTCAAGACGAAGTGTACCTGATACTTTACTCATTGCTTTAATCTGAGCAGATCCACCTACACGAGATACAGAAGTACCCGCATCGATCGCTGGACGTACGCCAGAGAAGAATAGGTCAGATTGTAAGAAGATTTGTCCATCCGTAATAGAGATTACGTTTGTTGGGATGTATGCTGATACGTCCCCTGCTTGTGTTTCGATGAAAGGTAGTGCAGTTAAAGAACCGCCGCCTCTTGCATCACTTAATTTTGCTGCACGCTCTAATAAGCGAGAATGTAAGTAGAATACATCCCCTGGATAAGCTTCACGACCTGGAGGACGACGTAATAGTAATGACAGCTCACGGTAAGCCGCTGCTTGTTTTGATAAGTCATCATATACTACTAATACGTGTTTACCATTGTACATGAACTCTTCACCCATTGTTACACCAGCATAAGGAGCTAAGTATAATAATGGAGCTGGTTGAGAAGCAGATGCAGTTACAACGATTGTGTAATCTAATGCACCGTGCTTACGTAGTGTTTCTACTACGTTACGTACAGTTGATTCTTTTTGTCCGATAGCTACATAGATACAAATCATATCTTCATCTTTTTGGTTAATGATTGTATCAAGTGCAACTGCTGTTTTACCTGTTTGGCGGTCACCGATGATTAACTCACGTTGTCCACGGCCAATTGGTACAAGAGCATCGATCGCTTTAATACCTGTTTGAAGTGGCTCATGAACAGATTTACGATCCATTACACCTGGTGCTGGACTTTCGATTGGACGAGTGTTTGTTGTATTGATTGGGCCTAAACCATCAACTGGTTGACCTAATGGGTTTACAACACGACCGATTAGTTCTTTTCCTACTGGTACTTGCATGATGCGACCAGTACGACGAACTTCATCACCTTCACGGATTTCTGTGTAAGGTCCTAAAATGATAATACCTACGTTGTTTTCCTCTAAGTTTTGTGCTAGCCCCATAACGCCGTTAGAGAACTCTACAAGTTCACCAGCCATAACGTTATCAAGACCATGAGCACGCGCGATACCGTCACCAACTTGGATAACTGTACCAACATCACTAACTTCGATTTCAGACTGATAGTTCTCGATTTGTTGCTTTATCAGTGCGCTAATTTCTTCAGCTCTGATGCTCATGTGCTTCACCCCTATCTATTCTTCATTAATTCACGCTGAATACGTGCTAATTTTCCTTGTAAACTTCCATCATAAATGCGATTTCCAATACGTACTTTAATGCCGCCTAGTAAATCTTCATCTACAACATTTTTTACGCGAATTGCATCTTTTCCCGTTCTCTTTGCAAATGCTTCTGCAATGTTAAGCTTCTCTTCTTCTGATAGAAGACGAGTAGAATATACAGTTGCGTCCGCTACGTTACGTTCTTCATTAGCAAGAACAACATATTCATCTGCAATTTCAGGTAAGATATCAATACGTTTGTTATCAATTAAAATATATAACGTATTTAAAATAGATTCAGAAACAGATCCGAATACGTTTGCAAGAAACGTTTTCTTCTGCTCTTTTGAAATGTTCGGTTGCGTTAAAAAGCTATGTAGTTCTCCGTTCTTTACATAAACGTTTTGTACAAGGCGTAATTCCTCTTCAAACATTTCTAATACGTGTTTTTCTTTAGCAATTTTAAAAAGAGCGACAGCATAACGTTTTGCTACAATCCCATTGCTCATCGCGCTTCTCCTACTTCTTTAATATAATCGCGAATTAACTTCACTTGATCTTCTTCTTTTAATTCTTTTTCAATTACTTTAGAAGCAATTTGAACAGATAAAGAAGCAACTTGTTCTTGTAAAGCAGCAATCGCTTGCTCTTTTTCGCGTTGAATTTCTTGTACAGCAGATGCTTTAATTGATTCTGCTTCTTCTTTCGCAGCAGCAACAATAACATCTTTTTGATCTACAGCTTGTTTTTTCGCTCTTTCGATTAACTCTTGTGCTTCAACACGTGATTGTTTTAACATTTCACGTTGTTCTTCTACTAACTTCTTCGCTTCAGCGTTACTTCTTTCTGCAGCGTCGATTTCATTAGTAACATGCTCTTCACGTTCTTTCATAATTCCCATTAAAGGACCCCACGCAAATTTGCGTAGCATTACTAATAGAAGTAAGAAAATGAACAATGTATAAGCAATCGTTCCAAATGGAATGGCAGCCCCTAATAATAAAGTTGGCACAAGGATTCACTCCCTTCAAAATATCTAAATTGATCATATGAAAAAAAAAGACATACGTTTCGTCATAAAGCAATGGCGAAGAAAGTTCAAAAAACACTCTTCGCCATCTATGTAAGGGGAGTCTCCCTTATTTGTTCATTACGATGAAAGCAATAACTACACCGATGATTGGAAGTGCCTCAACTAAAGCAACCCCGATGAACATAATTGTTTGAAGTGCGCCTTTTAATTCTGGTTGACGAGCAACACCTTCGATTGTACGTGATACGATAAGACCGTTACCAATACCTGCACCTAATGCTGATAAACCAATTGCAATTGCAGCTGCGATTACACCTAAACTCATTTAATTTGTCCTCCTTTGTATTATAAAAAAATAAATTTTTTCTTACTTAAATTATATTAATGGTCATGGCTTACTTTATGAGCCATATAAACCATCGTTAACATTACGAAAATAAACGACTGGATTGAACCAACGAATACGCTGAATCCCATCCATGCTAACATCGGTACAAGCGCACCTAATGCTCCAAGGACTGTCGTCCCGCCTAACTTAGCAAGTAATCCTAATAAGATTTCACCTGCATAAATGTTACCGAATAAACGGAGACCTAACGTTAATGTGTTAGCAAACTCCTCAATAACCTTTAATGGGAATAAGAATTTCATAGGTTGGAAATAACCTTTAACGTATTCTTTCGTACCCTTCATCTTAATTCCATAATAATGGGTGAGGGTAACTACCATCACGGCTAATGTTAATGTAACTGCTGGATCAGACGTTGGTGATCTCCACCATGCAATATGTTCGCCAGCCTCAACTGTTGAATACATGAATGGTAAACCAAGGAAGTTCGATACGATGATAAACATGATAAGCGTAACGCCAAGCGTTAAGAATCGTCCACCTGTTTTCCAGTCCATCGTACTATTGATAATCCCTTTCACGAAGTCAAACACCCATTCCATGAAATTTTGCATTCCTGTTGGGCGAAGAGCTAAACTGCGAGTTCCAATAACAGCGATTACGAAAACAATAACTGCTGCTACAGTAACCATCATCACTGATGACAAATCGAACGTTAAACCTAGAAATTCAACTAATTTACCGTGTTCCACTAGTAATTCACCTCTCTTCCCTGCTCTTATACTCTAAATAAAGAAAATCTATGATCATGACAAGGTATCCTGTCAGCAATCCTACACCTAGGCCCCACATCGCAATTAACTCTTGATATTTGGCTGCAAATAAAATTAATAATCCAATCGTCGCGAACCTTGAATATGTACTTACCGCTGTTGCTTTAAACTTCACGTTTTCTCCATTTGTCACGCGATCTAATAGCTTGTCTGTTCTACGTGCAATGATGCGCAAACTAAGAAAACTGAAAATCGTTCCGATAATCAGCCCAAGAAATACATCCTTGTAAGAGGTGAATCCCCATCCTAGCACTAGAAGCGCAAGCAAGTAGTACATATATTTCTTTTGTCTTTGGACAAGTCCATGTACGTCTATCATCATTGCTCTCCCGAATAGTAATGTCGAATGAGTCGAATCATTGCGTATACCCCTGTTCCTAACCCGAGTAATAACCCTATAATAAGAAACAATGGAAACGTTCCAACCTTATTATCAATCCACTGCCCACCAAAGATTCCAACAAGAATAGAACCGACTAACTGAGCAAGAATACCTGACATTAAAGCATAAGCTTTTATATGGCTGCGATCGTTTTTTTGCAAGGATTCATCCCTCCAATATGTAACCCTCATTCACGATGTGTTAATAATAACTCATTTTTTTGCATAAATCCTATACAAAATAAAAAGTTTACATTTTCGTCACGGAATGGATGTATTTTTGTCACTGAAAGCCCTACCATCTATCCCCGTTGTTAGCATACAATAGGGTATTAACAGTGTCAACGAGAAATCGTAAAAAATCAAAAAATTTGAGTATTAGTCATTTCCTCCCAAAAATGAAAACGTTCCCCTTCTAAATACTGGTTAGAGATATGCAATTTCTAACAGTTTTCTCTTTATAATAGAAGGGAATGTTCACAAGTTTGTCACTATTATATTTTTAAGATATAACGCTTTCCTTCCATAATATAGTGCTCTTTAGACGTAAGACTTCTATATTATATGTGATGTGTATGCAACTTATGTTGTATATACTATGTATATTTATCCCCCTCCCCTACCTCAACGAGGCGCAAAAAAACGAGAGGGGAATCCCCTCTCTCGTCAGTTGTCTTACTTCGTTCCGAATAAACGGTCACCAGCATCACCAAGACCTGGTACTACATATCCGTGGTCATTTAATTTCTCATCTAATGCTGCTACATAAATATCAACATCAGGATGTTCTTCTTGTACTACTTTTACTCCTTCTGGAGCTGCAACGATACACATTAATTTAATTTGTTTTGCACCGCGCTTTTTCAGAGAGTTAATTGCTTCAGCCGCAGAACCACCTGTTGCTAGCATCGGATCTAGTACGATAAAGTCACGCTCTTCTACATCCGTTGGAAGTTTCACATAGTATTCTACCGGTTGCAATGTTTTAGGGTCACGGTATAAACCAACGTGCCCTACTTTTGCTGCTGGAATTAATTTCAGAATTCCATCAACCATGCCTAAACCTGCACGTAAAATCGGAATTAAACCAAGTTTTTTACCAGCGATCACTTTTGTTGTCGCTTTGCTTACAGGTGTTTCAATTTCAATGTCTTTAAGTGGAAGATCGCGAGTAATTTCGAAAGCCATTAAGCTTGCTACTTCGTCCACTAATTCACGAAAATCTTTCGTACCTGTATTCTTATCGCGAATATATGTAATCTTATGTTGAATTAACGGGTGATCAAATACATACAGTTTTCCCATGTGAATCTCTCCTTTAGATGATATTCATGCGTTTGCACGCTTTTTTACACTATTTACGATTGTAAAGAAAACGCTACTAATATTCAAGGGCAAATTTGGCAAAATCATGATTTTACAATGAATCTATCTAGTATCTTTACCAATTATGGGAGCTGTATCCTTCATTATATCGCCAAAATTTATTCATCATTTGTATACATACTTAAAGAACAATATATGTCCAAAAAAAAAGACTGCCAAAACAATTACGTCTCAGCAGTCTTCTTTAATCTATTATAGATCTGTGTACATTGGGAATTTGCTCGTTAGCGCTTCTACACGCTTACGTGCTTCTTCTAATGCAGCTTCATTTTCATGATTTTTTAATGTATAAGCAATAAGTGACGCAATTTCATCCATTTCTTCTAAACCGAAACCACGAGATGTTACAGCTGCCGTACCGATACGTACACCGCTTGTTACAAATGGGCTTGCTGTTTCAAATGGAATTGTATTTTTGTTCACTGTAATACCAACTTCATCTAATACGTGCTCTGCTACTTTACCTGTGATTTCTAAGTTACGAACATCAATTAAAATTAAATGATTATCTGTTCCTCCAGAAACAAGTGTAAGTCCTTCTTTTTGAAGGCCTTCAGCTAAGCGATTCGCATTATTAATGATATTTTGTGCATATGTTTTAAACTCATCTTGTAGTGTCTCACCAAATGCAACAGCTTTTGCAGCAATTACGTGCATAAGTGGACCACCTTGAATACCAGGGAAGATTGATTTATCAATTTGTTTTGCAAATTGCTCTTCACATAAAATCATACCACCACGTGGACCACGTAATGTTTTATGTGTTGTCGTTGTAACGAAATGTGCATGTGGTACTGGGTTTGGATGTAAACCAGCAGCTACTAAACCAGCGATATGTGCCATATCAACCATAAAGTATGCACCTACTTCATCTGCAATCTCACGGAATCGTTTGAAATCGATAACACGAGGATATGCACTTGCACCTGCAACGATTAATTTTGGTTTATGTTCTTTCGCTTTTGCTAATACATCATCGTAATTAATACGGTGAGATTCAGCATCCACGCCATATTCTACGAAATTATATTGTACTCCACTGAAGTTAACAGGGCTTCCGTGTGTTAAGTGACCACCATGAGATAAATTCATACCAAGTACTGTATCGCCTTGCTCTAAAATCGTGAAGTATACTGCCATGTTCGCTTGCGCACCAGAATGTGGTTGAACATTTACATGCTCTGCACCAAAAATTTCTTTCGCGCGATCACGTGCGATATCTTCTACTACGTCTACGTGCTCGCAGCCACCATAGTAACGTTTTCCAGGATATCCTTCAGCATACTTATTCGTTAAAACAGAACCTTGCGCCTCCATTATTGCTTCACTTACGAAGTTTTCCGAAGCAATTAACTCAATCTTTGAACGCTGTCTTCCTAGTTCTGCCTCAATTGCAGCAAATACCTTTTCATCTTGACGTTTTAAATGATCCACCAAAATCCCCCTTTTCTGAACGAATTACATCGATTCCCAATAGTTTTTTCTCATTTATTCAGAAAAAACGAAAATTCAGGTTGTAATTCTTTCGAACCTTCATGTTTTCAACTACATTCTAACATGACTTTCTATATCATAAAAGAAAAAAAAGACCGAAAATCGGTCTTTTCTTTCTTCTATGATAAAGTCAGACAACATACCTCGTTCGTAGGATAAAGTGCAACTTTAACGGCAAATGCTAGTCTCTTCAGCCGCCGCATAAACAGCACGTGCTCCACCAATTAATTTCCCACGTGTTGTTGCCATCGTTACATGCGCACTTCCAATTTCCTTCACACTTGTACGAACCGGAACAGCTACATGCTTTAAATGCATACCGATAAATGTATCACCAATATCCATTCCCGCATCCGCTTTAATAAACTCAATTACTACCGGATCTTTCAAATTATGATAAGCATATGTTGCTAATGCACCACCCGCTGATCTAACAGGCGTAACTGTTACAATTTCAAATTGATATTTCATTGCCAACTCTCTCTCAACTACTAAAGCACGGTTTAAATGCTCACAACATTGAAACGCCAACTCAATACCTGTTTGCTCTTGAAATTGTTTTAACTCAGAAAAAATCGCCTCTGCTACTTCCATCGTTCCTGATGTTCCAATTCTCTCTCCTAGCACTTCGCTCGTACTACACCCAACTACAAAAATTTGACCACTTTGTAATGAAGCTTGTTCTTGGAAATCAGAAAGCGAAATTTGTAGCTGTTCTCTTACCTTTACGATTTCTGTCATTACGCCTCTTCCTTTCACAGGTTGGTTCACCAAATTATATTTCATACTACTTCTAGTTAGAATCTATTACTTTGCTTCGTATGTTTTAATTTTTCCTACGCGGTTTTCGTGACGGCCACCTTCATAGTCAGTTGTTAACCAAATTTTTGCGATATCACGAGCTAGACCAGCACCAATTACACGCTCGCCCATTGCTAACATGTTAGTGTCATTATGCTCTCTCGTTGCTCTCGCGCTGAAAGTATCATGAACTAACGCACAACGAATACCATTTACTTTGTTTGCAGCAATAGACATACCGATGCCTGTCCCACAAACTAAAATACCACGATCTACTTCGCCATTCGCTACCATTTCCGCTGCTGGAAACGCAAAATCAGGGTAATCAACAGAACCAGCTTCACATTCACAACCTAAATCAATATATTCAATATTTAACTCTTCTAATAAACTTACAAGTTCTTTACGGATATTCATACCGCCGTGATCAGATGCTACTACTACTTTCATTTTTACCCCTCCAAAGTTTCAATCCATTATCTTCATTTCTCACTCGATACCTTAAGGGTACGAAGTGATCTCCAATATCGTATTATACACGAAACATCAACCTTCTGAATGTTTTTTCAGTAAAGTTTGTACAAGTTTTTCCATCTCTTCTAACGTTTCTTTATAAGTAGAAAGTGAACCGCCAAATGGATCTGAAATATCTTTACTTATCCCCTCAGTTACTCCATATAATGTATCCACTTTCTTTTCAACGCTCGGATAATGTCCAAGGACAATTTGCCTATGATTTTCCGTCATTGTTACTACAATATCAGCCCAATCAAGCAAAGCTTCATTTACTTGCTGCGCGGCATGATCGATTGCAATTCCCTTTTCAGCTAAAGCTTCCTTTGCATATACCGACGCATCAATTCCAGGATAGGCGAAAACACCAGCAGATTGCACTTCAAACTTACCTTCTCCATGATGACGAAGTAACGCTTCAGCCATCGGGCTACGGCATGTATTTCCAGTACAAATAAATAACACTCGTTTCATCCAAACCCACCCCTTTTCTTCTTTTCCTACCTTTTATCATAACGTACATAAGAATAGAACAAAAGAAATGTGAATATACAAAAAGCGCATTTCTCTTATATTTTTTCTAAGAAAAATGCGCCTTATCCACATATATGTGAAACCCTATTTCCAAGTGCCTAGAGTATTTTAACATACATAGTAATCGTACTACAAAATAAAACAAAATAAGGAATCCATTTCATACGAAACGGATCCCTCTTATACAATAATTATTTCATTGTAACTTTCATTACTTCTGTTGAACCTTTTGTAGCTGTTACGCCTACAGTTGTCTTAATAGAATCAGCTGCATCTGTGTTTGTAATAACGATTGGAGTAATTGTACTTTTCGCTTTTTCACGAATTAATTCTAAGTCGAATGAGATTAATTTATCTCCAGCTTTTACAGCTTGGCCTTCAGAAACGTGAGCTTCGAAACCTTCGCCTTCCATTTTTACAGTTTCTAATCCAACGTGGATTAAAATTTCTGTACCGTTTTTCGCTTTAATTCCGATAGCATGTTTTGTGTGGAATAATTGTACGATTTCACCATCAACTGGAGATACAACTACACCTTCAGTAGGATCGATTGCAACACCGTCACCCATCATACGACCTGCGAATACTGGATCTGGTACTTCTTCAATATTTTTCACTGCTCCAGTTAATGGAGCTACGATTGTTTCTTCATTTGTTTTTGAACCAAGACCGAATAATTTTTTAAACATAGGATAGTCCTCCTTATAATTTACCTAAAAGTTTATAGGGCAATCCCTAGTAAAGATCGGGATACATGTAAGACTTCATACTTCGAATATTATACTATAAAAACGCTTTCGAAATAAATTACGTCATTACTAATAGACTCTTATTGTAGCTCTTTGCAAAATTCCAGTCAATTCTGATTGTCTGAATAACAATAAGAAAATTAACTTCTACTTATATTTTCTCTGTTTTTATCCGACTTGTCTAGAGGTCTTTACTACATTTTGTTTTTTGTTGTTAATTTGTAAAATTAATTTCAAACTTTTTTCGAAATCTACTTGACTAAAGTAAGTAACTATTTTATTATTACTTACATAAGGTAAGTTAATAACTTTTAGGAGGTTTTCAAAAATGATGGATTTCGGTCTTCTTATTATTCGTCTTATTATAGGTATTACATTCATGGGTCATGGTGCTCAAAAATTATTTGGTTGGTTCGGCGGTTACGGTTTAAAAGGAACAGGCGGCTGGATGGAATCAATCGGTTTACGCCCTGGTGTATTCATGGCATTTATGGCTGGCGCAACTGAATTATTAGGTGGTTTCTTATTCGCATCAGGTATTTTCACTGCAATTGGTTCATTATTTATCGTTGGAACAATGTTAATGGCAATCTTCACTGTTCACGGAAAAAATGGTTACTGGGTAACCCAAAACGGATATGAATACAACTTAATGTTAATCGCCGTTGCTATCGGGGTAGCTTTAATCGGACCTGGTGCATACGTTTTATTATAATTTTTATCTTGAACTCGAGATTATTTAGACGGAACTTACTTCATTGTGGTTGAAGTAAGTTCTTTTTATGTAATAAAAATATTATTTTCAGCAGGAGTTTTCCACTAACATCTTGTAAACAAACAATAAGTCGTCATATTTAGAAAGGGGATTTCAAGCATGTTATCCATTAATCCAAATGAACAATCGGAAAAAGAGAATTACAAATTATTAACGGGAAGTATCATTCCACGCCCTGTCGCATTCGTTACTTCTGTAACAAAAGACGGCGTATTAAACGGAGCACCATATAGTTATTTCAATATTGTCGCTGCTAATCCACCACTTATCTCAGTTTCTGTACAACGAAAAGCTGGAGAAAGAAAGGATACTTCCCGAAACGCAATTGAAAAAGGGGAATTTGTCGTACATATCTCTGATGAATCATATGTAGCGGCAATTAACGAAACAGCAGCTAATCTCCCGCCAAATGAAAGTGAAATTGAACTAGCAAAACTAACACCAATTGAAAGTGATGTCATCTCCGTTCCAGGTGTAAAAGAAGCAAATATTCGAATGGAATGCGTACTAGAACGCGCAATTCCTCTTGGCGGAACAGAAGACTCACCGGCTTGCGATCTATTAATCGGACGCGTCGTTCGTTTCCACGTCGCAGAACACCTATACGAAAATGGACGCATTCATGCAGAAGGACTAAAACCAGTAAGCCGCCTAGCAGGACACAACTACGCAAAACTAGGCGAACAATTTGAATTGGTGAGGCCAGTTTAAAAGTGGACGCGGCTCGTTCAGAAATCGCAGGGCACTTTAAGCTCTCGACCTTGAAGCGATTTTTACTTCGAGCGAGAGAGCGAAATGACCGGAGATTCTAGCCGCTGGAGCTGGATACTATCTAAAAGCGAAGACAACTCAATTACTTCCTTCACTTAAACATAAAAATCCCCTGCTAAATAGCAGGGGATTTTTTTCATTGTAATTCTTCCTTCTTCTCTTCTAAAGTAGGCACTTTCTCTTTTTTCGGTTTCCCAAGCTTAATAACTAAGAAATATAGGGCAAGCAATGTAATCAGAAAAACAATTAAAAACGGGTATGGAGAATAAAAAGCACGCGCTGCCTCCGTTTTTCCCGCCACAAACTTCAATGACTCAATATCTAAAAACTCAGCAAACATTTGTACACCGAGCATACTAAACCAAAAGACAAAGAAACTAATAATAATACCAAAAACTTGCTTCAATCTCGTCATTCATCTCATCCTTTCTATATGTGTAATTTTTTAGCGCAATCATTATAGTACAAACAAAACTATGCACAGAAAGGAACTATTTTACTATTCGCGAATTAACTTAATCCAACCTAAAATTGAAATTTGCAAAATAACACCCCAAATAATAAGCAGTCGTAACCATCTAGGAAAAAAAGTTACAAATTGAATGTACCATTCCAATAACTTTTTCATAGCGCCCTCCCCCTTAAAATTATATAGGAAAAAGGAGATATAATCCAAATCCAACCAGAATGATACCACCTACTATCTCACCGTATGTACCGAGCATATCTTTCGCATGCCTACCAATGAATAAACCAATCCACGCTAATAACATACTAACAAATCCAAAAAGTAATATCGTAATAATTGTCTGTGCTCCGTAGATACCAAGACTAAGCCCTACTGAAAAACTATCTATACTAACGCCAAATGCAAATACGAATAAGCTAATTCCAATAGGGGCCGTTCTAGTCTCTTCATTCTCCAATATAGAGGAATATACAATATAAAATCCTAGTCCAATTAATAAAATAGCACCTGCAAAATGTGCAATGTCTCCATACTTCTCTGATAAAAAACGACCTAATACCATCCCTATAAATGGCATGATAATATGAAATATCCCTATCGTCATACCGATATACAGGATTTGTCTTACCTTTAAGGTCATCATTCCCATACCAAGACTCACCGAGAATGCATCCATTCCTAAGGCGAATGCCATAATTATTAAAGGTATTAGCTGTTCAAACGTCATTCATGTCCCTCCTCGGACGTGCTACTTCAAAATATGCTTATCCGAGGAGAAATATTCTGTTTGCTAATCGTACCTTATGATTCAGTAATAATCTGATGTCCTGCCGCTTTTGTTAAGCGATTCATAATCGCATTTCCTATTCCTTCATCCGGGAATGATTCACTAAAAATAACATCCACATCACTTGCATCAAACGTTCTAAGTACATCATATAATTTAGTCGCAACGCTAGCTAAATCGCTTCGAACACCACAAGATAATACAACATCCGCGCTATATATATGCTGATACTCTTCTGTCGTTAATACGCCCACCTTGAATCCTTCTTCCTTCTTCTCATCCACAAGGTGCTGAATAAACTCACGTGACCCTTCAACAATACTAAGTGGCGCTTTCGGTGCATAATGTGTATATTTCATTCCGGGTGATTTCGGTTTTTCTTTCTCGTCCTTTAAAGCCGGATCTAAAGAAACCGTACCGATCACCGCTTCCAATTGTTCTTTCGTAATTCCACCTGGGCGTAGTATCGTCGGAATAGCGCTAGTACAATCAATTACAGTCGATTCGACGCCAACTCCTGTTGCACCACCATCTACAATACCTGCGATTTTTTCATTTAAATCTTCATATACGTGAGACGCTAGCGTCGGACTTGGACGCCCAGAGCGATTCGCACTTGGTGCCGCAACAGGTACATTTGCCTCTTCAATAAGAGCAAGCGCTACTGGATGATCAGGCATTCTTACTCCAACCGTATTAAGTCCTGCCGTCACCTTCTCTGAAATCCCTTCTTTTCTAGGTAAAATAATTGTTAACGGTCCTGGCCAAAAATGTTCCATTAACTTCTCTGCAACTGGCGGAATTTCCGTCACAATTCCATCTAATTGCGATTTTGTACCGATGTGGACAATAAGTGGATTATCACTCGGTCTTCCTTTCGCTTCAAAAATTTTCGCGATTGCTTCATCATTCATTGCGTTCGCACCTAGTCCATATACCGTTTCTGTAGGGAAGGCAATCGCTTCATTTTCCCTTAATAATTTTGCTGCTTCTTGTAATTGTGGATAATATTTTTTTCTTTCCACAACATTATCCACAACCCACATATTTGTATGCATTTTTTCCCACGTCCTTTTCTGCCATGAAATACTTGTCTATTTTTAGTTTACTATGAGATTTATCCAAAAGACAAACAAGGTTTATCCACAAAATGTGGATAAACCTAATTAATCCGTGGATAACTTTGTGAATAGCTGACAATTTAGTATTATTGCATTTGGCTCTTTTATATTTTTACAAAAGTGTTCCAACTGTCGAATTCCCTCTGGTACATTTTCTTTCTCTATAGTGAAAAAGTCAAAAAACTGAAAGATTGTTATAGATTGTGGATGATTTGTTAGTAAGTACAATTGTCGAATATTTTTTTCTTTCATATACTGCAAAAACATTTCAAAAAAATATAAGAAAGTCTGTTTATCCACATTAGGTGTGAATAAACAAGAACGAATAAGTGCATTTTCTTCACTTTGTTCATATCCAATGACAGCCCGTATTTCTTCCGCCTCTTCCAAAATCATAAATTGCGCGTACAACTCATTTATTTTATCATCTTTTTTATTAGCTTGTCCGAAAAAAGAATGCAATCTTTCCACATCTGCTTTCGTAGCAAAATATACCTTCTTCATAGTAAATCCCTCCTCTTTTTTATATATGAGAAGGGATCTACTAATAGTACTATTTAGAGAATAAAGATGTAAAAGCCTCTACAATAAACAACTTAACTTCCGGCTTTTCTTCTTCCTCCTCTACTTTTACATACTTATTTTGCTTTTCTTGTTTTTGTTCCACAGGTTTCTCCACTTTTTCCACAGTTTTTGTTTCCTCTTTACTTACAGATTGTTCTTCTACTTTCGTTTCATTTTTTACTACTTTCTTTTCAGAAGCTGTTACTTTTTTTGCAACTTCCTGCTTTACAACTTTCTTTTCTTTCACCTCATCCTCTTTTTTCTCTTCTGTATCTACTACTTCCTCATCTATTTGTTTTACCTGCTCCTCTTCAGAAGATTCAGCCTTGACAACATGTTCTTCTTTCCTTACAGCTGTACCACTTGAAAAATCTAGGAAACACATCGGTGGAAACAATACACACCACCAGTTTGCCCCTTCACCTTCTCCAATTGTAATCAATACCGCCTCATATTCCCCTGCTGGATAAATAAAATTCCCATATACCTTTGTAGGAAACTTTACATTCTTACTGAATTTCACTTGAAATGAATCTTTACTTCCTTCTTTTTTCAACGTATTGGCCACTGTTTTTTCGATTTCTGGAATATGACTTTGAATGACTTTACGCGCCTCTTCAAATGAAGTTAAATCCGCTACCCAACCATCAATTTGCGTTTTTACTTCATCACGCACTTTGCGCTTTAACGCCTGATCTTTATCTGAATCACTATTTGCTAAAATTCGTAATCGAACGGCCTCTTTCGGAATAACTGAAGGCCCTTTCGCATCAGCTTTCATATATCCAAACTGCACAAGCAACTGTGCACCAATTAATAATAGAAGAAGATAAGCAATAACTTGTTTTTTCATTTCCTCCACCGTCCCTTCTACAAACAGTGTGGACAGACTTTCATCTTTCTAAACTATTAAATTCAAAATCTATATGAATTTTTCCACAAAAAAATAGAGTAAGGTGTGAACCTTACTCCATCTCTGCAAATACCATACGGTCTTTTCCGTTAATATCAAAAACAACCTCAACACGAGCATGTGGAAAAGCTTGTTGTAACAATGCCTTTACATCTTCACCTTGCCCTACTCCGATTTCAAACGCCACAATTGCTTTCTTCTGCAGCACATTCGGCAATTCTTCCATAAAACGGCGATAAAAATCTAATCCATCTTCACCGCCAACAAGCGCTCTCTTTGGCTCATGCTCTTTCACAACAGGAGATAGACCACGCCAATCCTCTTCCGGTATATATGGAGGATTGGAAACGACAACATCTAACTTTTGACCTGTTTTATAAAACGGCGATAATAAATCACCGTGATAGAACGTTACTTCTGCACCCAAAGTTTTTGCATTTTCTTTTGCAACTTCAATCGACTCCTGCGCAATATCTACCGTATACACATGAAGATTTTTATTTTCTAAAGCAAGTGTAATCGAAATCGCTCCGCTACCTGTACCGATATCTGCTACATGTAGTTTCTCATCACCAAAATGGCGCTCGATTCTTTCTAATACTCCCACTATAAGCTCTTCTGTTTCCGGTCTTGGTATTAATACTTCTTCATTCACAAAGAACGATCGTCCATAAAACATTTCATAACCAATCATATATTGAATCGGAATACCTTCTACATGCTTGTGGATAAACTCTGTAAAACTCGTTTCTTGTTCCACAGTTATTTCTTCACGCATATTCATCAATAATCCTGTTCTGTTCACTTTTAATACATGACAAAGGACAATTTCTCCCGCATTTTCATCTCGTCCATTTTCCTGTAAAAAAGAAGAAGCCCATTTCAGGGCTTCATAGACACGCATTACTCAGCTGCCTCCATCTTTTGAGCCTGATCTTCCATCACTAAGGCATTGATGAAATCATCTAACTTACCTTGTAAGATTTGATCTAGCTTTTGAATCGTTAAACCGATTCGATGGTCTGTAACACGGTTTTGCGGGAAGTTATACGTACGAATACGCTCTGAACGATCACCCGTACCAACAGCTTGTTTACGGTTTTGATCATACTCAGCTTGTGCTTCTTGTCTAAACTTATCATAAACACGTGCGCGTAATACTTTCATCGCTTTTTCTTTATTCTTAATCTGTGATTTCTCATCCTGACATGATACAACTACACCAGTCGGTAAATGCGTTAAACGTACCGCTGACATCGTTGTATTAACGCTCTGTCCACCAGGTCCACTAGAAGCGAATGTATCAACACGAACGTCTTTCTCATGAATGTCAATTTCTACTTCTTCTGCCTCTGGTAATACAGCTACAGTTGCTGTAGATGTATGAATACGTCCACCAGATTCCGTTTCAGGAACACGTTGTACACGGTGAGCACCATTCTCGAATTTCAGCTTCGCGAAAGCACCTTTACCGTTAATCATAAAGATAATCTCTTTATATCCACCTAATTCTGTATAGCTAGCCTCGATAATCTCCGTTTTCCAACCTTGCACCTCAGCATAGCGGCTATACATACGGTATAAGTCACCAGCAAATAAAGCGGCCTCGTCGCCACCAGCAGCTCCACGAACCTCAACGATAACGTTCTTATCATCATTAGGGTCTTTTGGAACAAGTAAAATTTTCAGACGCTCTGATAATGTTTTTTCTTGTGCTTCTAACTCAGAAACCTCTTCTTTTACCATGTCACGCATTTCTGCGTCTAACTTATCCTCTAACATTGCTTTTGCATCTTTTAATTGCTCACGAACATCTTTATACTCACGATACACCTCTACCGTATCTTGTATATCAGATTGTTCCTTTGAATACTCACGAAGCTTATTTGTATCGCTAATAATCTCTGGATCACTTAACAATTCATTTAACTTCTCATAACGATCTTCTACAGCTTGCAAACGATCTAACACATCATTCACCTCTACATCCTAGTATCTAATACAAATAGTATATGGTACTTACTCAAAAAAACGCAAATTATATTTAAAAGCGCAAGCGGCTTGACCACTCATTCTCTCTATTTTGAAAAAAACCCGCCCTACACAGCGAGTTTTACTTATCTTTGTTTGCAGGAACTGCATGACAATGACGACAACGTGGTTCATATGATTCTGAAGCCCCAACTAAAATAATCGGATCATCGAATGCCGCTGGCTCTCCATCAATTAGTCGTTGTGTACGACTTGCTGGAGATCCACATACAGAACATACTGCTTGTAGTTTTGTTACATGTTCAGCAATCGCCATCAGCTGAGGAACTTGTCCAAATGGTAGACCACGGAAATCTTGGTCTAAACCAGCTACAATGACACGATAGCCACGATTTGCTAATACTTGCACCACTTCCACAATGTCCCCATCAAAAAATTGCACCTCATCGATTGCAATAACATCCAGCTCTTCTGTAATATGTTCAAATATATCCTTTGAAGCTGAAACAGGAACTGCTCTTACCTTTAATCCGTTATGTGATACAACATCTTCTTCACTATAACGATTATCAATACATGGTTTAAATACAATTGCATGTTGTTTTGCAAATTGCGTACGGCGCACACGACGGATTAGCTCTTCTGATTTGCCAGAAAACATACTACCGCAAATCACTTCAATCCAGCCATTTTGATTTATTAAGTACATGAAGCTCTCCTTTCATCTACTTTTTAGTTAAAAGTAGGGTAAAGGTATAATATTTTCGCAAAAAAAACAGACAAGCGAATACATACACTTGCCTGTTTTATGTTTTTATTACTTAATACCGTATTTCTTATTGAAGCGGTCAACGCGTCCATCTGCAGTAGCAAATTTCTGACGTCCAGTGTAGAATGGGTGAGAATCAGAACTGATCTCAACTTTTAGTAATGGATAAGTGTTACCATCTTCCCACTCAACAGTCTCGTTAGATCCTTTAGTAGATCCGCTTAAGAATTTGAAGCCTGTGTTTGTGTCCATGAATACAACTTTCTTGTAATCTGGGTGAATTCCTGCTTTCATTCTTTTCATCTCCTTCCGCCCTGAATCATTTTCGAAACAGAGTTTTTCATCTTCAGCTGCATACACAACTATATTGATGAAACACATATGATGAAATTATAACAAGGCTAACTTCATTTTGCAACTACCTGTTTTTGTCTTTTTAATTTTAAAAGCGCAAGCGGCTCGTTCAGAATGGGAGGGGGATGGAGCTTCTGACGTAGAGGCGCTTTTTGCCTCGTAGGAAGACGCGAAGCCACCGACCATTCTAGCCGCTGGAGCTGGATATTAACTTAAAGTGGAGGCAGCTCATCCGGCGATAATCAACTAATATTCTTCCACTCATATCTCTTTAACATCACCTAAAAAACATAAAAAACTCGCTTACCACAAAATAAGCGAGTCCCAATCTTTTCCCTTTACTTAGTTGTTACATATCTTTTCGAATCTGCAACAATGTTTTGTAAAAATTCTTCATTTGTTTTTGTTTGACGAAGTTTACGTAAGAAACTTTCAACAAAGTCTGGTGTATCACGCATTGTTTTACGAATACCCCACAGCTTGTCTAAATGTTCTTTCGGAATTAATAGATCTTCTTTACGTGTACCAGAACGACGAATATCAATTGCCGGGAAGATACGACGCTCAGCTAATGAACGATCTAAGTGAAGTTCCATATTTCCAGTTCCTTTAAATTCTTCGTAAATTACATCGTCCATACGAGACCCTGTATCAACAAGCGCTGTTGCTAAAATAGTTAAGCTACCGCCTTCTTCAATATTACGCGCAGCTCCGAAGAAGCGCTTCGGTCTATGGAAGGCAGCTGGGTCGATACCACCCGATAATGTTCTACCACTTGGCGGAATAACAAGGTTGTAAGCTCGCGCTAAACGGGTAATACTATCCATTAAAATGATAACATCTTTTTTGTGCTCTACAAGACGCATTGCACGTTCTAACACAAGTTCCGCTACTTTAATATGATTTTCTGGTACTTCATCAAAAGTAGAACTTACAACATCTCCTTTAACAGAACGTTCAATGTCTGTTACTTCCTCTGGACGCTCATCAATTAAAAGTACAATTAATTCAGCTTCCGGATGATTTGTTGTAACACTGTGTGCGATTTCTTTTAATAGACTTGTTTTACCAGCCTTTGGAGGCGCGACAATTAAACCACGTTGTCCAAATCCAACTGGTGCGATTAAATCCATGATGCGTGTCGGTAACTTTTTCGGTTCCGTTTCCAACTTCATTTGGCGATCTGGGTATAATGGTGTTAATGCAGGGAAATGCACACGCTCTTTTGCTGAATCTGGATCATCTCCGTTTACAGCTTCAACTTGTAATAACCCAAAATAGCGTTCATTTTCTTTCGGAGGTCGTACTTTACCAGAAACTTTGTCTCCATTACGTAAATCGAAACGACGAATTTGCGAAGCTGAGATATAAATATCTTCTGAGCTTGGAGAATAGTTGATAGGACGTAGGAATCCAAATCCTTCTGATTGAATAATTTCTAATACGCCTTCCATAAAGAAGAAACCTTCTTTTTCTGCTCGAGCTTTCAAAATAGAAAAAATTAACTCTTTTTTCGTTAATTTGCTATAATACGAAATCTTAAATTCTTTCGCAAGCTCGTATAACTCTTTTAATTTCATGTTTTCTAATGCTGCAATTGACAAATTCATTCAGACACCACACTTTAACGTTATTCTCTTTTCACATGGGTAAAGGGAAAAAATACGGAAGGCAAATAATTAATAATGAAAGGCAATAAGTTCAAGTAGGGTAATATTCACTATTGTAACCCTTTTATCTAGTTTTAATCAATACGTTGGAACACAAATACAAGAAGCGAAGACAAGAAAGTTTGTCTTCGCTTTTTATATTTCTTACTTTTTTCTACTCACCCTATTTTAAATGGCGATAAATAGGCCATTTATGATTATGAACGAGCCGCTTCCACCCTTTATTTAATAACCAAGTTCGGTTTTTTATTCAAGCTATGACGTCCATCTACGAAGCGTACTGTGCCTGATTTTGCACGCATAACAAGAGATTGTGTTGTTCCTACGCTACCTTTAAATTGAACGCCGCGTAATAGTTCTCCGTCTGTTACGCCTGTTGCTGCAAAGATTGCATCGTCACCTTTTACTAAGTCCTCCATGCGAAGGATACGGTTGATGTCTTCTATACCCATCTTTTTGCAACGCTCCAATTCAGCGTCGTTTTGTGGTAATAGTTTTCCGTGAATCTCGCCACCTAAACATTTTAATGCAACTGCTGCTAATACACCCTCAGGCGCACCACCAGAACCGAATAAAATATCTACACCTGTACGATCGAATGCAGTATTAATTGCACCTGCTACATCTCCATCATTAATCAATTTAATACGAGCACCAGCTTTACGAATTTCTTCAATAATCGCTTGATGACGTGGACGGTTTAAAACTGTCGCTACAACATCTTCAATATCTTTATTCTTCGCTTTCGCAACTGCACGTAGGTTATCAATAATAGGCGCATCAATATCGACTGCCCCAACCGCTTCTGGGCCAACCGCGATTTTATCCATGTACATGTCAGGAGCATGTAACAAATTACCGTGATCTGCAATTGCAATAACAGCAAGAGCATTCCATCCACCAGCTGCCACAATATTTGTCCCTTCTAAAGGATCAACTGCAACGTCTACACGTGGACCATATCCTGTACCTAATTTTTCTCCGATATATAGCATTGGTGCTTCATCCATTTCACCTTCACCAATTACAACTGTACCTTTCATCGGAATTGTATCAAATACATCACGCATAGCTGATGTTGCTGCACCGTCTGCTTCATCCTTTTTCCCGCGTCCCATCCAACGCGCTGATGATAAAGCTGCAGCCTCTGTTACACGTACTAACTCCATAGATAAACTTCTTTCCACAATAATCCCTCTCCTTTAAGTCTTTATATTTATGCCGTATTTTGTGAACCGTGTTTTTCTATAAAGTGTACTTCCGCAAGTAGTGATGCTTCGCTTCCCCCTTGCGGAAGTATCACTTATGCGTTCTTCATCTCTTCAATTTCTTGCTTTGTCATTTGTTCTCGCCAAATGTTTGCGCCAAGCCCTTTAAGCTTGTCTACTATATTTTCATAGCCTCGATCGATATGCTCAAGTCCGGTTACTTCTGTAATTCCATCCGCCATTAACCCTGCAATAACAAGAGCCGCTCCAGCCCGTAAATCACTTGCTTTCACTTTTGCACCTTGCAATAAAACAGGACCAGTTACAATTGCCGAACGACCCTCTACTTTAATTTGTGCATTCATACGACGTAATTCATCAATGTGTTTAAAGCGTGCGCCGTAAATCGTATCCGTTACAACACCCGTTCCATGCGCCTTTGTTAAAAGTGTTGTAAATGGTTGTTGTAAGTCTGTTGGGAAACCTGGATATACAAGCGTTTTTATATCAACTACTTTCAACCTTCTATTACCGTTCACTGTAATTTGGTCATCGTTCGTTTCAACCTGGACACCAGCTTCTCTTAACTTTGCCGTAACTGACTCTAAATGCTGAGGAATAACATTATCAACTGTCACTTCTCCTCCTGACGCAGCACCTAAAATCATATACGTACCCGCTTCAATACGATCTGGAATGATCGTATGATGACAACCATGCAGTGAATCCACACCATCAATTCGGATTACATCTGTACCAGCACCTTTAATACGTGCACCCATACTTGTTAACAATGTAGCTACATCAATAATTTCTGGTTCTTTTGCTGCGTTTTCAATAACAGTTCTACCTTTCGCGCGCACAGCTGCTAGCATAATATTAATCGTAGCTCCTACACTAACAACATCTAAATAAATACGTGCACCGCGTAGTTCATCTGCTCTTAAATAGATAGCACCTTGTTCGTTTGTAACATGTGCACCTAACGCTTCAAACCCTTTAATGTGCTGATCAATTGGCCTCGGTCCTAAATGACATCCACCCGGAAGCCCAATAACAGCTTTTTTAAAACGGCCAAGCATCGCACCCATTAAATAATAAGAAGCACGCAATTTTTTCACTTTTCCGTTTGGTAAAGGCATTGCAACCATGTTAGAAGGATCGACTACCATCTCTTCCTCCTGTCCATAAGTTACTCTTCCTCCAATTTCCTCTAGTAAGTCTCCTAACATTTTCACGTCCGAAATATTAGGAACACCACCAATAGTTACTGGAGTATCTGCTAAAATTGTCGCTGGAATTAGTGCAACGGCGCTGTTCTTTGCACCACTCACGCGAATTGTTCCATTTAAAGCTCTTCCGCCTTCAATTAGCAATTTTTCCATATTGAGCTCCCTTCTTGTGAATGTATTTACTTTCTATATTTTTATAGAAAGCTCCCCTTAAGAATCTCAATTACTTTTCCATCCCAAAACTCAATAAATAGGAAACCATTATCTTCATTTCTCCTGTAGTACGAATAGATAAAGATTAACTATTCATCGAATTCACTTTATCAATTTAGATACGTTATCACATTTATTAATAGGACTATGCACATTATTTTCTATTTCAAAAAAAAATGATAAAATCTTTAGACTTGTTCACGCTTTCATTATACAACGAAAGGAAACCGTCTAAAAGACTAGACGGTTTCCAAAACGGAATTTTATTCTTACGCTTTACCGTTAGAACCGAACTCACGCATTTTACCAGCAACAGTTGCTTTAATAGCGTCGCGGCCAGGTCCAATAAATTTACGAGGATCGTAAACTTCTTGGTCTTTGTTTAATACTTCACGAACAGCTTTTGTAAACTCGATTTGGTTCTCAGTGTTTACGTTAATTTTTGAAGTACCTAAAGAGATAGCTTTTACGATATCAGCAGTTGGGATACCAGTACCACCGTGTAATACTAAAGGTACGCCAGTGAAGTCACGAACTTGTTCCATTTCAGCGAATCCTAAGTTAGGCTCACCTTTGTAAGGACCGTGTACAGAACCTAAAGCTGGAGCTAGGCAATCGATACCTGTTGCTTCAACAAGGTGCTTACACTCTGCAGGATCAGCGTAAATTACGCCTTCAGCGATTACGTCGTCTTCTTGTCCGCCAACTGTTCCAAGCTCAGCTTCAACAGATACGTTACGAGCGTGTGCGTATTCTACTACTTTTTTAGTAGTTTCAACGTTTTCTTCGAATGGGTGGTGAGAAGCGTCGATCATTACAGATGTGAAACCTGCATCGATTGCTTCTTTACATTTTTCGAAGCTTGAACCATGGTCAAGGTGAATCGCTACAGGAACAGAGATGTTCATTTCTTCGATTAAAGCTTTAACCATAGCTACAACTGTTTTGAAACCAGTCATATGACGAGCTGCACCCTCAGATACACCTAGGATTACAGGAGATTTTTCTTCTTCCGCAGCAGCTAAGATAGCTTGAGTCCACTCTAAGTTGTTCATGTTGAATTGACCAACTGCGTATTTTCCTTCTAGTGCTTTGTTTAGCATTTCTTTCATAGAAACTAAAGGCATGGTGAATCCTCCTAAAAAACGTTTTTTGTATCCGATAAGTTCTTATCGCTGGTAGTATGACCAGAATAAGGTAAAATATGTATATCTACATACCGGACTTTTTTCTACACTCAATAGGATAACAACTTGTACTCAAAAACTCAACCGTATTCACCTGCACAATGGTCCATGTAAACGCTTTTTTCCATATTTTTTATAAAAAATTCATTTTTATGCCTCTACAGCGAGCTCATCTCTCACCGCTTGACGAATTTCATCAATATCAAATGGTTTAGCAAAATGCATTAAAGCACCTAAATCTTTTGCTTCTTGGATCATATCAAGCTCTCCATAAGCAGTCATTAAAATCACTTTAATACTTTCATCAATTTCTTTTACATGCTTTAAAATCTCTATACCATCCATACCCGGAATTTTCATATCTAACACTACTAAATCTGGATTATCTTTTTTCACGATATCTAAAGCTTGAAATCCATTCGCTGCTTGGAATGTCTGATAACCTTCTTTTTGGAACACTTCATGTAATAACACACGAATGCCATATTGATCATCAACGATTAAAATTTTCCCTTCCATAACTCCCAACCTTTCTGTGTAAATACAAGATTTAAAGCTTCTTATATCTTAACGATTAATTTTCGCTATTCTTTGGCAAATTCCTTCCTATTCTTTCTTATTTTACCGTTTCCTATTTTGTTATGCCACCCTTCGATTTCACCTTTCTAAAAAAATAAACTATAATGAAAGCCGGTAGACACGTACGAAGGGAGTAACATTATGTTAAAAATTTTTTCAACCCAATTAAGTGGTTATTTCTCCAGAGTTTCTCAAAAAGAGGAAATGAATATAGAGGATAGCGCCCGTCTACTTGCTCAAGCATTAGTTGGCGAAGGTTTCATTTATTTACATGGTACAAATGAAATGGAGGGCGTTGTTGCTGAAGCACTATTCGGTGCTGAACCAATGAAGCAAGCAAAACGATTATATAAAGATGGTAAAGAAGTAGAAGTAACGTCTGCAGATCGTGTACTTCTTATTAGCCGTTTTTCAACAGATGAAGAAGTTGTAGCAATAGCCAAAAAACTTCAAGCCAATGGACACTCTATTGTCGGCATCTCTGCTATTCAAGAAGGTACTGAATCGCTAGAGCAATATACAGATGTACATATTGATACAAAGTTGTTAAAAGGTCTTATTCCAGACGATGAAGGTAATCGCTACGGATTCCCAAGCTTAATGATAGCTTTATTTGCATATCACGGGATCAAATTTACAATTGATGAAATGTTAAATGAATATTAAAAAAAGCGCCCTATTTCAGGCGCTTTTTTTTATTACTTGCTCTCTTTATTCGTAATAGAAGCTCTTACGAAGTCATGGAACAATGGTTGTGGACGGTTTGGACGAGAAACTAGTTCCGGGTGGAACTGTGCTGCCACGAACCAAGGGTGATCTTTTAATTCAATGATTTCAACTAGACGACCGTCTGGGCTTGTACCAGAGAATACAAATCCTTCTTTTTCCATATCCGGACGGAATTGATTGTTGAACTCATAACGATGACGATGACGCTCATATACAACCGGCTCATTGTAAGCATTGTATGCATTTGTTTCTTCAGCAAGCTTACATGGATATAGACCAAGACGAAGTGTACCACCTAAGTCTTCTACATCTTTTTGTTCTGGTAATAAGTCGATGATTGCATACGGAGTATCAGGATTAATCTCAGAAGAGTTAGCTCCTTCTAATCCTAATACGTTACGTGCGAATTCAATTGATGCAAGTTGCATACCTAAGCAAATTCCTAAGAATGGAACTTTGTTTTCACGAGCATATTGAATTGCAACGATTTTACCTTCTACACCACGATCTCCGAAGCCACCTGGTACAAGGATACCATCTGTGTCTCCTACTAATTCTTGTACGTTCTCTGCTGTTACGTGCTCAGCGTTTACCCATTTCACTTCTACATCTGTATCGAAAGAGTAACCTGCATGACGAAGTGCTTCTACAACAGAAATGTATGCATCTTGAAGCTCTACGTATTTACCAACAAGAGCGATTTTTGTTTTCTTAGAAAGGTTACGTACTTTATCAACTAGCGCAGTCCACTCTGTCATATCTGCAGCTGGATTGTCTAATTTCAAGTGATCGCAAACGATTTGGTCCATGTTTTGTTCTTGAAGAGATAATGGAACCGCATATAAAGTATCTGCATCGCGAGCTTCGATAACTGCTTTTGTATCGATGTCACAGAATAATGCAAGCTTGTCTTTCATATCTTGAGAAACAGGCAGTTCTGTACGAACAACGATAATGTTTGGTTGAATACCTAAGCTACGAAGTTCTTTAACACTATGTTGTGTTGGTTTTGTTTTCATTTCACCCGCTGCTTTTAAATACGGGATTAACGTACAGTGAATGTACATTACATTGTCACGACCGATGTCGCTCTTAATTTGACGAATTGCTTCTAAGAATGGTAGAGACTCGATATCACCAACAGTTCCACCGATTTCTGTAATAACAACATCCGCATTTGTTTCGCGACCAGAACGGTATACGCGTTCTTTAATTTCATTAGTAATGTGAGGAATAACTTGAACTGTTCCTCCTAGGTATTCACCACGACGCTCTTTTTGAAGAACTGAAGAGTAAATTTTGCCTGTTGTTACGTTGCTGTATTTGTTTAAGTTGATGTCGATGAAACGCTCATAGTGACCAAGGTCTAAGTCAGTTTCTGCACCATCATCTGTTACGAATACCTCACCGTGTTGGTATGGGCTCATAGTCCCTGGGTCTACGTTAATGTATGGATCAAACTTTTGAATAGTTACGTTTAAACCACGATTTTTTAAAAGTCTTCCAAGAGATGCTGCTGTAATACCTTTTCCTAGAGACGATACTACACCGCCTGTTACAAAAATATACTTAGTCATGAAAAAGCTCCCTTCTATTTTGCTGTTATATAATCACCGTTGCAAAGCGCAACGTATGTAGATAACACTGTATCCATCTTATTGTTAGACTCTTTTTATATTCTAAACAAAAAACAAAAAAGAAAATTGCTCCCCTCATCACATAAAGTAATAAGTAGGGAGCAATTTTCTTTTATATTTACACTTTAAAAGTATTATCGTCCTTTTTTAAAGAGCCCAAAAATGATTCTACATGGACGATAATGAAAAGTCAAGAACTACAGCTCTTCCTCTTCTTCTTCTTCAGTTTCATCATACTCAAGTTCTTCTTCAGCGAAGTCTTCGTCATCATCTTCATCTAAATCATCAAGATCATCGTCGTCTCCGTCTTCTTCTTCAAGAACCTTGTCCAAATCTTCTACATCATCATCTTCGTCTACATTTCCGTCTGCATCGTCGAAGTCTTCTTCAATGTAGTCGTCAAAACCGTCTTCTTCAACTTTACGTTTCTTCTTCGGTTTTGGTTGAGGCAAGATTTCTTCATCAATTTGCTCATATGGGTACCAGCTGCGTAGCCCCCAACGATTTTCTCCTAAATTAATGAAACGTCCATCGATGTTTAAGTCTGTATAAAATTGTGCGAGTTTCGCATTAACTTGCTCTTGAGATAGTCCCAGCACTTGAGCGATTTCTTGAACCAACTCGTTGAATGTCGTTGCTTGTCTTTTATCCCCTAAAACGCTATGTACAACTTCAATCATTGAACATTCTTTTAGCTCTTCTGGTGAATATTGCTTAAAATTCACTTATGCGGCACTTCCTTTCTTCAAATATAACCTTATATATAACGGTCTGCTTAAAAAAATCCATACTATTCATTATAAACAAAAGTCGCACAAATATGCTACAAAAAAAAACGGGAAACTTTATATAGCAATAAAATTATAATTTATCCATTCCTTATTTCGGAAGCATATGGGCCCCTTGCAGCACATACCTAATTTGCATTTCTGTATATTCTTCGAGCGTATATAGTTTTTGCAGCGCCCAACGTCTAAATCCCCACATCTGTCCTTGTATAAAAATATTATGTGCAAGAAGCTGTATTTCTTTTTCATCTAATGTAAATGTTCCATTTTCCGTACACTGTTCTAAAATATTCTCGAATATTCCTACCATTTGAAACTCCTTTTCTAATACGTACGGGAGTGATTCTTTCGGTAAAAAGCGTACCTCTTGATACATTATTAATACTTCTTCCTGCAATTCGTCCATCACTTTAAAGTAATTCGTTATTGCTACCTTTAGACTTTCTATACTCCCTTTCTCTGTGCAAACTACTTCCTCTAACCTTTCTTTTACATGTTCATAAATGCTATCACAAACCAAATACAAAACATCATCTTTTGTGCGAATGTACTCATAAAGTGTTCCGATACTAAACCCAGCTGCCTTTGCAATCTCTCTCGTTGTTGTACGCGGGAATCCCTTTTGCTTAAACAATTGCACCGCACCTTTAATCATTTGTTCACGCCTTAACGCGACTAATTTCTCATCTTTCACGGACGCATGTACATTATGTTTAACCATCCCCTTCACCTCTCTCTATTATTTTTTGGAAGGAAAAAGCGTAGGAAAATACCTACGCCTTTGCTCCTACTTCGTTAACATACGAGAAATTACGAGCCTTTGAATTTCTTGTGTTCCTTCATATATTTGTGTAATCTTTGCATCTCGCATATAACGCTCTACTGGATAATCTTTCGTATAACCGTAACCACCAAATACTTGCACTGCTTCAGTCGTCACCTTCATTGCTGCATCGCCTGCAAATACTTTTGACATCGCTGACTCTTTCCCGTACGGAAGCCCTTCCGACTCAAGCCAAGCTGCTTGGTATGTTAGAAGACGCGCCGCCTCCACATCCGTTGCCATATCTGCAAGTTTAAAGCCAATTCCTTGCTGCGCCGCAATTGGTTTCCCAAACTGATGACGCTCTCTTGCATATTCTACGGAAGCATCTAAAGCACCTTGTGCAATACCAACCGCTTGCGCTGCAATACCGTTACGGCCACCGTCTAATGTTTGCATCGCTATCTTAAACCCTTGTCCTTCTTCCCCTAGTAAGTTCTCTATAGGAATACGGCAATCTTCAAACATAATTTCAGTTGTTGGTGAAGAGCGAATCCCTAACTTACTTTCCTTCTTCCCAACTGAAAATCCTGGTGTATCACTTTCCACAATAAACGCGCTCGTGCCACGCTGCTTCGATTCGGGATCAGTTAACGCAAAAACAACATAAATATCAGCAATGCCGCCATTTGTAATAAATATTTTCGATCCATTTAAAATGTAATGGTCTCCATCTCTTTTTGCTGTTGTCTTCATCCCACCAGCATCCGATCCAGAACTTGGTTCCGTTAAGCCGTATGCGCCAATTTTCTTCCCTTCAGCCATCGGTCGCAAAAACTTTTGCTTTTGCTCTTCCGTTCCAAATTTAAAAATCGGCCATCCAGCAAGTGAAGTATGCGCAGACAGTGTTACACCTGTCGAAGCACAAACGCGAGATAATTCTTCAATAGCAATTACGTACACTAAGTAATCGCTTCCAATTCCACCATACTCTTCAGGCCACGGAATACCCGTCAAGCCAAGCTCTGCCATTTGATCAAATAACGCTCGATCAAATCTCTCTTCTTCATCACGCTCAGCTGCTGTCGGTGCTACTTCGTTCTTAGCAAAATCCCGAACCATTTTTCGGATCATTTCATGTTCTTCGGATAGTTTAAAATGCATTCCCGTCTCCCCCTCGTTCTTCTATAAAGCTCGACTAATAACAAGTTTTTGTATCTCACTCGTTCCCTCATATATTTGCGTGATTTTCGCATCACGGAAAAATCTTTCTACTGGGTAATCTTTCGTATAACCGTAACCACCAAATACTTGCACCGCTTCAATCGCAACTTCAACGGCTGTTTTAGAAGCGAATAATTTCGCAATAGATGCTTCTTTACCGCATGGCAATCCTTGTGCTCTTAGCGATGCTGCTCTATATACGAGTAATCGCGATGCTTCTACACTAGTTGCCATATCTGCAAGTTTGAATCCGATTCCTTGCTGCGCCGCAATTGGCTTTCCGAATTGCTCACGTTCTTTTGCATAATCAATTGCACATGCAAGCGCCGCTTCAGCGATTCCTAAAGCCTGTGCACCAATTCCAATTCTTCCAACATCTAAATTCGCCATCGCTACCTTAAATCCTTGTCCTTCTTCACCAAGTAAATTCTCAGCCGGCACTATCATATCCTCGAACGTAAGCTGTACTGTGCGAGAACCGAAAAGTCCCATTTTATGCTCATCTTTGCCGATAATTAAGCCTGGTGTATCTTTCTCTACTATGAATGCAGAAATCCCACTCTTTCCTGCCTCAGGATTTGTAGAAGCAAATACAATATATGTACTTGCTTCACCGCCATTTGTAATGAACACTTTCGATCCATTAATAATGTAATGATCGCCTTTCTTTACAGCTCTTGATTTCAAACTTCCTGCATCTGATCCTGCATTTGGTTCTGTTAATGCAAATGCACCTAAATATTCACCAGTCGCAAGCTTAGAAACATATTTCTGCTTCTGTTCTTCTGTTCCAAAATATAAAATCGGATTCATTCCAACTGACGTATGTACAGCTAAAATTACACCAACCGTTGCACTTACCTTTGAAATTTCTTCAATTGCTAAAATATACGAAATAAAATCCATTTCTGCGCCGCCGTATTTTGCAGGCACTGGAATTCCCATTAATCCAAGCTCACCCATCTTCTGCAAAATCTCTTTTGGGAACACCCCTTGTTCCATACTAGGAACAAAAGGTGCAATTTCCTTCTGTGCAAAATCTCGAACCATTTTCCTCATCATTTGCTGTTCTTCATTAAAACGAAAGTTCATATATTCCGCCTCCATTTGCTATATATCCTTTAAATAATTTGGTAAGACCACTATTTTGTAACAAAGGGGGATTTATTCGTAAACGTAGAAACCACGACCTGTTTTACGTCCTAACCATCCTGCGTTTACGTACTTACGTAGTAATGGACATGGGCGATATTTACTATCACCTAAGCCTTCATGCAACACTTCCATAATGTATAAACATGTATCTAAACCGATAAAATCAGCGAGCGTTAAAGGACCCATCGGGTGATTCATACCGAGTTTCATCACTTCATCAATCGCTTCTTTCGTCGCTACACCTTCATATAGCGTATAGATTGCTTCGTTAATCATCGGTAATAAAATACGGTTCGATACAAACCCTGGGAAATCATTTACTTCAACTGGTACTTTCCCAATTTTCTTCGTAATATCTTCAATCGTTTCATATACGGCATCATCTGTAGCCAAACCACGAATAATTTCAACAAGCTTCATAACTGGAACAGGATTCATAAAGTGCATACCGATTACCTTTTCCGGACGTTTCGTTACTGCTGCAATTTCTGTAATTGGCAGAGATGACGTATTTGTCGCTAAAATTGCGTATTCTGGAGCAATTTCATCTAAATTCGCAAAGATTTTCTTTTTAATATCCATTTTCTCAACAGCTGCTTCAATAATAAGATCCGCTTCCTTCACACAATCTAAATCAAGCGTTACTGTAAGACGATTTAATGTCGCTTCCTTCTCTTCTTCCTTCATGCGTCCCTTTTCTACTTGGCGCGCTAAGTTTTTCGTAATGATAGTCAATCCTCTATCTAATTGCTCTTGTTTTAAATCTTGTACCTTCACATCATATCCTGCCATTGCACATACTTGCGCGATTCCCGATCCCATTTGTCCCGCACCAATTACAACAATTTTTTGTACACTCATTTCTTCTTCCCCCTTAATTTTTAATAAACTATATACCTTCTAATCTTAATTAGTGAACTTCAATCATCACTGCATCACCTTGACCGCCACCGCTACAAATAGAAGCAATTCCAATTCCGCCGCCGCGCTGCTTCAGTGCATGAATAAGTGTAACGATAATGCGCGCACCGCTTGCTCCAATCGGATGCCCCATTGCCACTGCGCCGCCATTTACATTCAGTTTTTCCGGATCAATTCCTGCGATTTCTGTACTTGCAATCGCTACCGCTGCAAATGCTTCATTAATCTCGAATAAATCAATGTCTTCAATTGTCTTGCCTGTTTTTTTCAACAATGCATTAATTGCATAACCTGGCGTTCTTGGGAAATCTTTAGATTCCACCGCAATTGCTGTATGCGCCAAAATTGTCGCTAACGGCTTTCTTCCTTCTTGCTTCGCTCTGTCTTCGCTCATTAGTACAAGTGCAGCACCACCATCGTTTAGTCCTGGCGCATTACCAGCCGTCACCGCCGCTTTCTTATCAAATACAGGTTTTAGTTTCGCTAATTTTTCAACCGTTGTATCTTCACGCGGTGCCTCATCCTTTGCAACAACAATAGGATCGCCTTTTCTTTGCGGAATCGTTACGGGTACAATTTCCTCTTCAAAACGTCCTTCTTTATGCGCTGAAACCGCGCGTTGATGGCTACGATATGCCCATTCGTCTTGCGCTTCGCGAGAGATCCCATCTTCCTTCGCAACTTCTCCGCCATAAACGCCCATGTGTATCCCTGAAAATGCGCATGTTAAACCGTCTGCCACGTTTAAATCGATAACTTCGTTGTTACCCATTCTGTATCCCCATCTTGCCCCACGCAAAATGTAAGGACTGTTACTCATTGATTCCATTCCACCAGCTACAATCAGTGATTGATCACCAGTACGAATAATTTGATCCGCTAACGTAACCGCACGAAGCCCTGAAGCACAAACTTTATTCACTGTTTCCGTCTGCACTTCCCACGGGATTCCAGCAGCTCTCGCAGCTTGACGCGATGGAATTTGCCCCTGTCCGCCTTGAATAACCGTTCCGAATATAACCTCCTCAACATCACTAGCAGAAACATTTGCTCTTTCAAGCGCCGCTTTAATCGCAATTCCTCCAAGTTCTGTTGCTTTTACGTCTTTTAAAGATCCTCCAAATTTCCCAACCGGTGTTCTTGCAGCACTTAAAATAACTGTTTTACTCATGTCTATTTCCCCCATTTTTTTATTAGCGCTGAGCGCTCGCTCGGTATTCTTACGTTGAGAAGAGGTGCAATCATTGCACCTCTCTCTAAATTTGTATACATGCTTGCAGATTACATTGCTTCTTTCTTCTGTCCGATAACAGAGCGTTCTAAAATCTCTGTTACATCAAGAGTTTGAACCTTCTCTTCTACTTCTTTCGCTTTCGTCCCATCACTAATCATCGTTAAGCAATATGGACAACCTGTACCGATAATGGATGGTTGCACAGCTAATGCTTGTTCTGTACGAGCAACGTTAATACGAGAACCTGCCGTTTCCTCCATCCACATTAAGCCACCACCTGCGCCACAACACATTCCCGTTTCACGGTTACGTGCCATTTCCACAAGATTCACGCCAGGAATCGCTTTCAAAATATCACGTGGTGCTTCATATACTTCGTTGTATCTTCCTAAATAACAGGAATCATGGTACGTAACTGTTTCCTCAATAGCGTGAACAGGTTTTAAGCGTCCTTCTTTCACCCACTGAGCTAACAGTTCTGTATGATGATAGACTTCTGCTTGCAAGCCAAAGTCTGGATACTCATTTTTAAATGTGTTATAAGCATGAGGGTCAATCGTAACGATTTTCTTCACTCCTGCTTTTTCAAATTCTTCAATATTCTTTGTCGCCATCTCTTGGAATACAAATTCATTTCCAAGGCGGCGCGGTGTATCTCCAGAGTTCTTTTCTTTATTACCGAGAATCGCGAATGAAATGCCTGCCTCGTTCATTAACTTCGCAAACGATATCGCAATCTTTTGACTACGATTGTCGTATGATCCCATCGAACCAACCCAGAATAAATATTCAAACTCCTCGCCAGCTTTCGATTTTTCTTTTACAGTTGGAACTGTTACTTCATCGTCACCTTGGCGCCATGTTTCACGCTCTTTACGGTTTAGACCCCACGGATTCCCTTGACGCTCGATGTTCGTCATCGCACGCTGCGCTTCCGCGTCCATCTTTCCTTCTGTTAAAACGAGATAGCGGCGTAAATCAATAATTTTGTCAACATGCTCATTCATAACCGGACACTGGTCTTCACAGTTACGGCAAGTTGTACATGCCCAAATCTCTTCTTCTGTAATAACATCTCCGATTAAACTCGGATCGTAAGCGAGTGCTGTAGCTGCTGATTCTTGCTGCCCTTTCCCAGCTGCCATCATCGCTAACTGATTTCCTTGTGTATTATTAAAAGCAACTACTGGAACCCACGGTGCTTTTGACGTTACAGCCGCTCCTTTATCAGTTAAATGATCGCGAAGTTTTAAAATTAAATCCATCGGCGATAACATTTTTCCTGTTCCTGTTGCCGGACACATATTTGTACAACGACCACACTCTACGCAAGCGTATAAATCAATAAGCTGATTTTGTCTAAAGTCTTCAATTTTACCGACACCAAATGTTTCTTGTGTTTCATCTTCAAAGTCAATTTTTTCAAGTTTCCCTGGATTTGAAAGACGACCGAAGAATACGTTAGCTGGTCCTGCAATTAAATGCGCGTGTTTTGATTGTGGTACGTACACTAAAAACGTTAACAAAATTAGTAGATGCACCCACCAAGAGAAATAGAACACAGAAATGGCTACGGTTTCATTTATCCCTGAGAAAACGTAAGCGATTGCAGAAGCGATTGGTTCACTCCATGAAAGCTCCTCGCCGTGCCATATAATTCCCATCCCATTACCGAGTAGCACAGAAATCATTAAGCCACCAATAAAGATAAGAACAAGGCCTGATTTGAAATTACGTTTTAAACGAACTAGCTTCTCGACATAACGTCTATGAAAAGCCCAAAAGACTGCAATTAAAATAACAAGTGTGACAATTTCCTGGAAGAATGTAAATGCAGGGTATAGTGGTCCAAGTGGAAGATGTGATCCTGGTGCGAGTCCTTTCCAAACGAAGTCAATTGCTCCAAATTGGACAAGAATAAATCCGTAAAAGAACATAACGTGAATAATGCCGCTCTTCTTATCTTTCAGCAGCTTTTTTTGACCGAAAACATTGACCTTAAGAAGATCCCAACGCTCTTTAAAACGACGGTCAAATTCAATCTTTTTTCCTAACTGTATGTAGGCCATCCTCGTTCGTATAAGATATACAAACAAATATCCCGCATAAGCAATAACAGCAATGGCAGCCAGCCAATTAATGATTAGTAAGCTATTCATTTTTATGCTACCCCTCTCTTTGTAAGCCCTCTTTCTTTTTTAGAATCTTCGAAAACATATAATTTTCTGAATTTTTCCCCTACCTTTATTATATAATGAGTGAGCATTCAGTCAACAGTTTTTTGTTATACAACAACATATTTTTTCATAAAGCTGTTTATTTCGGTGAAACTATAAAGTGAAACTTTAATGAGTAAGAAGCTATTCATTCCCTACTCATTATTAGCCCGCAAATAACGGGATAAAGTGTAAGTATGATTTATACAAAACTGATGGTGAAAAGACCGTGAAGGAGGGAATTTACTCATGTTCTTCTTATCTCTCTTGTTAATAGGCAGTGCTCTGTGGATTGTAATCGACCTTTCTTATGGGAGAATTGTTCATTTAAAGCGTGTACATTCTCGTTCTTTCCCTTTACGTCAAAGTGATTTTCACCTTTATACATACGGAAAAGATTTGTATGACGCCCTATTTACTGATATAAAACAGGCGAAACGCCATGTGCACGTTTTGTTCTTCATTGTAAAAAACGATAAAATCAGTCGTGAATTTTTAAAGTTACTGATCGATAAGGCAAAGGAAGGAATTGAAGTAAGACTTTTACTCGATCGATTGGGAAGCCACTATTTATCAAACGAGGCAATTCGCTCCCTGCAAAAACATGGTATCTCTTTTTCATTTTGTCACAAAGTAAAGTTTCCTTTCCCTTTCTTCTCTGCAAATCAAAGAAACCATAGAAAAATTACAGTCATTGACGGAAAAATTGGTTATATCGGAGGATTTAATATTGGTGAAGAGTATTTGGGACATAATGAACGATTAGGATTATGGAGAGACTATCATTTACGTCTTACAGGCGAAGGAGTACAAGATTTACAAAAACAATTTTTACATGACTGGTTTGATGATACAAACCAAAATTTATTGAATGCTTCTCTTTATTTTCCGAAACAGCAACCCGGCACTATCCAACATCAATTTATTCCGACTGATGGTGCGTATTTACAACATACTTTTTTACATTTAATTGAAGGGGCAAAAAAGGAACTCTTTATCGGTACACCCTATTTCATTCCGGGAAAAAAAATTATGAATGCATTATTAAAAGCACGAAAACGTGGGGTTCAAATTACGATTCTCGTTCCAGAAAAAGCTGATCACGCCCTTGTTCGAGAAGCGAAGTTCCCATATTGCCGAAAGTTAATACGAGCCGGGTGTAATATTTACGCATTTCAACAAGGTTTTTTTCACGCTAAAGTTATTATAGTGGATGATTATATTTGTGATATCGGAACTGCAAACTTTGATATGAGAAGTTTATATATTAACCATGAAATCAACTGCATTTTATATGATAAACATTTTATACAAGCAGTAAAAAGCAAATTCCATGAAGATCTAGAAAACGCGTCATTACTTTCCTTTGAAGATGTTAGCCCACTTTCTCTTATTGATAGAGGAAAAGAATGGATAGGAACGATACTTGCTTTCTTCCTATAAATAAAAGAGGTGTATTCATTATGATTATGCGGTTCGGATATGTCTCACATGCAATGGCACTCTGGAACTGTTCTCCGGCTAAAACGATGACATTTACAAGCTTTCAAAAGCTCAGTAAACAAGAGCGAGAAGATAAATTATACGATGTTACAAGGCAGAATCTTGAGCATACAATACGTATTCTTCATTACAATATAGCGCATGAAATCCCATTATATCGCATGTCATCTTCCATTGTCCCGCTTGCAACACATCCCGAAGTCGAGTTTGATTATATCGGGGCATTTACACCGCTTTGGCGTAAAATCGGGGCATTAATTAAAGAACACAATTTACGAGTAAGTTTTCATCCAAATCAATTTACCCTATTCACAAGCGACAAGCCACATATTACAACTAACGCTATTACAGATATGACCTATCATTATAAGGTATTAGATGCAATAGGAATTGCAGATACTTCTTATATTAACATCCATGTAGGTGGTGCCTATGGAAATAAAGAAAAAGCAATTGGACGTTTCCATGAAAACATAAAAAAACTTCCTGCACATATAAAAAAGCAAATGACACTTGAAAACGATGATAAAACATATACAACCGCTGAAACTTTATCTATTTGCCAAAAGGAAAAGATCCCATTCGTATTTGATTATCATCATCACATGGCAAACCTTTGCGCGGAACCGCTAGAATTGTTACTTCCTGCAATTTTTGAAACTTGGTCACATACAAATATCCCTCCTAAAGTTCACATTTCCTCCCCTAAATCAAAAAAAGAATTTAGGGCCCACTCTGAATATATTGATTTGGAGTTTATTAAGCCTTTCTTATACATTGCAAAAAAAGTCAATCATAATTTCGATATTATGATTGAAAGTAAACAGAAAGATTTAGCAATGTTGCAATTCATACATGAATTATCCTCTATAAGAGGGATAAAAAGAATAAAAAGCGCAACGCTACAATGGTAAATTGTAATGTTGTGCTTTTTTTTTTAAAAGTAATTCTTATAGTAAAAATGTTCCTATTTTATATGCTATTATTTAAATTAGCATTTTCCCCCTGAGATTCAACTTTATTGAAACGGAGTCATAATATGATTAATCAAAAAAAATATGTACAATTTGTCATAATTTATATTTGTATATTTTCTCTTTGGATATTCTTTATTCCAAATGAGTGGAATATAAAAGAAATTGGAATCCTTTTCTTATTTTGTTTTGCTGCAATCTTTTCTTGTTATTGCTCATATAAAGCAATTAAGAAGATGAAACGCGGTGATAAATTATTTTGGGTGTTATTATTATGCACTTGCCTATGTGGATTGGCTATGGAGATAACTTTATTTCTTCATTCACTTTCTATATGTAATCAAGTCATATTCTCATATGAGGCACTACCTTTTTTCATCATACAATATATTTTACTCTTTTCTGGCTTTGCTATAAAGTTCATAAAACATTACTCTATTAGAGGCCTTGCCCAATTTTCATTCGATAGTATCTTTATCGTTATTATGAATATTTATTTCACCTTAACTTTTATTTTGGACCTTTCAAGCTTCAATATGCTAACAAAGGGTACGTGGGTTTTAATCGGATACTTTATCGCACAATCATTAGTAATTTACGCCGTTATTAGCCTATATAGAAGAGAACAATATTCTTCTAGTAGAATTTCATTAATTATTGGTTTTACTATCATTCTCGTTTACGGATATATACAGCTGTTCCAGTTAAACATAGGAATGCAAACTTCTGCTGAAGTCTCTTATTTAATACATACCGCTTCAATTTTATTAATTGGTTTGTCGTCCATACTATATATTTTAGATAAACCAATACAGCATGAAACGAAAACAAAATATTATCGATTTGATTATGTGCGCTTTATATTACCTTATTTTAGTATAATCATTACTTTTTCTTTTATTCTCTTTCAACCTTGGGATGATAAGTTCATGTTAATCGGTCTAGTATTATCACTCATCTTATTATTCCTACGACAACTTTACATTTGGAAAGATAATAAAGTATTAATCGATACATATGAACAGCTGACTACACAACTAGAAGATGAAGTTGAAGAAGGTGCATTTGCATTATCCAAAAGTGAACAACGCTATAAATCTTTATTTGAAGATCATCCCGATGCTGTTTTCTCTTTAAATATGAATGGTATTTTCCAACAATCTAATACAGCTTGTGAAAGCTTATTTACTGCCTACTATTGTGAAGTAGAAAGCTATTCCCTTTTACACTTTATTGATCCAAAAGACCATGATTTACTACAGAAAGCTTTACAAATAACAAAAGAAGGTAGACCACAAACCTTAGAAGTTCGCACAAAAGAAAAAGAAGGCTATTACTATTATCTTCACATTACACTCATCCCTATTTTCATAAACAAAGAAGTTGTTGGGATGTTCGGCATAGCACGTGATATTACAACTTTATATGAAAAACAAAAACAAGTAGAACATTTAGCCTTTCATGATGCACTTACTGGATTACCAAATCGTCGAAAGTTTGAAAAGGATTTAAAAGACATTTTAAATACAGCTCAAACTAGTGCAAATGATGTTGCCATCATGTTCCTTGATTTAGATCGATTCAAAAAAATTAACGATAGACTTGGTCACGACGTCGGAGATTTATTATTAATTGAAGTAGCAAAAAGGTTACGCAGTTGCTTGCGTTCAAAGGATGTCGTTGCTCGCCAAGGCGGAGATGAGTTTACAATTCTATTACCAGATATGTACTCAGAAAAGAGTGCAATATTTATAGCTGAACAGATTTTAACCATTTTAAACAAACCATTCTTCATTAAAGATGAAGAACTGTCTATTACACCAAGTATCGGAATTGCAATGTACCCTGATTATGGAACAGATGTAACAGAATTAATGAAAAATGCTGATATGGCTATGTATCGCGCGAAAGCAAATGGAAAAAACAGATTCGTTTTCTTCTCAAAAGAAATGAGTATTGCTCAAAATGAGAGTAACTTCTTAGAAGGAGAACTTTCAAAAGCATTACAACAAAATGAATTTTTCCTTGAATACCAGCCACAAGTAAGCACAAAAACAAAACAAATTATCGGCTTTGAAGCATTAATTCGTTGGAAACATCCAAAACTCGGTATCGTATCCCCTGCCCAGTTCATTCCGCTAGCGGAGGAAACCGGATTTATTATTGAGCTTGGAAATTGGATTTTACGTACCGCCTGCTTAGAGGCAAAAAGGTGGCATAATCAAGGTTTTTCTCACTTGAAAGTTGGTGTGAATTTATCTGTTGTTCAATTTAACCATGCAGATTTAATCCCAACCATTTCAAAAGTATTAGAAGAAACAGAGCTAAAACCAGAAGCATTAGATATTGAAATTACGGAAAGTATCGCAATTAATCAAAATCAATCTGTAGTTGCAAAGTTAGAACAGCTTCAAAATCTCGGTATTCAAATTTCAATCGACGACTTTGGAACTGGTTATAGTTCTTTAGCTTATTTAACAAAATATCCAATCAACACATTAAAAATCGCTCGAGAGTTTATTTGCGGCATTACAACTAGCCCTTTAGAGGAAGCGATTATTTCTTCTATTATTACACTATCAAAAGAACTACATTTAGAAGTTATTGCGGAAGGTGTAGAGACCGAGGAACAATGGAAGTTTTTATATGAGCAAAACTGTGACAACATTCAAAGGTTCTTTATTAGCAAGCCTGTTTCTAGTAAAGATGTTTGGAGGTTACTCCACAAAAAAACAACCGTCTAAGTAAGACGGTTGTTTTTTAATGTTCAAACGGTATATCACGAGCTAATTGTACTTGATCTTGCTGATTTATTAGCACTTGCTCTTGACTTACTCCAAAGGCAATACCAGACAACATTGCAACGGCTACTAAACTACAAACAAGAAATTTCTTCATATTTATCACCCTATGTTTTTTCTTGTAAATATATCACAAAAATATACTTGTAAAATATGCAAATATGCATATCGGGACCAACCTTAATTTAAATATTTCTTTTTCTTTAATACAGCCGCTTTATATGAATGCAAATCTAATAAATCAAAGAATAAAGAAGCTTTTTCATAAACTTCTTTAATTTCATTTGATGCATAATCTAATTTCTCCAGACACTCACCCTTTTGGTAATATAAATGCCCAATTAACTCCATACTTCCTATATGACAGGAAGTCTCAATTGCTTCATTCAATTGATATAGTGCATCTTCAAAATGATTACTCAAACATAAAGCTTTTGCATAGTTATATCGAACTTTAACTATAAATACTTGGTTATTGTTAAATGATTCTAACTGTTTTAAAATTTCTCGGAATAGTGTCATTGCTTTGTCCAATTGATCGTTTTCTGCATAAATGATTGCAATAGAATTTTCAATATATAAATCTTGAAATACATCTACCCCTCCATATGATTGATGTACAATTTTTTTTAACTCTAAAATACAATATTCAAAATCGAGTTTCTTCAAAACATATGCAGATAAGTAATAGTACCAAAGAAGAAACTGATTAAATTCTGGATGGGATTTTTCTTTCTTAAGTTCATTTGAAACAATTTTATAAATTTCATCATATTTTTTTTTCTTGCTCAATACTTGAATTCGATCTTTAAACTGCTTTTTCCTCTCAATATCAGAATAAATGAGTACCTCATAAAAATGAGTAATGGGAACTTGTAATTTTGCTGCAATACCTTGCAATATATCCATACTTGGGTATACTGCGCCCGCTTCAATTCTGCTCACTTCCGATTGATGACATATGTTATCAGACAACTGTTTTTGTGTTAATCCTCTCATCACCCTAATTTTCTTTATTTCATTTCCTAATTTTTCTGCGTTCATACTTACTCACCATCCCATTATAACAATCTAATTTTTTGAGTTGTCATACCACTACAATAATGTGAATTCGACAATTTTTGATATGAAATAATGCATAATATATATAAAATTCGGCAAATTTTTCATACAATCCATCTCACATAATATAATAGACTAGTAATTTTATAGATAAATTATAGAAAATTTGCCCGTGCTTTCGTTACATTCGGTCTTCTTTATCCTTTATCAGCAGAAGCTATTCATGCCCAAGAATTAAATAAAAATGAAGTGAAAGTTGAAATTGCTCAGCCTGGTTTAACAATTGGGAAATTAACAGAACCTCAAAATGATACGAAAGAAAATATTGCGAAAAAGTATTTAAAAGGTGAGGTAAACGGGGCTAAAGCTCAACAAGAACAAGTCACTACTGAAAAAAATGTAGATTTCCAACCTACAAATAAAGAAACAAAAGAAAATCAAACCGAAGTTCGCCTTGCACAAACTTACAAAAACTATAAAGTATATGGCCAAAATCTCATTGTAAAAGTAGATAAAAATGGAGTAATCACAACTGTTAGTGGTAAAGTTGTTCAAAATTTAGATCAACAACCTAATCTTACTATAACAAATTTTTTGTCGAAAAATGAAGTGAAATCTAAATTACGCGATATAGTTCAAATTCTAGGTGATGCAACCGAGACGGAATTACAAGAAAAAGAAGTTTACCACTCATAGGTAAACTTCTTTTCATATCCATCCCTTTTCTTCCGCAATTGTAATTGCCTCAATTCTATTTTTCGCATCAAGCTTCGTTAATACTTCAGAAATATAATTACGTACTGTACCAGGTGAAAGATAAAGTGCCTTCGCAATTTCATTTGCCGTCTTTCCTTCTTTCGCAAGTAACAATACTTCTTTTTCGCGATCCGATAAAGGATTTTGCTCCTGCCATAAGCCGAACATTAAATCTTGAGAGATCTCTCGTTTTCCTTTCATTACATTGCGAATTGATGCGGCTAAATCTTCACTTGGGCTATCTTTTAATAAATATCCGTGCACGCCCGCTTTCATTGCTCGTTCAAAATATCCAGGACGCGCAAATGTTGTTAAAATCATTACTTTACATGCTGATTTTTCTTTCTTTAACGTTTCCGCAACATCTAATCCACTTTGAATTGGCATTTCAATATCCATAATGCTTACATCAGGCTTTAACGATTCAATTAGTTTTAGCGCCTCTTCCCCGTTCGCAGCTTGCCCAATTACTTCAATATCATCTTCTAGATCAAGCAGGGCCCCTAATGCACCACGAAGCATCCGCTGATCTTCTGCAATAATAATTCGAATCATGCCCTCACCTCATCTTTTCCTGTTCGAATAACAACTGGAACTTTTACTGTTAATAGTGTCCCTGGATTAATCGTACCCAGTTCAACAAATCCATCAATAAGAGCGATTCGCTCTTTCATGCCACGAATGCCATTTCCATCATGGTTTTGATCTGCTAAGCCAATTCCGTTATCTTCTACTGTCAAAATTAATTCGCCTTGTGATTCTAGTACAGAAACTGTGCAACGCGTTGCCTTACTATGCTTTACAACATTTGTCACAGCCTCACGTAAACACATTCCTAAAATATTTTGTTCAATGGGTGATAACGAACTCGCACTCGTTTCTTGTTTAATCTCTAATCCAATATTAGCAGCTTGTAAGATTGCTTTTATTTGCTCAAGCTCTTCTTCTACTGTAATCATGCGCATATCAGAAATTAATTCCCTTAGCTGCTTTAAAGCGGTACGAGATGTTTGTGTAATTTCCTTCGCTTCCGCACTTGCACGCTCTGGATTTTTTACAATTAACTTCTCCACAAGCTGACTTTTTAAAGTAATGAGTGATAACGTGTGCCCTAACGTATCATGAAGATCCCTTGCAATCCGCTGCCGTTCTTCACGTTTTACTAAGTCTTTAATTTGCTCATTCGCTTCATTTAATTGATTTCTTAACATCTTTTTCTGATTAAAGTTGCGCATACCAAATGGTGTAAGAAGCATTAAAATAAACATTGGAACAATATTTACTAAACTTGTAGTCGTTAGTTGATTCATATTTACAAATAAAAATGCCCCAAGCATTATAACTAACAAACATAATAGTACTCGAAACACTTTCTTATTTGGCGTAAATCCCATCGCACTTGCCGTGAAAAAACCAAAGAATATCATGAAAGGATTGTAAAATAAAGCAAATAAAAAGATGAGTATCATTTGGATACATGCCCAAAAAACAAACGTCCTCTGCACAAAATAAAGCTGACGGTATGTGATGATAAAAACTATCAACATACCGCTTCCCATTACAAGCTTCCACCCTGATGCCTGCGCTAAATGGTAAATTGGAAATAATAGATAAACAAACCACATATACGGGAAGAAACCCATATGTTTCGGAAAAATTTCAATCCTCTTCTTCTCTATCATTTATACCGCTTCCTGTCTTTTTCTTATATATATTGATACTACAACAAATATAAGGAAATAACCTCCTAATACCGCGATATTTTCCCAACCAACTGATTTTCCAGCTACAATATCCCACGCACCGCTTCCGAAGTGGTATGTTGGTGTCCATTCACCGATAGATCTTAATATTTTCGGGAATACTTCGATCGGCATCCATAACCCGCCAATTACAGCTAGACTCATATTTAAAATGTTCGCTAAACCCGCTGCTGCATCCGCTTTCTTAATAGAACCTATTACTGTTCCTAACGCTAAAAATGGTGTTACACCTAACAACAACCATAATCCAGCGCCAATCCATTGCCCTACTGTTAACTCAACATGATTAATTAATATTCCTGCGATAAAAATAACTAAGATTGAAAAAGCATTCACTACAGTTTGAGCGATGATTTTGGCTGTTATATATGCCCCCTCTGGAAGTGGTGTAATTTTCAACAAATGTGTCCACCCTTGCCCCTTTTCCTGAGAAATCCTTACACCGAAACTAAAAAGTGCTGTCCCTACAATACTGAACGTCGCCATTGAGATTAAATAATGTGCTTTCCACGCATCCCCGTTTTGTGGCACTTGAATAACATTTGTGAAAATGTAGTAAAACATAACTGGCATTAGTAATGAGAAAAAGATAAACAATTTATTACGAAACGTACGTAAAATTTCTATTTTGCATTGCATCCATAAAGCTCTCATGTGATTTCCCCCTTCTGATTTGAGACAAATTGTTCAAATGCTTCATCAAGACTTCCACGTTCAACTGAAACATCTGTTACAGGTAAATTCTTTTGATAAATCGCCTTTAAAGTTGCATCTGTATCTTCAGTTGTTAAAGTGAAGTGCCCTTCGTTTGACTGTACTTCTGTTACATGTGGTAATTCCTTTAGCAATCTTGTAGGAATACTTTCCTTCGAATAAAACGTAATTGTTTTTCGCGAAATCGTCGCCTTCATCTCATCCGGTGTACCATCTGCGATAATCTTTCCGTTCGCAAACAATAAAATACGATTCGCCAACGCATCCGCTTCTTCTAAATAGTGCGTCGTTAAAATAATCGTTTTCCCTTCACTTGCTAACTTTCGAATTGTTTCCCAAAATGTTCTTCGAGACGTAATATCCATTCCAACTGTCGGTTCGTCTAAAAATAGTAAATCCGGATTTCCCGCAAGTGCGAGCGTAAAGTTCAATCTTCTTTTTTGCCCACCTGATAATTTCTCACATCTTTGCTTTCGCTCCGATTTTAAATTTGATAACTGTAGTAGCGTTTCTTTCGCTACCGGATTCGTATAATAGCTACGGAATAACTCAATTGCCTCTTCGACTGTAATGCTATCAATGACACTTACTTCTTGTAGCATCGCGCCGAGGCTATTACGAACATCTCTATGTTTTGGACTCTTTCCAAATATAGAAACAGTTCCTTCCGTCGGATCCTTTAATCCAAGCATCATCGACATCGTCGTCGTTTTCCCTGCACCATTCGGTCCAAGTAATGCTACGATTTCTCCTTTATTCACATGAAATGAAACGTTATTTACTGCGTTTTTATGTTTAAATGTTTTAGAAACACTATTTACTTCAATAATCTTTTCCATCTCTTCACCCCCGCTGTTTCTTATATTTACATTGTATTACTTGGAAAACTTAGGAAACAGTATGATGCGTCATAACATCGATATGACAATTGTCATGTATTCCTTATGAGACGAATCACCCCGCATACTGCAAGCGAGTAGCAGGACGAAAATAAACATGATACAATCGGGTAAGATATATATTCGAGGAAGGACAGTGGTTTTCATGATTATTCGTAATGAACAAGATTTAGAAGGCTTACGAAAAATCGGCCGCATCGTTGCGCTTGCACGTGAAGAAATGAAAAAACAAGCAAAGCCAGGCATGACAACGAAAGAGCTAGATTTGATCGGTAAAAAAATATTAGATGAGCATGGTGCTATTTCTGCACCTGAAAAAGAATATGATTTCCCTGGCGTAACTTGCATCAGTGTAAACGAAGAAGTTGCTCACGGTATTCCCGGAGATCGCGTATTGAAAGAAGGCGACCTTGTAAATGTCGACGTATCTGCTGCACTTGATGGTTATTATGCAGATACAGGTATTTCATTTGTACTTGGAGAAGATGAAGCAAAAGAAAAGCTTTGCCAAGCAGCTGTTGATGCATTTTGGGCAGCAATGAAAAAAGTTAAAGCTGGTTCAAAACAAAACCAAATTGGGCGTGCTGTTTCAAACTTTGCACATAAAAATGGATACAATGTGATTCAAAACCTAACTGGTCACGGTATTGGTCTTAGCTTACATGAAGCACCAAATCACATTTTAAGTTACTTTGACCCAATGGATAATGCGCTTCTAAAAGACGGTCTTGTTATCGCTGTAGAACCATTCATTTCTATGAAAGCTGATCACATTATCGAACGTGGCGATGATGGTTGGACATTCGTTACACCTGATAAAAGTCTTGTTGCACAATGTGAACATACAGTTGTCGTAACTCGCGGCGAACCGATTATTTTAACAGAAATATAAAAAATAGCCGTTTGGTAGCAGAAACCTACCAAACGGCTATTTTTTATTACTTTTAGGTATGCAAAAATTTATATAAATAAAAGGTGGTGCATCAAGGCACCACCTTTTTAACGGGGTGAGGCTGCCCAAAAGTACGGAAAACCTTTGAACAGCCTCGTATTTTCATATGGATGCCTTACATATATCACTGATGATAATTATGAAATGCGGAAACATATTTATCATCACATGATTCAAACACGAGAAAAGAAACCCTACAGTGGATTCTTTTCTCTACATAATCTAAAGTTTGGGTACACTAGATTCATGCAATGTAGGAGCTTTCCAAGCAGAAAGCGAACCTTCATTTAAAATGATAGCATACATATCTCCACCAAAAATATGCAAATATGCATATAGTATTTTTTATTTATCAATGTCAGAATATTGAAAAATAAAAAATATAAAGGTAAAATAAAGTCGTTATCCGTCTTCTTTTGTCAGTCAGAGAGAATAGAAGAATAGGAGAGGAAAAAATGAAAAAATCTTTAAAACAAAAAATAGTAAGCTCTTTGCTTGCTGTATCACTCGCTGTTAGCTTGGCTCCAATTGGACAAGCCAAAGCTAATTCCACGTCAGAAATCACACAGACTTCACCTATCACAAAACAAGTTGATGCAAGCCGCGCCATCGAACACATCCGTTTCTTATCCGAAACAATTGGTCCTCGCCCTGGTGGGACAAAATCAGAAGAATGGGCTTCTCGCTACGTTGGTATGCAACTTAAATCAATGGGCTATGAAGTAGACTATCAACCATTTCAAGTGCCAGATCAGTACGTTGGCTTTATTGAATCCCCATTATCCACAAAGCGTAATTGGCAAGCTGGCGCTGCTCCTAACGCACTAATTTCTACAGAAGCTGTTACAGCTCCTCTTATCTTTGTTCAAGATGGGACAAAATTAGAGGATATTCCAAATGAAGTAAATGGAAAGATTGTTCTATTTGAAAGGGGAACAACAGTAGCAGACTACAATAAACAAGTTGAAAATGCTGTTAGCAAAGGAGCAAAAGGTGTCCTTTTATACAGTTTAATTGGTGGACGCGGAAATTATGGACAAACCTTCAATCCCCGCCTAACGAAAAAGCAATCTATTCCTGTCTTTGGTCTTGCTTATGCGCAAGGAAATGCATTTAAAGAAGAAATCGCTAAAAAAGGGACAACAATTCTTTCCCTAAAAGCGAGACATGAATCTAATTTAAAATCCTTAAACGTCATCGCTAAAAAGAAACCAAAAAACAGTACAGGTAATGAAAAAGCTGTCGTTGTAAGTTCGCACTATGATAGTGTAGTTGGAGCACCTGGAGCAAACGATAATGCTTCTGGTACAGGATTAGTATTAGAGTTAGCTCGTGCTTTTCAAAATGTAGAAACTGATAAAGAAATTCGTTTTATTGCTTTTGGTTCTGAAGAGACTGGCTTACTTGGCTCCGATTATTACGTTAATAGTCTATCCCAAAAAGAACGCGATCGAATTTTAGGTGTCTTTAACGCAGACATGGTTGCAACAAATTACGATAAGGCAAAGAATTTATATGCTATGACGCCTAACGGTTCTACAAACCTTGTAACAGACGCAGCCTTACAAGCAGGTAAACAATTAAATAATGACCTCGTTCTTCAAGGGAAATTTGGCTCTAGTGATCACGTACCGTTTGCTGAAGTTGGCATTCCTGCGGCTCTATTTATTTGGATGGGAGTAGATAGTTGGAATCCATTAATCTATCATATCGAGAAGGTATATCACACACCTCAAGATAACGTATTTGAGAACATTTCACCTGAACGTATGAAAATGGCATTAGAGGTTATTGGTACAGGCGTCCATAATAGCCTTCAATCTACCGTGAAAACAGAACAAAAAGCCGCTTAATACTATTTCAAGCCACCGATTAATCGGTGGCTATTTATTGAAAAAAAAATAAAAAAATAAATATGCATAAAAGCATATTTATTACATGGTATTATCGTGTATAATTAAAATCGTAATATATAAATAAAAACACATTTATTGTATAGCATTGACCTTACATTACATGCGATACCATGCTCTAAGCTTATGGTCCAATGGATAATAGGCTTTTTAAAGACGGTTTTGTTATCGCTTTAGGGACGCTGATTGAGTCCACCTTGAAACTGTTCTCTTTTTCTATAAAAAAACCCTTCAGGCTGCATTCTTCCCTTCACTTTATCGTGAAGTGTTTTTGAATACTTACCCAAAGGGAGCAATATCAAATAGTAATTTTTTAATTTGTCAGCTACTCAGATTACAGTGTAATCAATAATCTAAAGCTTTTTTATTATTTTATTCGCTGACGAGCGAGTAGGATTCCACCTAAAAGGAACAATACCATACCTCCAAGAATTGAACTCATTTCTGCTGATGTTCCTCCTGTGTTGGGAAGTAATGTTGGCTTATCATTTTCTGTAGTAGGTGGAACTTTTGAATCGCTATTTTCTTCTGCATTTGTGTTTGGATCTTTTGGATTTGTGCTTGGATCTTTCGGATCTGTGCTTGGATCTTTCGGATCTGTGCTTGGATCTTTCGGATCTGTGCTTGGATCTTTCGGATCTGTGCTTGGATCTTTCGGATCTGTGCTTGGATCTTTTGGATCTACATTTGGTTCGTCCTTGATTTTTGTATTTGTGATGTCATAACCGTGTACGTCAGATTGGTATCCTGCTACTGGTTGTTCTTTCACTTCATACTTGTACGCTACTCCGTTTGCATCGTATACTGCTAAATCTTTGAATTCGTATTTCCAGCCTGTTGCTTTGCTTACTTCTTGTGTCGCAATCACTGTACCATTTTGTAGAAGGTCTACTTGAATCATTTCCGGACGATCTTTCGCGTTATCGTCTTTCCATGTTTTCGTTCCTTCTACTTTTGTTTCGCCTACTTTTGTATTTGTGATGTCATAACCGTGTACGTCAGATTGGTATCCTGCTACTGGTTGTTCTTTCACTTCATACTTGTACGCTACTCCATTTGCATCGTATGCTGCTAAATCTTTGAATTCGTATTTCCAGCCTGTTGCTTTGCTTACTTCTTGCGTCGCAATCACTGTACCATTTTGTAGAAGGTCTACTTGAATCATTTCCGGACGATCTTTCGCATTATCATCGTTCCATGTTTTCGTTCCCTCTACTTTTGTTTTGCCCACTTTTGTATTTGTGATGTCATAACCTTTTAATTCAGACTTGTATCCGGCTACCTGTTGTTCCTTCACTTCATACTTGTACGCTACTCCGTTTGCATCGTATGCTTGCAGTTTTTCAAACATGTACTTCCATTCACTTGCTGCTGTTACTTCTTTTGTATCTACTACTTTTCCGTTTTGTAGTAAGTCTACTTTAATCGAGCTTGGACGATCTGTTGCGTTGTTATCGTTCCACGTCTTTGTTCCTTCTACTTTCGTTTCGCCCACTTTTGTATTCGTGATGTCAGTACCATTTACTTTGGATTCATATCCGGCTACTGCTTGTTCTTTCACTTCATACTTGTACGCTACTCCATTTGCATCGTATGCTTGGAGCTTTTCAAACGTATACTTCCAGTTTGTTTCTGCTGTTACTTCTTTTGTATCTACTACTTTTCCGTTTTGTAGTAAGTCTACTTTGATTGTGCTTGGACGATCTGTTGCGTTATTATCGTTCCACGTTTTCGTTCCTTCTACTTTTGTTTCGCCTACTTTTGTATTTGTGATGTCATAACCGTGTACGTCAGATTGATATCCTGCTACTGGCTGTTCCTTCACTTCATACTTGTACGCTACTCCATTTGCGTCATATGCTTCTACATCTGCAAATGCATATTTCCAGTTTGTTGCCGCTGTTACTTCTTTTGTATCTACTACTTTTCCGTTTTGTAGCAAGTCTACTTTGATTGTGCTTGGACGATCTGTTGCGTTGTTATCGTTCCATGTTTTTGTTCCTTCTACTGTCAATTTCGCTACTTTTGTATTCGTGATGTCAGTACCACTTACTTTGGATTCATATCCGGCTACTGGCTGTTCTTTCACTTCATACTTGTACGCTACTCCGTTTGCATCGTATGCTTGGAGTTTTTCAAACGTATACTTCCAGTTTGTTTCCGCTGTTACTTCTTTTGTGTCTACTACTTTACCATTTTGTAAAAGGTCTACTTTGATCATTGTCGGACGATCTTTCGCGTTATC